>DCGB01000114.1 GCA_002314515.1 Solobacterium sp. UBA1789 | reverse complement strand
CTTACACAGTTTAGTTGACAAAGTCCAGCTATGACAATAAGCTGATGATTTTTGTTATATCTAATTTAAACAATATAATGCTTTTACTACGATGATTCAATATCATCAGCAGTTACCCATTCATATTGAGAATGACCAGAGGTTGGCCCTTCTGGATAATAAATCTGATATTCACCATAATAACGATATTCACTTCTGGAATAATCAAAATTTTCCTTTGGCCTTCTATCTTGGATAATTCCTTGTCTGGTTCTGGAATGTATACTGCTTCTATATACTTCAACAACATCACCAACTTTATAACGATAATTTACCTGAAAGCTCCAAAAAGCACCTTCTTTTGCAGAATCGCCATTATCTCCACCACTAACATTTTTTAATTCTTCAATACTCAATTCTTTCTTTTCAGACATATTTATATTCCTCAATATTTTTGATTATAGTTCAAATTCTTCTTTTCCTTTAAATGTATATTGTCCACACTTAGGACAATTAAATGTCTTCTTGATATAATCACCAGCCCATACAGCAGAATGTTCACAGTTCGTATTTATACACACCATAAGGGTGTTATAAACAGTTCTACCTCCGCCAGCTACTTTAGTTAATTCTTCTTTATTTAACTCTTTCTTTTCAGGCATATTTTTCTCCTTTATTCATTTATATTGTAACTTTAAATAATTACAACAACATTACACGCCGTTAAATTCAGTATGACCATTAATGAATATTCTGTTATAGATATCATATTCTTCTTTTGTATAACAGCAGAAGCTGATATCAATTGGATAGTTATTGTCTTTCAGCCAGCTTGTAGTTGTTTTGTGGGCGATCTGTGTTGCTTCTTCAAGAGGATAAGCATAGACGCCAGTAGATATGCAGCAGAAGGATATTGATTTAAGATTGTATTCTTTTGCCAGGTTAAGACAATTGATATAGCAGTCTGCAAGGAGTATGGCATCCTGTGTACTGTTATGATAAACAGGTCCAACAGTATGGATGACATATCTGGCTTTGAGATTATAGCCTTTGGTTATTTTGGCTTCGCCGGTTTTACAGCCGTTTAATGTTTTACATTCTTCTAATAACTGGGGTCCAGCCGCCTTGTGGATGGCTCCATCGACTCCACCACCTCCTAAAAGAGATGTATTTGCGGCATTGACGATGGCATCAGTATTCTGATAGACGACACTTTCATTTAGTATTCTTATCATTTGCGTTATGTCCTTTTTACTTATTATAATGAAATTAGGATAATATTGTTGTATTATCTGTGCTATTGTATTATGATTATTTTGCTTAGAGGGGTAGTAAAATGAGCGAAAAGAATTTTCTTGATCAGTTTTCTGATTCAAATAAAAAACCGGATAGTTTTAAGGAAGAAGAAAGAATTCCAGTTTCCAAAAAGCAGTTCAATTATAAACCTGTGATTATTGGTTTTATTGTTTTGGTTGTATTACTGGCTATTATTCTGTTTCTGATTTTCAGGCCAAAAATCAGTGTTCAGAACTTTGTTGGCAGTAAGCGTTCTGATGTCGTTGACTGGCTGAGACAGCAGGAAATAGAGACCAATGGCATTGTCTTTAAAGAAGAATATTCATTGGACTATGACGAGGGTATTGTTATGTCTCAATCAGTTGAAGAGGGTAAGAAGGTTACCAAGAAGGCAGTTATGACCTTTGAAGTATCATTGGGTGCTGATCCTGATGAATTAATCGAATTACCTGATTTATATCAGATGAATAAGGCCGATGTTGAAAAATGGATCAGTGATAATAAGTTATCTAAGACCAAGGTTTCTTCAGCCTATGATGATGAGATTGCAGAAGGTGAAGTAATTTCTTATACATTAACGGGTGTAGAAGAGGATAAGTTCTGTCGTTCTTCTAATCTGAAGATTATTGTTTCTAAGGGTGTTCAGCCTTTGGGTACTGTTACTGTTGAGGATTTTACTAATCGTTCTTATAGTGAATTTGAAAGCTGGGCTAAGAATAAGAAAGTCAATTTAAGTAAGGCTTATCGTTATTCGGATACAGTTGCCTTGGATTGTGTTGTTTCCCAGTCAGTTGAAGGTGGTAAGACAATCAAAGAAGGTGAGACTATTACTGTTTATGTTTCCAAGGGTAAGGCTATTGTTTTAGCTGATTTGAGTGGTAATAGTGAAAATGAAGCTACAGTATGGTGTTCAGGTAATGGTTTGAGTGCTTTGTCTTATTATCAGTATTCTGCTAAGAAGAAGGGTACAGTTATTTCTCAATCACCTGCTGCTTCTTCTGTCTTACAGAGTGGTGATACTGTTAAGCTTTATATTTCCTTGGGTCAGCCAGATCCAGGTGATATCGATACCTTAGATGCCTTGAAAGAATGGATCAGTAAGGTCAATGATGAGGGTGCTAATCTGAAGCTTAATAAGCTTACTTATGAATTAAATGAAAAAGTTGATGCTGGTAAGATTATTTCTATCAGCAGCACTGACTGCAACAGTAAGGTAGATGTTGTCGTTTCCAAGGGCAAGAATATTTATATTGAAAACTGGCCGGATGTTTCTGATTATGATGAGGATACTATCAGACAGTTATGTGAGGATATTGGTGCCAATTATCATATTGAATATCAGTATAGTGAGACTGTTGACTGTTCTATGGTTATTTCAGTTAAGCGAAGTGATGATAAGGAATTGAAGTCTGGTTCTTATATTCCAGAGTCAGAAGAAATTATTATTGTCATTTGTGATAAATAAGGAAGGATATTATGAATTTTTTTCAGCGTGCTATTAAGAATGTCAGCAGGGGTCTGACCAAGACAGTTCTGTTGACTATAACATTTTTCATGATTGGTAATTTTGTCATTGTCGGTTTAGGTGTTTCAATGGCAAGTGAGAATGCCAAGACTTTAACCCGTCAGAAGATGAGGGCTGTTGTTACTTATACTCTGGATTATGATGCAATCTATGAATATGGCGATTCATTGGATGAGGAAGAACAGTCAGCATTTTATAAGGACTATCCACGAATTACTTTGGATGATGTCAATGAATTATTGAAGGATGAAAGAGTAAAGACAGCTAATGCGACTAATATCACTATGGTCTATGATACGGGTGATGGTTTGGACTATGTTCATTTGAATAATCGGGCAGAAGAGGATATTGACAGCAATGGCCAGTCCTGCTGGATCGATGAAAATGGCAATGAGAGTTGTCAGACTTATATTGAGCCAAAGTTTGCGATTAAGGCTAACTGGTTTGATGACATGATTGAATTTGTCGATGGTGATTATACTTTGGTTGATGGCCGTTTCTATACTAAAGAGGAAATCGAGAATAAGGCCCATGTTGTTTTACTTACTAAGGAACTGGCTGAGCAGAATGGTTTAAAAGTTGGTGATGATATCAGTGTTGATGTTGTTGGCCAGAATTATTATGAAATTGAGCTTGATGGTGTAATTAATCTGGAGATTATTGGTATCTATGAGCCATCTGTGAAGATTACACCGGATATGTCTAACTTTGATTATACTTATCCATATGAGAATCCGGCTAATATGCTGCTGATGCCGGCAAGTACTTATTACAGTTATGAAATCAGGATTTCTCAGGCTTATTTTGACTACTATGCTCAGAAGAGTCCTGATGATGAATATTATAGTAATCCGGATAATCGTCCTAAGGATGATGATTCCAGTTATTATATTTCTGATGTAACTTTATTGCTGACTGATCCATTGGATGTTGATCAGTTTATTGAAGATTACGAGGGTAATCTGAGTCAGTTTAAGAAACTGGATGCCAATAATGATGAATTCAAAAAACTGGCTAAGCCACTTGATACTTTATCCTTATATTCTAATTTCATCGTCTGGCTGGTCGTAATTAATGCCATTGTTATTATTACTCTGGTTACCGCTTTAACTTTGAAGACAAGAGAATATGAAATTGGTGTCTTATTGTCAGTTGGTGCTTCGAAGATGAAGATTATTGCTCAGTTTTTTGTAGAACTGGCTCTGGTTGCGGTCTTAGGTTTTACTTTAGCCGTTGGTTCAGGTTCACTGATTGCTGGTAAGGTTGGTGAAAAGGTCCTGGAATATCAGATTGCCAATACTGATTTTGGTAGTGATGATGATTATTACTATGCTGATTACTATAGTATCTGGGATACGGATTATACTTCTGATGTCAGTCTGGAGGATTTAGTGGCTGAATATGATGTTACAGTTTCTTTGCCAATTATTCTGGAAATCTATGTCGTTGGATTGGCTATTGTGCTGATTTCGGTTATTATTCCTTCTTTCATGATTATGCGTTTTAATCCAAAGCGTATTCTGATGAATCAGAACTAAGGAGGCTAATATGAGTATTTTACGTTTAGAAAATATAAATTATTCTTATATCGATGGTGGTTATGAGCGTCAGATTCTTAAGGACTTATCTTATTCTTTTGAAGAAGGAACTTTCTATACGATATTGGGTCCATCTGGTTCCGGTAAGACAACTTTATTGTCATTAATTGCGGGTCTTGATGAAGCCAAGAGTGGAAATATTTATTTTAAGGAAGATGATATCAAAAAAATCGGCTTAGGAAAGTATCGTCGTAATGCCATCAGTATTGTTTTCCAGCAGTATAATCTGATTTCTTATCTGACAGCTGTGGAAAATGTTTTATTGGCTATGGCAGAAACTGATAATAAGTTACCAAAGGATCAGAAGAATGTTGCCTATAATCTCTTAGAGCGCTTTGGTATCGTTAAGACTAAGGCAGATCGTCGGGTTAATCAGTTATCTGGTGGTGAGCAGCAGCGTGTGGCTATTGCAAGATCTCTGGCTTCTAATGTCAATCTGATTTTTGCCGATGAACCTACTGGTAATCTGGATACGGCAACGGAGCAGGAAATCATTGGCATCTTTAAGGAACTTGCTCATGAATTTGGTAAGACAATTATTGTCGTAACCCATTCAGATGCAGTATCCGCAATGTCTGACCATCGTCTTTTACTAAAGGATGGTAAATTACAGGATATTGAATAATTATAAGAGGTGACCTTGGAGGTCACTTCTTTTTTGACATATAAAAAAGATGTAAAATGAAATAGTTATGAAGAAAAAGCGGATGAAGATAATCATGATTCTGATATTGGTCATGATGATTATATGCAGTGCTTTTGTGGCCATTAATTTATATATCGATTCCTTTCTTAATACAATGAATAAGGAAGAAGTTATTAATGAGGCTGATGCCTGTATCAATGAATCTGATAGAAAAGAAGAGGCCCATGAGGTCATTAATTTCCTTTTGTTGGGTAAGGATAATTCTGATGCAGACTTTAGTGACAGTGAAGGTGAACGTTCTGATGCGATTAAGATTGTCAGTCTGGATTATACGGATAAGAAAATTAAGCTTTCAAATCTTCAAAGAGACGTTGTAGTCTTAATGCCAGGTGAAAATGAGGAATATATTCATTTAAACTGGGCTGTTGTACGTGGTGGTGAGAAGGCGGCTATTCAGACGATTAATGCCAATCTGGATATGGATATTACCAGATTTGTTTCAATTTCCTATGCGGGTTTTATCGCTATTATTGATGAAATAGGTGGTGTTGATGTTGAACTGACAGCTACGGAAGCTGCTGCTTTCAATGGTCTGATAACAACAAATACAATAATGAATATCGAGGCCAAAGAGGGATTGAATCATCTTGATGGACATGATGCCCTGGCCTATGCCCGTCAGCGATATGTAGACAGTGATTTTGTTAGGGTTGAACGACAGAATACAATTATTCGTAAGGTGGCAGAAAAGATTAAGGAACTTTCTTATACGGAAATACTTAATCTTGTCAGAGTCGTAATGCCTTATATCACTACTAATCTGAATAATGAGGAAATAAAGTCTTATCTTATAGATGTTATTGGTTTTGATTTGGGAAATATTCAGAGTTATACCTGGCCACTTGGTGAATATGATGATATCTATCGCTGTCCGAGTATTGGCGGTTATCTGCTGAAGTCATATAGCGACCAGATTGTTGGTTTGCATAAATATATCTGGGCTGTTGATGATTATCAGATAAGTGACAATGCTGAAAAGATTATCGATGATATTTATAGCAGATATGGTGAATATGCTGATGTGTCATGATATTGTCAATAGATATATGATAAAAAAGAAGTAATTAGGGAAGGATGTAATTATGTCAAAAAAAGAAATAATTTCTGATGCTGAACTGGAAAATATCAGTGGTGGATTCTCTGTTGAATATAAGGGTAAGACAATCAGTTTTGATAATACAACTAAACTGAAGGATATTTTTGACCAGTATCCGGAAATCAGAAACCTGCTGATGATGGCTTGCAATGTTGATGAAAAAATCATAAATATCGTCACTAATCTGACTATTTCTCAGGCGGCACTAATGTTAAAAAAGTCAGTCAGTGATATTGAAAAAATTATTATTCAATATACAAAAGAAGTAGAATCATAATCTTAAAGAATCAAAAAATATATCGTATCAGGTTAACAAATTGCTTGCTGTAATGGAAGCAGATATTCCTTTATCAGCTAATGAGATCATGGAAAGACTTTTTATTAAATCAAAAGAGACATTAAGAAACAGTTATCTGAATCCGGCAATTGAAAACGGTTTGATTAGAATGACAATTCCGGATAAGCCAAATAGTAAAAATCAACGTTATATTAAAGAGTAAAAAAAGCGCTTCTTATGAAGTGCTGTTTATTAGATAACTCTAAACGTATAATCTTCTTTTAATTCCAGATTCAGGTCAGCTTCTTTTGAATTGTTGAGGACTTTTGTTGCGTTGACCATATCATTCATTTCGATAAAGGTTTTGGCTTCTTCATATGTAAGATTGCCGTTCATTTTGCGTCTTATGAGTCTTTCTTTTAAGGCTGCCGGTTCAGATTTAATGAAGATGGTATAGTCGGCATATTCGCTCAAATCTTTCCAGACTTCTTCTTTCATCATGATGTAGATGCCTTCCAGAATGACAATGTCGCCATTTACTTCGATGGCATCTTCTCTTGGATTATGCAGCTGGCGGTCATAGACTGGCCACATCACATTTTCTCCTTTGGCAACTTTTTCCAGTTTTTCTTTCAGATACTGGACGTTGAAAGTTGGCAGCTGACCCTTAATGGCCTTTAGTTTGATTCTCTGGCCATTGTAGTCAATTTCATGAGATTCCAGATAATCATTATAATGATGGAAGCCATCCATGCCAATGACAGTCAGATTATCACCAAAGTTTTCTTTATAAAGATAATTCAAAAACTCACAGAGAGTTGTTTTGCCGGTTCCTGGAGGAGCTGCCAGAAAGACTAGGAGTCGTCCCTGTTTTTCTTTTTGTTTTTTAATTAAATCTTCTAAAAGGGGTAAAAAGAGTTCTTTGACATTTTCATCAGAATAATGGGCTTTAACTGTTATGCCATTGCTGTTAGAAAGATATTCCATTAATATACCTCCATATAAATTGCCGGATATCAGACAATGCTTTCTCTTGTATTCTAACCTATATGAAGCTGTTTTTTAAATAAAGTATCAGTTTATCGTCTTGTAGGCAATGGGTGGGCAAATAATGATAAAATATAGATAAAGTTATAGGAGAACAATTATGGAAATCAGTGATGTTATTTCTAATGTCAACATTTATGGTCTTGAGGAAGCTGTTAAGGGTAGTAAGTATCCGATGGCAACTGATTTGAATAAGCTTAATTCTGATATCACTAAGACTGTTGGGTCTTTGGCTGGCAGTGAACCAGGTTCAGGCCATGATCAGTTTTTAACAGGTATTACTGTTCAGTTTGATTTGACCTGCACTAATAAAATGTGGGTTGAAGCTGAGCGTTATCGTTTCTTATATTTCATTTCTTCTCAGTCAACAATGCATCGTATGACGCGTTTTGATCTGGATAAACAGTATATTGAATATGTTGATCCTCGTATTATTGAAATCATGAAGGAAAAGGTGGCTGAATATAATAAGATGCTGGCAGAAAACCCAAATGATCCGCAGCTTCCTAAGAAATATCTGGAAGTATTATATTCTAATCCGGCTGGTTTCAAGATTACCGCAAAGATGATTACTAACTATCGTCAATTGAAGACAATTTATCGTCAAAGAAGAAATCACCGTCTGCCTGAGTGGCATGCCTTCTGTGACTGGGTTGAGACTTTACCATATAGTGAGTGGTTAACTGGAAAGAGTGAATGATGCTGGATTTTAAAGATATTCCTTTCTTTGATGATCATACTCATCTGATTGATGTTTCTAATCACGAGATTGATATGAGGGAGTTTCTGACACCTTTTGCCCATGGTTATGGTGACAGGTTGAATGAGACTAAGGAATTTGGTGATTGCGTTAATAATGATCATAATTCCTGTTCTGATGAATATCTGGAGATTGTTGCTAAGAATCTGGGTGTGACAAAGACTCTGATTAAATATCTCAGCGATTACTATGGCTGTGAAACTGATTTTGATGTTGTTCTGAAAGAGCGTAATAAGCGTTCTTTAAAGGATATGAAGGCTTATACTGCTGAATTATATGCAGATCAGCATATAATTGGTGAACTTCTTGATAACAAGAAGGAAATGGGTGATAAGTCATTGGAAGTTTTTCCGGTTCCTATCTATCGTTTGTGGCGAATTGATGCACCAATTATCAGATATTTTAAGGAAGCTGAGTCCTACGATGAATTACTGGAAAAGATTGATAAGGCAGTCAGAAAAGCTATTGTTGAAGAGAAATATGATGGCGTCAAATGTCATATTTTAGAGAAGACGGAAAAGCGTCCCCATATTGTCAGAGCAGAAGAAGCCAGGGCAGTTTATGACAGGGCTAAAAAGGGTGATAAGGATGCCTATGATGATGTCTATCATGCCTTGTTTACCCATGTCTGTAAGCTGACAATGGAACTTGATTTCCCTATTCATATTCATACGGGTATTACGGGTCCGACTTATCATGGTGATATTGGACAACTTGATCCTTTTGTCTTTTGTCCAATGTTGAATAATTACGAGTTCTATAATACGCATCTGGTTTTCTTACACTGCAGTTATCCTTATGCCCGTAATGTTGGTGTTATGGCTAATACTTATCCTCATGTCTGGGCTGATCTGGGTCAGGTCTTACCTTGGGCTTGTCTGAATTTTACGCAGATTCTGGAGGAGATTATGGCTATGGCTCCTCATACCAAGATCCTGTTGGGTACGGGTATGCATGATCATCCGGAGATTGCGTGGATGTCTGCTAAGGTTGCCAGGGATTCTTTACAGGTGATATTGCAGAAGGCGGTTGATATGAAGATGCTTTCTGAGAAGCAGGCATACGAGTCAGCTGAGGATATCATGTATAAGAATGCTTTGAGACTTTATGGAACTAAAGCATAATTAGTTTTTTAGATATTTAATATATATAAATAAAATATAACGCTTACAATTTTGACTATTTGTAAGCGTTTTTTTAATTATTAGATATTCTTAAATATTGCTTATTGTTATACAATAAAATAAGAAAAATTAGGAGGATTTTGTAATGTTAGTTACAATGAAAGAAATCGTCGATCATGCTTCTAAGGGCAATTACGGCGTTGCTGCTCCAAATGTAAGCTCTGAATTTGATGCAAGAGCTGCTATTGAAGTTGCAGAAGATTTAAAGTCACCATTAATTCTTGACGTAGGTTTCAAAGCTAACCCTGATATCGTTTTCTTTGGTCACATGTTAAGAGATTTAGCTGCTCAGTCATCTGTTCCAGTATGCATTAACTTAGACCATGGTCAGAGTTATGATGCTTGTGCAAAGGCTATCCAGGCTGGTTTCACATCAGTTATGATTGATAAGTCTGCTTGCAGCTTTGAAGAAAATGCTAGAGAAGTTAAGGCTGTTGTTGCTTTAGCTCATTCAGTAGGCGTTTCTGTTGAAGCTGAATTCGGTCATGTAGGCCAGGCTCAGAATGCAGAAGAAGATACTAAGTCTCATTTAACAGATCCAGCAGAAGCTAAGAAATTCGTTGATGAAACTGGCGTTGACTGCTTGGCAGTTGCTATCGGTACAGCTCATGGTGCATATCCTA
>DCGB01000115.1 GCA_002314515.1 Solobacterium sp. UBA1789 | reverse complement strand
TATTATCACCAAATATAAACATTCCGAAGGGCCTATTGATAATTTTGATATCTATGAAGCAGGTCATCCAATCGTTGATGAAAACTCTATAAAGGCTTCGCAGGAAGTCATCAATCTCTGTAACAAGCTGAAACAGGATGATGATGTATTGTTCTTATTATCTGGTGGCGGTTCGGCTCTTTTTGAAAAACCTTTGATTCCTTTTGCAGAATTACAGGATATCAATAAACAGTTACTGACCAAGGGTGCGGATATCGTTGAAATCAATACGATTCGTAAGCGTCTTTCTGCTGTTAAGGGTGGACGCTTTGGAAAAATCTGTGAACCAGCCCATGTCACTTCTATCATTCTTTCCGATGTTGTCTCTGATCGTCCGGATATGATTGCCTCAGGTCCAGCCTATCCTGATGCTTCTTCTGCTAAAGATGCATTAAATATTGTTGAAAAATATGATTTAAAACTTTCAGATCAGGTCAAAGAATTGTTAAAAAGAGAGGCCATCAGTGAATTAAACAACATCACAACTTTAGTAACAGGTGGTGTAAAGAGACTTTGTCTTTCAGCTAAGGAAGTTATTGAAAAATCCGGCTATGAAGCAACAATTATTAATGATCAGTTGACGATGGAAGTATCTGATGCCTGTGCATATTTAAAAGATTTTATTTATCAGAATCTGGATAAACATCATCAGGCATTTATTTTTGGTGGTGAAAATGTTGTCAAGGTTAAGGGTAAGGGTTTAGGTGGCCGTAATCAGGAACTGGCCTTACGTTTGGCCAGAGAAATAAAAGCTTTGAATGTTTCTGTTCTATGTCTGGCTTCGGATGGTACTGATGGTCCAACAGATGCAGCTGGTGGTCTGGTTGATGGCCATAGTCTAGATAATGTCAATATTGATTCTTATCTTGAAAATAATGATTCCTATTATGGTCTAAAATCTATTGATTCATTAGTTATTACTGGTGCTACTGGTACCAATGTCAATGATGTCACAATCATCATAATTGATTAGGAGGAAGTATGGATTTTACTAAGCTTAAGAAGAATCTGGAAAAGAATGGTTTTACGGTTTCGGAATTTAATAATAAAGAGGAAGCTGTTGCCTATCTTGATAGTTCTATTGATCAGGTGAGTGTTGGCAGTGGTGGTTCGGTAACATTGAAAGAACTTAATATCCGTCCTTTACTGGAAAAACATAATGATGTCTATTGGCATGAAACACCAGTTCCGGAGGGTGTTGATGACAATATGATTACCAGAACTTCAACAACTGTTGATGTCTATCTGTCATCGGCTAATGCGGTCAGTGAAAGTGGTGAGATCATCAATGTTGATGGTACGGGCAATAGAGTTGCAGCCATGTCTTTTGGTCATAAAAAGGTTTATCTGATTATTGGTCAGAATAAGGTCTGTGAAAATATGGAAAAGGCCATGTGGAGAGTAAGAAATGTGGCAGCTCCTTTAAATGCCAAGCGTTTAAAGCGTAAGACACCATGTGCGGTGACTGGTAAGTGTTCTGATTGTGATTCACCAGAACGCATTTGTCGCATTGCCACCATCCTTTGGCGTAAGCCTTCAAAGATGGAATATGAAATTGTTTTAGTTCACGAGGATTTGGGCTTCTAGGATGGAAAAAGAAGAGTTTTATTATTTATCAGGTGATAAGAAAACAAATATTAGAGCTGTTTATTATATACCTGATGTACCAAGAGCTGTTTTGCAGATAAGTCATGGCATGTGTGAATTTATTGACCGTTATGATAATTTTGCCCAATATTTATGTAACAAAGGAATAGTGGTTTGTGGCAATGATCATTTGGGTCATGGTAAAAGTATCACTTCCAAAGATAAGTATGGTTATTTCTGTGAAAAAGATGGTGATTCAGTTTTAATTGAAGATATGCATTATCTGGTCCAAATCACCAAAGAAAAATATCCAGACATACCATATTTTATGCTGGGCCATTCAATGGGCTCGTTCTTATGCAATGACTATCTTATTGACCATGGTCAGGAATTGGCTGGTGCTATCATTATGGGTACTGGTCAGGTTCCTGTATTATTGTTAAAAAGTTCCTGTCTTTTATGCAAGATTATGGCTTTGTTCAAAGGCTGGCATTATCGTTCTCAATTACTAAACAGTTTGAGCATTGGTTCTTATAATAAGACATTTGAACCATCAAATACCCATAAAGACTGGCTATGTAAAGATCCTGATATTATCGATAAATATATTCATGAAGAAAGATGTACTTATGTCTTTACTTTGAATGCTTTCTATTATCTCTTTAAGCTGATGATAAGGATTCAGAATAAAAAGAATTTAACAAAAATGCCAAAGGATCTGCCTGTTCTTTTTGTTTCAGGTGAGAATGATCCGGTTGGTGATTTTACAAAAAGTGTTAAAAAGGTCATTAAACTGTTTAAAGACAGTGGAATGAAAAATGTGGATTATAAATTTTATAAAGATGATAGACATGAGATATTAAATGAACTGGATAAAGAACTTGTCTATGAGGATCTGTTAAATTATATAGGAAGTATTTGTGATGTTAAGTAATGTATTGTATGTCATCGGTCATCGTCATCCCGATACCGATTCAATTGCCTCAGCTTTGGCTTATGCCGAACTTAAAAATGAACTGGGACAGGGGGCTATTGCCGGTCGCCTGGGTCCTTTAAATGAGGAAACCAAGTTTGCCACCCGTTATTTCAATATTGAAGCTCCATTGGTTTTAAAGGATGCCCGTTGTAAATTAAGGGATATCGATATGGATGAGGCCATCCTGTTGAAGGAAGATGATTCTTGTAATAAGGCTTTTTCATTAATTGCTGATTCTCATAGTAGAACTCTTTATGTGGTTGATGATGATAAAAAAATCATCGGTATTGTTTCTTCTGCAAATCTGACATCTTTAAGACTGGCAGCCAGTGAAACAAGAGAGGCCTATTTGCGTGCTTCCAGTGTTGAACTGATTGCCAAAGACTTAGAAGCAGAAATAGTTATAAATAAGGGCTTTATAAGTAATGGTAAAGTTAAGATTTTTGGTATTGATAATGGTGAAGAATTAATAGATAGTATTTTAATTGTCAGTGGTTCATCAAAGTTAAAAGAAGCATCTCTTACAAAGGCAGGACTTGTCATCTGTTCCTGTCCTGATGAAAATATTGAATCTGTTGATTATCCTTTATCTTTGATTATTACAAAGATGGAAGTTGTTGATATCGTCCGCATTATTGATGAAGCTATTCCGCTTTCCTTAATAATGAGTACTAAGATATTGTCTTATCAGGAAAATGACTATGTTGAAGAAGTGCTGGATAGTATCGTCAATACCCGTTATCGTTTTTATCCGGTTTTAAATGATGAGGGTCAGGTTGTGGGTTCAATTTCCCGTTATCATGTTTTGTCTTTTCAGAAAAAGAAATTTGTTTTATTGGATCATTCTACTTATTCTCAATCAATTGCCCATATCGATCAGGCTGATATAGTTGAAGTTATTGACCACCACCATATTGGTGATGTTCATACCAATGTGCCGATTTATTATCGCAATCAGATTCTGGGATCGACCTGTTCCATTGTTTATCTTTTATATCAGGAAAATAATATTAAACCATCAAAGCCTATTGCCGGTATGATGCTTAGTGCTATTATTTCTGATACTTTGAATCTCAAGTCAGCAACCACTACTGATTTGGATATCAGAATTGCCAAAGAGCTTTCAATAATTGCGGAAGTTGATATAGATAGTTATGCCCAGGCTTTATTGAATGCTTCAGTTGACTTAAATAAGGCTGACTTTAAGGAATTACTGGAAAGAGATCTGAAACAATATACTTTTGGTCGCTATAAGGTTGCCATCTCACAAACTAATTATGGATCCTATCAGGAATTGCAGGGTCGTTTGAATTATTTCAAAAAAGAGATGGAAGAATATCAGAATCTCTATCACTATGACTTATTGATTATGATGTTTACTGATGTTTCCGGCGATGGTTCATTCTTCCTCTATTATGGTGATAAGTCAGCTGTCATGAGTGAAATCCTTGAAAGAACCTTTGATGAACACAGTGCCTTTGATTCCAATATCATGTCCCGTAAACAGCAGCTTGTTCCAATTCTTAGTGAAAGAATAATATAAATACAAGCTATATGTTAAATGGGTGAGGAATCATAAATAATCAATAAATCTGCATATAAAAAGATAAAAAATATGCAGATAATTGCTTTAGGTGTAAATAGTAAAAAACTTTGGCAATTGCCAAAGTTTTTAGTGTCTTAAATGATTTAATCCCTGACTTAGGATAGAGCGGACATGTTCATCATCTAAACTGTAGATGATGTTTTTGCCGTCTCTTTGACCTTTTATTAAATGAGATTCTTTTAATATTTTAAGTTGATGAGAGATGGCTGACTGATTCATATGTAATTCATCAACAATCTGGGATACGTTTTTGTCATCATCTAAGAGGGATTTTAGAATTTTTATACGTGTCTGATCGCCAAAGATTTTGAAGATTTCTGCCAGATCATACAGTTCTTTTTCATTTGTATCTTTCATCATTCAACCCTCAGTGTTCTGATCGCATTAAGGACAGCCAGTACCATGACACCAGTGTCGGCGAAGATGGCCAGCCACATATTGGTGATGCCAAAGGCTGTTAAGATA
>DCGB01000085.1:6666-6913 GCA_002314515.1 Solobacterium sp. UBA1789 | reverse complement strand
GTACTGATGGCAATATGCATGGTATTTATTTTGGCGCCAAAAAACTTCAAAGAGAAACAGGAATGCTTCCAATTGTCTATGTTTCCAAAGAAGCTCATTATTCTTCATATCGTATCTGCGATGTTCAGAATCTTGAAACCCGTCTGATTGATTATGATGATAAGGGACGTATGGACCCGGAATCATTTAGAAAAAATCTTGATCCATCAAAACCGGCATTGATCGTTTTTGCGATTGGTTCAACTTT
>DCGB01000085.1:6358-6597 GCA_002314515.1 Solobacterium sp. UBA1789 | reverse complement strand
TTGCAGTTTATAAGCATCTTGATGCCGCCTTGTTTGGTGGTTATCTGCCATTTACTGAATATAAAGATATTGTTGATATGGGAAAACACGGCTACGATTCAATCGCAATCAGTGGCCACAAGTTTTTGGGTATTGATGAACCATGCGGATTGTTCTTAAGCAGAAAAGAAATCATTGAAGCACAGAAGTCCTTTAAAGTTGCCTATCTAAATAGTGATATGCCATTAATCAGCTGTTCA
>DCGB01000085.1:6145-6295 GCA_002314515.1 Solobacterium sp. UBA1789 | reverse complement strand
CTATTGGATTTTAAAGAATATTGGCCTTGATGGTTTTGATAAACAGGCACAGGCAATGCTGGAAAATACTCTATATCTTCAGCAGAAATTTGATGAAATCAACTATCCAGCATGGCATATGGCCTATAGTAACACCGTATTTTTCAAGCA
>DCGB01000085.1:480-6095 GCA_002314515.1 Solobacterium sp. UBA1789 | reverse complement strand
TTATTCCTGAATATGGTGGAGAACTATCTCAC
This sequence comes from Solobacterium sp. UBA1789, assembly GCA_002314515.1. Lineage (GTDB taxonomy): Bacteria > Bacillota_I > Bacilli_A > Erysipelotrichales > Erysipelotrichaceae > Colivicinus. Next base: position 6,063 of record DCGB01000085.1, on the reverse strand, counting down.
ATTGTTGTCATGCAGCATGTTAAAAAGAATATTATTGATGAATTTATTGCTGATCTGTTAAAGGGATAAGAAAAATATTAAAAAAGATGTCAGATAAATGTTTTCTTAGCATTGTATGACATCTTTTTTATGTAATTATTATTTGTTGTCGATAATAGTTGTTAGAACTTCTTTATTCATTCTTAGATGTTCCAATAGAGATACTGTTGTCAGAATAATGCAGATGATAATTAATATAGTATTTATCATTTTCATTTGTGGAAGATCAAATATTAATGAAGATATCATTACAAATTGAACAAAGGTTTTAGCTTTGCCCAGTTTTATAGCTCCAATGACAACGCCCTTATTAGCTGCTACCAATCGGATACCAGAGATTATAAAGTCTCTACCAATGATAAATACAGCAATCCAGGCTTTAAGACTTCCCAGTTCAACAAGACAGATAAGTCCGGAGGCGATTAATAATTTATCGGCAATTGGATCAATGAACTTTCCAAAGTCCGTTATCATATTTTGTGATCTGGCAATATAACCATCCAGGACATCGGTGAAGTTGGCTAATAGAAAGATAGCCATGGCAAGTATTTTCAGCTTAAGTGAATCAGCACTACATGTTAGTGCGACGACAAAAAAAGGTATCATGGCAATTCTGGCAAGCGTCAGTTTGTTTGGCAAATTCATAATAATCCCCCTTAGATTATCAATTTAATTATAAACTTTTTGTCTGTGTGTTGATAATTATCATCTTTATTTGTTTTATCAGTGAATAGCGTTTTGTTAATTAATATCCGCCTTAAATCGTAGTAATGATATAATCTAATTAAAGAGGCGAGTTTAGTTATAATATCAAAGTTAATTATCAAAATAACATCCGGTACAAGGAGGAAATAAAATGAAAAGAAATGGTATTTTAAATAGCGATATTTCAAGAGTTCTGTCCTATATGGGACATACTGATCGTATCTGCATTGGCGATTGTGGTTTACCAATTCCTGAATCAACAGAACGAATTGATTTAGCACTATGTTTTGGTCAGCCATCATTTATGAGTGTTCTAAATGAAGTTGTCAAAGATATGAAGATTGAGAAAGTAATACTTGCGGAAGAAATCAAAGTTCAGAATCCAAAGGTATTGGGCGAAATTCTTGATCTGATTAAAAACCTGGAAAATGGTTCTGATATTGAAATTGAGTTTGTAAGTCATGTTGAATTAAAACAGTTAACATGTGACTGCAAGGCTGTTGTCAGAAGTGGTGAAACAAGTCCTTATGCCAATATCATTCTTCAGTCAGCTTGTATCTTTGGCTAAGAGGTAAATTATGCAGGTTGTAATGCGTGGTATTAATAAATCATTTAGTGGGAATGCAGTTTTAAAAAATTGCGGCTTTTCCCTGGATGATGGAGAAATTCATGCTTTGATGGGAGAAAATGGTGCCGGCAAATCGACTTTAATGAAGATATTAACTGGCGTCTATACAAAAGATAGTGGAAACATTTTGGTTGATGGAAAAGAAGTCAGCTATAAAAATCCTCAAGAAGCTGAAAAAGATGGAATAGTATTTATTCACCAGGAATTGAATGTTCTTTATGATTTGACTGTTGAAGAAAATATGTTCATTGGCAAAGAAATCCATAATAAATTTGGTATCTGTGATACCAAGGCTATGCGAAAAGAAGTAAATCGTATTTTGGATATCCTGGGTATTAAGATAGATCCCGCCTGTGTCATGGAAGACTTATCCGTCGGCCAACAACAAATGATTGAAATTGCCAAGGCATTAATGCTTGATGCAAAAGTACTGATTATGGATGAACCAACAGCTGCTTTAACAGAAAGCGAAACCAATATCTTATTTGATGTAATTCGTTCCTTAAAACAAAAGGGCGTTTCAATCATTTATATATCTCATCGAATGGAAGAAATATTTGAACTATGTGACCGTGTCACAATTCTAAGAGATGGCGAATATATTGGTACAAAAAACGTTGGTCAAACTGATATCAGCGAACTGGTTAAGATGATGATTGGTCGTGAAATCGGTGAAAGATATCCTGAAAGAAATGTTAAGCTTGGCGAAGTTCTGTTTGAAGTAAAAAATCTCTGCCATGATAAGGTATTTAAAAACATCTCCTTTACCGTTAGAGCAGGCGAAGTACTTGGTGTAGCCGGACTTATGGGAGCTGGAAGAACAGAAATAATGCAGTCAATATTTGGCAATATGCCAGGTATGAGCGGACAGATTTTCCTTGATGGTAAAGAAATACATATAAAGAGTCCCTTAGATGCCATAAAAAATGGTTTGGGATTTATTACTGAAGATAGAAAAATTGAGGGTCTGATGCTGGAAGACAGTATCAGGAAAAATATTTCCCTGGTTAATCTAAAGAAAATTTCCAGAAATGGTGTCATTAATACAGGCGATGAAATCAGCTTATCTAATAAGGGCATTAAAGATGTCAATATCAAGTGCCTGGGTCCTGATGATTTGTGTAAGAGTCTATCAGGAGGAAATCAACAAAAAGTTGTATTTGCCAAGTGGATATTCTCAAATCCTCGTGTATTAATCCTTGATGAGCCAACCAGAGGCGTTGATGTTGGCGCAAAAAAGGAAATCTATAATCTGATTAATGAAATGGTTGAAAAGGGTGTAGCAGTAATAATGGTTTCTTCTGAATTGCCGGAAGTACTTGGTATGTCAGACCGTATTATGGTAATTCATGAAGGCGAAATTGGTGGCTTTATTGATAAAAAGGATGCCAATCAGGAAAAAATTATGATTCTTGCGACAGGAGGTACATTAAATGGATAAGAAACAGAACATAAAAAATAAATTGCAGGACTTTGGTGTTCTAATTGCCCTTGTTGCCCTGGTAATTGGCATTAGTATTGTCAGTCCGCATTTCAGAACTTTTGATAACTTTATGTCATTGTTAAGGCAGTCTTCAATTAATGGTTTTATTGCCTTTGGTATGACTTGTGTTATTTTGACAGGATGTATTGATTTATCTGTTGGCTCTATTCTGGCCTTAACTACTGCATTCTGTGCCTATTTCATTAAAGGTGGTATGCCGGTTATACTTGCGATGTTAATTGCTTTGGCTGGTGGTACGATTTTAGGCGCATTAAATGGTGTAATGGTAACTAAGGGTCGACTTCAGCCATTTATTGCAACCATGATCACAATGACGGTATTTAGAGGTTTCACATTGATTTTTACCAATGGCAAGCCTATTTCCAGTCTGGGTGATAGTAAATTGCTGAAATACTTTGGCAAGGGTTCAGTAGGACCTATTCCTTTTCCGGTTATTTTATTTGTTATTGTATTCTTTATTTTCTTGTTTGTTCTTGGTAAAACAACCTTTGGCCGTAAGATTTATGCGACTGGCAGTAATGCCAATTCGGCAAAACTGGCTGGTGTAAATATTGATAAGACAAAGATAATTGTTTATGCAATTTCCGGTTGTATGGCTGCTTTATCAGGTTTAATTTTATTATCTCGTTTAGGTTCAGCTCAGCCAACACTTGGTGATGGCTATGAACTGGATGCCATTGCTGCTGTTGCGCTTGGCGGCACCAGTATGAATGGTGGTAGAGGACGAGTATGGGGAACGATGATTGGTATATTAATCATCGCTGTCTTAAACAATGGACTAAACATTATTGGCGTAAGTTCATACTGGCAGTCTGTTGTTAAGGGTGTTGTTATCCTTATAGCTGTTTTATCTGACAGAAAACGGTAGAATGCTGTAAGATTAACATAGAGGTACCAAATTAAGAAAGGATAATTAAAATGAAAAAGCTTATTACTTTACTTTTAGCTCTAGCAATGATTTTCACTCTTGCTGGCTGTGCTGCTAACAATGAAACTCCAGCTGAAGATACTCCTGAAGAAACAACAGTATCTGTAGGCCTTGCTGTTTCAACATTAAACAACCCATTCTTCGTTACATTGGTAGAAGGTGCTCAGGCTAAGGCTGATGAACTTGGTATTACTTTATCAGTTGCTGATGCTGGCGATGATTCTGCAAAACAGGCTAATGATATTGAAGACTTAATTTCTAAGGGTATTCAGGTTCTTATCGTTAACCCAGTTGATTCTGATGCTGTTGCTCCATCTATCGAATCTGCAATTGAAGCTGGTATTAAGGTTATCGCTGTTGACCGTGCTGTAAATGGTGTTGAAGTTTCTTGTTCAATCGCTTCTGATAACGTATTAGGTGCTAAGTTAGCTACTGAATTCCTAGTTGAAAAAGCTGGTGAAGGTGCTAAATGTGCTGAACTTCAGGGTGTTTTAGGTGCTTCTGCAACTGTTGACCGTGGTGCTGGTTTCCATGAAATCGCTGACACTAAGTTAGATGTTGTTGCTAGCCAGACTGCTAACTTCAACCGTGAAGAAGGTATGAGTGTTATGGAAGATATGCTTCAGGCTAATCCTGATATCGTTTGTGTATTTGCACACAATGATGAAATGGCTCTTGGTGCTTTAGAAGCTATCGCTGATAAGGGTATTATCGTAGCTGGTTTCGATGCTACTGATGATGCTGTTGCTGCTGTTAAGGCTGGTACTTTAGCTGCTACAGTTGCTCAGCAGCCTGCTTTAATGGGTTCTACTGCTGTTGAAAAGGCTCTTGACTTAGTAAACGGTGTTGAAGTTCCTGCAAGTGTTCCAGTAGAAGTTGCTTTAATTACTGCTGAAAACGCTCAGTAATCAATAAAACAGAATACTTTGTGCTGGTACCCACAAAACACAATTTAAGAAAATTGCCCATAGTTCGCTATGGGCTTTTCTTTTAAATTTAGAAATTGAATTCCTTTTCCCAATCAAAATCTGCACTATCATCATAGGACTTAGGCCAATGAGCGCACCAGTCTGGTGTCTTGGGATTTTGAACTTTATCAATAGATGGTGTATATGGTTTGATATCGAGCACCGGTGTGCCGGTAAAGGCATCTGCATAATATACTTCGATAATACCTTTCTGATAGTCAATATTTTTGATTTCACAAACAGTAATGGCNNATCCCTTTTTCCATATCAATTTTCTTTATTTCACAAGTAGAAACCGCAATTGGATTTGGCCTTTCTGGAGAACGGGTGGCAAAAGTTCCCATTTCATCTGGTCCTCTGGTATAAGGTTTTTGATTTATGATGACCTTGCGATCATCAGGATTATCACAGCCACTGAACCACCAGACAAGCTGAATATGAGAAAAACCTTTCAGTCCTTTTAGGCCATCAATATAGGCTTCTTCCAGTTTTATTAAATATTTATTATTATCTGCATCAATATATGCAATAGGATATAATTTCATGTCCTCATCTTCCTCCGTTTCAATTTTTATCAGCGATGTAGTATCATCTTGTTCGTCATATGCTTTGGCCAGTTCGTTCATTTCGCTCATAGTTAACTGCCTTCCCGCTACAGCATAACGCAGGCATTTGGCAGTAATGGTATCAGAACTTTCAATCATCTGTTTTGGCGTTCCACAATATACAAGCTGACCACCGAATTTTCCACCATCTGGTCCGATGTCAATGATATAATCAGCCATTTTCATGACATCAAGATTATGTTCAA
>DCGB01000085.1:0-468 GCA_002314515.1 Solobacterium sp. UBA1789 | reverse complement strand
GTTCAATGATTATTACTGTATTGCCCTTATCAACAAAACCATCCAGGAGATTAATGATATTTTCAATATCTTTGGCATGGAGGCCAGTAGTTGGCTCATCAAGGACATAGATATTTCCTTCCTGGTCCAGATATTTTGCCAGCTTTATTCTTTGTCTTTCACCACCAGATAGGCTTGAAAGTGGCTGACCAAGTGACAGATAGGAAAGGCCAACCTGGCAAAGTGAATTAATAGCTTTTTTCAGTTTTGGTACATCAGAAAAGAAATCGACTGCCTCCTGACAGGATAAACCGAGGATTTCAACGATGTCTTTTCCCTTGTATTTATATGACAGAGCTTCTTGTGAATAACGTTTGCCATTACAGTGTTCGCAGATACTGACAATGGGATCCATAAATACCAATTCAGTTACGATATAACCCTTACCACCACAGTATCTGCAGGCACCATCAGAATTAAAAGAAAACA
>DCGB01000126.1:8044-8757 GCA_002314515.1 Solobacterium sp. UBA1789 | reverse complement strand
ACATTAAAGCAGATATATGTTCTAAAATAGACCACAGATATTACAAAAGATGTCTAACTAGACTTATTCATATAGTATATATATAAAATATGATATAACTATCTATTAAAAAAAGAAGATCATATGATCTTCTTTAAGTCGGCCGCAAATTCCAGAATGGCATCTTCTTTTGTTGCCCAGGATGTTGTCATTCTGATAATTGTCTTATTTTCATCATAGGCTCCCCATTCAAGAACCTTATATTTTTCTTTAAGTTTTGATAAGACAGTATTTTCAATTACAGGAAAGACCTGGTTGCCTCTGGTTTCAAGATATTCAGGAATATCAAAGGTTTTAAAAATCAGTCTCAGGGCATCAGCACACTTATTGGCATGTTGAGCATTTTTTAAATAGAGACCATCTTTAAATAATTCATAGAAAGATAGACCTATTATACGGCTTTTTGCCAGCATGAAACCTCTTTGTTTGAGATTGTAGCGGAAGTTAGTTTTTAATTCATCTTTGATGATGACCATAGCTTCACCCAGAAGAGCACCATTTTTAGTTCCACCGATATAGAACATATCACATAGCTGAGCAATATCTTTTAATCCCAGATCATTATCCTTTAATGCCAGGGCATTGTTTAAGCGGGCACCATCCAGATACAGTAAAAGTCCATATTTATCACAGGTAACTCTTATGGCCTTTAATTCTTCTAAAGAGTAGACAGT
>DCGB01000126.1:6870-8001 GCA_002314515.1 Solobacterium sp. UBA1789 | reverse complement strand
CTGTTCATCACCATGGCTTAAGCAGATCTCTTCAATTTCTTCTGGCAGTATTTTGCCATCTTTTCCCTTAGCTGTCAGTATTTTGTGACCAGTCGCTTCAATAGCACCAGTCTCATGAACATTGATATGACCACTTTGGCAGGCGATAACAGCCTCATAGGGCCTTAGGGCTGAGGCTATGGCTATAATATTACATGGTGTTCCTCCGGGTACAAAATGAATGTCAGCACCTGGAACGGCAATTTTTTCTTTAAGCAGGTCAATGGCTTTTTTACAGCATTCATCAAGTCCATAGCCACTGGATTGTTTATTATTGATTTTTATCAGAGCTTCCAGAATTTCACTTGAACAGCCCTCGGAGTAGTCATTTTCAAAACTATAAAACATAAGTTGCCTCCTTTTATGTTTTCATTATATCATTTAGTCATTTTATGTTTTTCGTCATCGTATTGATTATAATTAAATTGTTATGAAAAAAAGAAGAATTCGTTATGATCGTCTGATTGCTGTATTGATGATCGCTTTCCTGTTATTTGGTGCTTTAGGTTTTGGTGCCTATAAGCTTATCAGTTTATTTATAAATCGCAATGATTCATTAAAATATCATAATAATGCCTGTACTATTTATTATCCCCGTAATGAATATGGAAAGAGTCTTGCCCATAATATCTGTGATAATTATGAAGGCGAACATAAAATAACTTATGACTATCAATTGGAGAATCTGGGTGATTATTATCTTTTATCTTATGAAAGTGGCGATAATTATCTGCTTAACAAGGATAAAAGTGAAATAAGGATTTCTGATTTTTCCCAAAAAAGCAGAACTATTATTCTCAACAGCCTACGTTATACAGCCAAAGAAAGTTATGGCGATCTGGCATATAATGCAGAATTCATGGAAAAGACCGATATTGATAATTTTGATAAGCTGGATTTTTATTATCATTTTGAAGAAGGAAAACTATGTCTGCACTTTAATGATTTCGATGTCGATGCCGATGTTGAATTAGCTTATCTGCAGGATGAGCTGAATATGGATTTTGGTCTGGAAAACCAGGACTATCAATATGTTCATTATGTTGATCCAAATCGTAAGATGCTTTGTTTAACCTTTGATGATGGTCCTGT
>DCGB01000126.1:0-6828 GCA_002314515.1 Solobacterium sp. UBA1789 | reverse complement strand
TGGCTAAATATGATGCCGTAGGTACTTTTTTTACTGTTGGTCAGCGTTTGGGCGAAAAAGGACTGGGAGTCATTGAATATGGTTTGAGTAAGGGCATGTCCTATGGTTCTCATTCCTATGATCATAGCAGTTTAATAAAACTTGACTTGGCTACAGCTGTTGAAGAGATTGAAACCGTTATGCGTCTGGTAAAAGAAAAGACGGGCTATCAGATGAAGCTTTATCGTCCGCCTTATGGTTCAATTAATTCTAATGTTGAAGCTGCCTTAGCTGACTATACAGCCGTCTTGTGGAATGTCGATAGTCTGGACTGGTCTAATCGCTTAAATCGCCCGATAGAAGAAGCTGTAAACATGACAAAGGCCAATGTCTTGGAAAATGTCGATGACAATGATGTTGTCCTCTTCCATGATATCTATGAGGTAACAGTTGAAAGCATCAAAGAAATCGTTCCTTATCTGATTGACCAGGGATATCAGCTGGTATCAGTTGAAGAAATGTTACATTATCTTGATAAGGAAGGAGCTACTTCTTTCTCTGGCAAATAATCAGTTAACATCAATGATTGATTGCAGATATTCTTTATAGTTTCTGGCAACATCTTCATCAATGATGGCGATGTTGTTTTTATATTTGCTTAAGCGGGCAAAAAGGCTGTCATTAATTGAAACCTTGATGATAAAGCCTTCTTTGGTTCTTTTGGCATTAGGGAAATCTTCCAGCAGCAGTCTTTCCGTCAATTCATAATTATCAAGAAGCTTTAAACGTAGACTTTGAGCCTTTTCTTTATAAAAAGCCGAAGAAGAAGCTTCGATTGTTTCTCTGATTGTTGAATAGGGGATAGAGATGAGGTCCTTTTTGTCACTTAGGATTAAATCGCTGATATTATCAAAACGGAAGTGATAGATCTTTTCGCTGTTTTCATAATGATAGTAGAAATAATAATAATCATTGGCACGATAGAGAAAGAGGGGATATATTTCTTCTTTTTTATTATTTTTTCTGGTGATTTTCAGCATTAAATGTTTATCAATGGCTTCCAGAATATTTTCCATATGCTGAAGAAGCTTAGTCTGCTGATGAGGAGAGTTATTGCGCAATTGTTCCAGAAGCTTTTTTTCATCATCAGAAATAAAGGCATAGAGCTTATCATTCAATTCATTTAGAAAACGTTTATCTAGATTTTTGAGTGAATCCAGAGAATCCTGAATAATTTTGATTTCTGAAGTATTGAAGGGTGCTTCCAGAAGGTAGTAGCCCTTATCATATTCAATATTGTAGCCAAAATTATTCAGCGTCTTAAAATCATCATAGAGTGTCTTACGGGTTGAATCCTTAATCTGATAATCGTTGGTCAGATAATCGTTGATTTCATTCAGATTCAGATGTTTTTCGCTGTTTGAATATCTGCGCAGGATTTCAATCAGGGCCAGTATTCTTTTTTTATTATCATTCATAGTTCTATTATATGACACCTGGGTAAAAATTTGGACATTAATAATTGCTGGCTTTTCTATTATATAGTCAAGGAGAAAATAAAAATGAAAAAAATCTTACATATAAATTATTATCTGCTTGCGATTGCCTGGGGTCTTATGTTAAACAACAAGTTATTTCTGGCGATGATTGTTGCCTATGCAAGTGACTATCTTCTATATCTATATATCAGACGTCGCAATATCTGGCGCATTACTACACTGTTCCTAATAACCAATATTCTTGGCGTTGTAATGTTACGCTTATCAACACTTACCAGCAGTCATCCATATTTACCGCTGTTTTATGTTGCGGTCTCTCTGAATGTTGCCTTGTTAAATGATTTTCTGCTCGGTATTCGTATGAAACTCATTTATCCTTCTTATCTTATGATTCTTCTTTGTGCGGTTTTCTTTATTACTGTAGCCTTACTGGTTCCTGTTTCAATGTATGAATACTTCGGCATGATCAATATTTATCTCCTGATTGTCCTGATCTTTTCACCTTATATTCTGCTTAATACCTATTGTTTAATTAAAAAGGAATTATGCAATAATCATATCCGTATGCAACTGTTAAAAAATAAAGGCTGATATAAATCAGCCTTTGAATGCCTGTATTTCTTCTTTTAATACCTTAATAATATCGGCTTGAGGAATAGTTCTAACGATTTCACCTTTTTTAAAGAGAATAGCTGATTCCTTGCCACCGGCAACACCGATATCTGCCCGTTTAGCCTCCTGGGGACCATTGACAGGGCAGCCCATGATGGCAACGGTTATATTCTTATGGACGGTTTCCAGATAATCTTCCATTTCCTTGACAATTGGTAACATATCATATTGGATACGGCCACAGGTTGGACAGGAAACCAGATTAGGAACGTCCATTTTTAAATTACAGGTTCTTAATAATTTTTTAGCGATTTTTATTTCTTCAACCGGATCATCAGAAATTGATACTCTAATTGTATCACCGATACCTTCTAACATCAGTGCTCCTAAGGCTACAGATGATTTGATGGTACTATTGATCAGACCACCGGCTTCGGTAACGCCCAGATGCAAGGGATATTCAAAGGTATTGGCAGCCAGACGATAGGCATTGATGGTTTCAATAGGATCAGATGACTTAAAAGACAGACAGACATCATGAAAATCCAGTTTTTCCAGGATTCTGAGATGATCTTTGGCACTTTCGATCATTGCCTCTTCAGAGTGCTGATATTTTTTATTTAATGAGCCACCATTAATACCAATGCGGATTGGCAAATGTCTTTCTTTACACAATTGAACGATTTCTTTGATTTTATCTTCGTTTTCAATATTACCTGGATTAAGTCTAACCTTGTCAGTTCCGTTTTTGATGGCTTCAATAGCAAAATCAGGATTGAAATGAATATCAGATACCAGAGGAATATGTATCTGTTTTTTTATTTCTTTTATTGCCTTGGCATCTTCGATATCCAGGATGGCAACACGGACGATTTCACAACCCGCTGCTTCCAGATCAAGAATCTGTTTAACAGTAGCTCTGACATCTTTGGTTTTTGTGTTGGTCATTGATTGAATGATTACTTTATTCTGACCACCGATCTGAATACCGCCGACATTAATAGGCCGGGTTTCTAGTCTTGTTAACATAAGTTAATCTCCTATTCGCTGATTATTTCTACAACTTCATATTCGAGTTCTTCAATAGTATCTCTAATGACTTCGTCGCTCAATTGAGTATTGGTAATGATGGCTTTTTTATCTTTTAAAGATACTTCAACATTACAGCCAAGTTTTTCCAGAGCTTCTTTGACATGGCGTACACAGTTTTCGCACATCATGCCTTCAATAATGACGGTTTTATTCATAGGTTTAACAGTCTCCTTTTTTATTTTATTAATGCGTAAGGCATTACTCAGGACAAAGATTGATGATAGGGACATGGATATAGCTCCCATCATAGGATTTAATTTTAAGCCAAAAGGTATATAGAAGAGTCCAGCTGCCAAGGGAATAAAGATGGCATTGTAGAAGAGGGCCCAAAAGAGATTTTCTTTGATAATTAATATCGTTTTTTTTGAAAGATCATAAAAGAAGGCAATATCGCTGATATCGTTCTTTAACAATATGATATCACTGGCACCATTGGCAATATCACTACCCTCACCAATACCAAAGGAAATATCAGCACTTGATAGGGCAATGGCATCATTAACGCCATCACCAGCCATGGCTATTATCTTTTTTTTCTTTTTTTCTAAAACAATCTTATTTTTCTCTTCAGGGCTAATGCCGGCATAGTATTCAGCAATTCCCAGTTTTTCAGCTGCTTTTTTTGCGCTTATCAGATTGTCGCCAGTGCACATAACAGGTGTAATGCCACGTTTTTTCAATTGTTTTATACCAGAGAAGGCACTTTCTTTAAGAATATCATTGAGATAGATGATGGCCATTATCTGATTATTTTTGGCCAAAGCCAGTAAAGACAGAGAATTATCAGTTGCATAATCAATATCTTCACTATTGATGCTGATGTGATGATTATTCATCAGTTTGAGATTACCAAGATAATATTTATTATTTTCATAGAGGGCAACAATACCCTGAGCTGGCAGTTCCTGGTATTCACAGAAATCAATACTTCCCTTGCCATATTTACTGATGATAGCTTTGGCAATAGGATGATTGGAATTCTTTTCCAAAGAAGCAATGATATCTCTGAATGATTCATCATAGATTTTTTCTTTGACAACAGCCAAGGTATTATGACTTAAGGTGCCGGTTTTATCAAAGATGATTTCTTCAAGCTTACCAGCTATTTCCAGAACATCAGGATTTTTGATCAGGATACCATTACGGGCTGCTGCACCATTTGCCACCATCAGGGCAGACGGGGTTGCCAAACCCAGGGCACATGGACAGGAAATTACCAGAACTGAGAGGGCAAAATTTAAAGATTTTTCCAGATCTTTAGTAATTAATAACCAGCTGATAAAAGTAATGATGCTGATAAATAAGACGGCAAAGACAAAGACATTGGCAATCTTATCTACAGTTTTCTGAATGGCAATCTTTTCCATTGCCGACTGTTTGGTCATAGAGATTATTCTGGAAAGGACAGTTTGAGTAGAATTACGTGATATTCTGACTTCCAGAGGTCCGCTGATATTAATAGTGCCGCCAATGACTTCATCATCAACTGTTTTGTTGACAGGTAATGATTCACCTGTCAGCATTGATTCGTCAAGTGAACTGTAGCCTTTGACAATTATGCCATCCTGGGGAACAGATTCACCGGCTTTGATAAGAATAATATTGCCTTTTTTGAGACTGTCACTGTTTACAATACTTACTTCACCATCCGTTAGAAGATTGGCATGCATCGGAATCAGTGTTGATAGACCGCGGATGACACTTAATGTTTTATCTTTATTGTTTCTTTCAATATATTTGCCAATATTGACAATGACCAGAATCATGGCTCCGGAATCATAATAGAGGTGATAACTGTCATTTCCATTAAATAATTGAATAGTGGCATAGAGGGAATAGAGATAGGAGACACTAGTTGAAATAGCGACAAGTGAGTCCATGTTTGGCGATAGATGAAATAATGATTTAAAGCCGCCCTCAAAGTGCGAATGGTTTAGCAGATAGATAATACCTGCCAAAAGCAGTTGAACAATGGCATTGCTTAAAGCATTTTCGATTATTACCAGATTTATCATTTTGCCCATGGCAATAGTCATCAGTATTATTTCAATGAAAATGGAAATAAAGAGAATGGCCTTATTGCGATTTAGATTTTTCTGTTTATCAAAGACAACTTCATAGCCGGCATTTTTGACAGCTTCTGCAATAATCCTGTCATTGACAATCTTCTCGTCAAAAACAACCAATGCTTCATTTTCCAGAAGATTGACTTTGCAGGCAGAGACGCCATTGATTTTTGATATGGCTTTTTCAACATTGCGCAGGCAGATGACACAGGTCATACCTTTGATTTCGTAGGTTTTTTCCATTAGGCATATTGATTTTAACACAGAATAGATATCTTGTCATAAAATGGAAATATGATATTAGAGATTAAAAAAATGGGCATCAATGGTGAAGGAATTGCCTATGATCACAAGCTTCCGGTTTTTATTGAAGGAGCTTTGCCAACAGAAATTGTTGATGTTGAAATTGTTGAAGATGGTCGTAAATACAAGAAGGGTAAAATCACAAAATTAATAAAGGCCAGTTCTGATCGTTTAAAGCCGGCTTGTCCTTATTATCAGCGTTGTTCAGCCTGTAATCTGGCTCACTGTTCATATGATGCCCAGTTACTTTATAAGAAAAACAATGTTGAAGAAGCTTTGAATAAATATGCCGACTATGACCTGGATATTGATATTATTGCCAATCCTTATCCTTTTTATTATCGCAATGAGCTTAAGCAGCCTCTTGGATTATTAAAGGGTGAAATAGTTGCCGGTTTTTATAGCGATGCTTCCAATCATTTTGTAGCAGTTTCTCATTGTCTTATTCATGATAAGCGCCTGGAATTAATTAAAGAAGAAGTATTAAAGGTCTTAAATAGATATCATTTAAGCATTTATGACAAAAAGACTAAAAAGGGTCTTAGATCGCTGTTTATTCGCGTTTTAGGTAATAAGGCACAAGTCTGTATAATCAGCGGCAATGATAAACTGGATAAAAAGCTTGTTGATGAATTATTCAATATCAAGGATGTTGTTTCCTTGTATCAGTCAATAAAAACAGGTGATGGTCATGACTTTTTTGGCAGGCAGATGATTCATTTATCTGGCAGTCGCCATCTCAATTTCAAATATGATGATTTAGCACTTTCCTTGAGTATGAAGTCCTTTTATCAATTGAATTCCTATCAGCTTAAGCGTTTATATCGGGAAGTATGTGATCTTCTGCCGGATAATGAGCAGTTGATTGTGGAAGCCTATTGTGGAATTGGCATGATGTCGCTTTTAGCAGCTGATAAGGCTAAAGAAATTGTCGGAATTGAATATGTGGAAGATGCCATTATCAATGCCCGTCGTAATGCCGTGAAGAATAGCATAAATAATGTTTCTTTTTTGTGTGGTGACAGTGGTGAAGTATTGAGAAAAAACTTCAAATCCCGTCATATCAATACATTGATTGTTGACCCACCACGCAGTGGCCTGGATGATGAAATGATTGATTGTCTATTGAATATGAATATTGATAATATCATTTATGTTTCCTGTAATCCAAGCACATTGGCAAAAAATCTGGCTAATTTAAAAATGCGCTATCGTTTGGAATATATCAAAGCTCTTGATATGTTTTCTAATACCATTCACGTGGAGACGTGTTGCCT
>DCGB01000091.1 GCA_002314515.1 Solobacterium sp. UBA1789 | reverse complement strand
TTCAGTATCATCATACATACCATCAAAAATCATTAAATCACTATCTCTAACAACATTTAAATCAAATCCTTGAGATACTTCGATATCAAACATGAAAGTCACTTTCTTGCCGCCAAGATTCAAAACTATAACATTGCCGCCATCTGGATGTGAAGCACTATAAGCACTTACAGCCATGCCATCACATAAGTTATATGATGTGCCATCATTAGTGATCTCACAAACAACACCGATACGTGGTTGAACAGGCCAGAATGGATGACGATAAAAATCAGCAATCGTATCATAAGCCAGCCACTCTTTAAAAGTACCAATCAGATTAATACGAGCCTTTTTTGGAAAAATAGAAAAATCCAAAAGACCCAATACATGATCATAATGAACATGAGTAAAAACAATATCGATGATTTCGCAATCGCTCAAAAGATATTCAGCATCATATAAGCCTGTACCGCAGTCAATAATAACGGCATGTTTTTTGTATTTAATGACAAAGCAGGAAGTCTGGCCACCAAAAATTTCATAGTCCTTACCATGTACCGGCCGCGATCCCCTTGTGCCCAAAGCATATAAAATATAATCGTTATTTGTACGACTAACCATAGATATCTATATTTTATCATTTTTATACATATATCAAATATAAATATCTCAATTAAAAGGAATAGCAATGCTATTCCTTAGACAAAATCTGTTTCAATAACCAGCTCCAGACCATATTGAGGATAGAGTTCATTCATATAAGCTGTAAAATCCACTCTCAGCTGTTCCCAATCCTTTAAATCATAATCTACTGTCAGATCCACATATATCTTATTTTCTGTTTCGCTGTGATATAAGGCGTGATAGCTGAGAACATGTTCATATTGTCTGATAAAGCTGGCAATGTCTGTTCGCATCTGGACGGAATCTGAACTCTTGTAATCAACTGCATACATGCCAAAGACCATTGTTACTGCATACTTATGCATAATATCCAGCTGTAATTTATGAATAAGCTTATAGACCTCATCAATACTCTTATCCTTATCAATTTCAACATTGACTGATCCACTATATTTATCCGGACCATAGTTATGCAGCATCATATCAGCGGCATTAATTACAATAGGACAGGCTCTGATTTCCTTATAGAGCTGTAAGGCCAATTCTTCATTACCAGCCTTTCCCAAAAGATCATTGACAGTATCACCCAATACTTCCAAACCAGCTTTAATAATTAAAACACTGGTAAAAACGCCGGCAAAACCATCAATATTCTTACCTAACAGTAAAAATACCAAAGAGCTGATGATAGTTACTGCTGAAGCAATTGAATCACTACGGCATTCTGTACCAACGGCAATCAGCGAATTACTATCAACTCTCTTGCCGGTATTGATGGTATAAGTTCCAAGCAGAAGTTTAGCAATAGCACTTACGGCAATAATTATCAGCGATAAATAAGAGACTTCCAGTTCAACCGGCTTAATAATATTTGAAACCGAATTCTTAAGAAATTCAAAGCCGGTTACAACAATCAGCACTGAAATAACCAAAGAAGTCAGATATTCAATACGGCCATAACCAAACGGGTGTTTCTTATCAGGATGTTTCTTTGCCAGCTTAGTTCCGACAATGGTCATAATGCTGGTCAAAGCATCACTGGCATTGTTGGCACCTTCTGATAAAATAGCTACCGAATTCGCCAAAAGACCGATGACAACTTTTGCAGCCGCAATAATCAGATTCACGATAATACCTAAAAAAGAAGTTACAACAACCGCTCCATCACGATTTTTATCCTGTTTTAACAGCTTATATAAAATATCCATATTCTTTCCTCTTTATTAAGACCATTTATATTGTAATCCCATTTCAATAATAAGCCTCATCATTCTACATCGACAGTAGTCTGATAGGAATATATTTTATCAACAGTCTCAAAACCCAGCTTCTGATAAAGTTCCTTTGGTGTATCATCATCATCGGCATGCAGATAAATCATTTTGTCTGGATATTTATCAACAACCGCCTTTAATAATGATGTGCAGATATACTGCTTACGATATCTCTCATCAACCAGAACTTCATCAATACCAACAAAACGTTCTAATACAAAAGGCAGACAGGTACCAACCAGCACATCACCAAGATAAGCACCTAAATATTCCTGTTTCTCTCCTAATCTTTCGACATTTTTTATGACAAAGTTTTCACCATAGACAGAACCATAGTGTTTGAGTTCGATTTCCTGCTCCTCTTTGATTGAAGGTTTTTTAAAAGATAAGTTATTATTGGTTTTCCAGGAGCTGCCGTCGTTATTTGTTAATAACATTGTTAAAACAATACCGCCTTCCATCTTAAAACTATCCTTCAAGGCCTGACGTCCAACAAATTTCAAAAAATTATCACCTCTATTTTTCTGATACTGATATGCTGCATCATATTCAGCGATCGTAAAATCATCGCTATATTCAAAATAGTTATGATCATATTTATCTTTTAAGATATTGTCTTCCCTTTTTATCAGATGTTCGCTAAAAGGCTTAGATTCTCCATATAGAGACATCAGTTCATTTTCGGCTGCTCTTATTTCTTCAATTATCGTCATATTTAGACCTTTCTAATTTAGTATCTAATAATACTTAGTGATATATACAATAATTAAGTTAACATAAATAATCCTAAATCCCGTCCTTTTTGTATTCTCATAGCGTTGCAGTTAACAAAATAAACAGAACAAAGTAAAATAAAAGTATGTTATCATTTGAAGCTAACAAATTACATATGCCTGCTATGTATAAAGACGCTATCGAAAGAGGACAGGATAAAACTTTTGTCATCTATCAGCGCTTTGATGGTAAGAGAGAAGAATTCTCTTACAACTACATTAATCAGCAGGCAGATAAACTGATTGATAAATTAACAGCAGCAGGACTAAAAAAAGGTGATCGTATTGCCGTCATCTCATCTTTAAGACCCTGGTGGTATGCATTATCATATGCCTGCTTAAGACAGGAATATATCATGGTCTGTATTGACCCTGGTGTTCCTGCTTCGCAAACCAAAGACCTAATGGCACAAACGGAAGTACGTGCTGTTTTTACCAGTATCAATAGAATATTTCTACCTGAAGAACTGGAAGAAAACATCCCTGTTTTTTCTATTGAAGAAGACTTCCCGCTTCTTAGCAAATGTAATGCAGTCAATCCTTTTTTGGATAAAAGCAACAGGTTGCCAGATGATACTTTTTATATTCTTTTTTCTTCGGGAACAACTTCTGAAAGACGAAAAGCAGTCTTACTGAAACATTCAAGTGTCACCAAGGGAATTGAATATGGCATGAGTACTGATGCCGGCATTTATAAAAAAACAACCGCCTATACACCAAGACAAAGAGATCTGATGTTGTTTCCGCCTTATCATATTGCTGGACTATTATGCGCAACCTATGATCTCTACTGCAATACCCAGGTCATCATGCTGGAACGTCTGACACCTAATGCCTTGGTCAGTGTTCTCCAGGAACTTAAGCCTGATAATATCTGCACTGTTCCTTCGATGTTAACGTCTCTATATAAAAAGATCTTAGCTTCCTATTCGAAGAAAACACTTACAAGAATCAGTATAAACACTCTATTGAATATCAGCGCCTTTTTTAGAAAGAACTTTGGAATCAAAGCTGGTCGTCTATTGCTTAAGCCTATCAACAAACAGGCCTTTGGTGGCAATATGAAGGGTTTTATGATAGGTGCCTCACCTTTTGATAAGACAGCCAATAAATTCTTTTTGGACATGGGCATTGATGTTTCGATGGCCTATGGTTTAACCGAATTAGGTGCCCCTTTGGCTACTACCGGCCAGGGCTATTATCCAGGAACAGCAGGTCGAGTCATTCAGCATAATAATGATTTAAAAATTCGTATTGTCAATAAAGATGAAAATGGTAAGGGTGAAGTTGAAATACTGTCTCCTTATCGCATGATTACATATCTGAATGAAGAAGATAATATTGGCTGTTTTAGTGAAGATGGCTATTTCCGTTCTGGTGATTTGGGTTATTTTAATGAAGACAATTGTCTCAATATCTGCGGTCGTATCAAAGAAAGTATTGTTCTTAGAAATGGTGAAAAACTATTACCGGAAGAAATAGAAAACAGATATCAGGATGTTGACTGTGTCAGCGAACTGGTTGCCTTTAAGGTACCTGGAGAAGGTGGCTGTGATGATTTCTCAATTGCCATTATTAAAGATAAACAGCGGGCTGTTCATGATGAAGCTATGAAAGCCAGGGTTTACGATAGAGCTGAAAAATTACCTCCGATGTATAGACCAAAAGATGTCTATGTCCTTAAAGAATTCCCGCTATCAAGTTCACATAAGGTTCAGCGTTTCCGCTTAACAGAAATGGTTGTCAAAGGTGAAAGTGATCCCATTACGGATGCATCTATGATTCCAGTTGATGAGGATGAAATTTCAGCTGAACTAAGACGTATTCTCATTGAAGTCGGTGGCTCGCAATGGAAAACTCAAAAACTGACTCAGGGTGTTCTTTTGAATCTTGATTCACTTTCAATGGTAAATCTCTATGTCGCTATTCAGGAACATTGGAATATTGACCTTTTCCAGTCCAGTATTCAGGCTGAAACCTTTGGTCAGCTACTGGATATCGTCAGAAATTTTGAAACAATAGACAAAAATAAAGAAGAAGGACTGGATTTATCCAAATATCCATTACCGGTTTCAATCGGCGGCAGGCTGACAGGAGATGGCCTTTTGGCCATGGTTAAACAGGCTTATCATGTTAAGGCCCAGGGTTTAGAAAATCTTCCAAAAGATACTGCTTTCCTCTTCTGTGCAAACCATCGTACTGATTTAGATCCAGCTTTTATTTTCTGCTGCCTTGATAAGAAAACATTAAGAAAAACCTGTGTTATCGGTAAATCAGATCTGCTGAAGGATAAATTTTTCAACAGAATGGTCAGCACTCAAAACTTCCTGCCAATTGAAAGAGCCGGTAATTCAATTAAGACCCTGGAAAGAAGTAAAGATCTCATTAACGAAGGATACAATATGCTGATATTTCCAGAAGGAACCAGTAAACAGAACAATACCAAAATGTATTCACTGAAAAATGGTGCTGCCAAACTGGCAATTGCCACCAATAAACCTATTGTTCCTGTCCATTTGACTGGTGTAGCTCATTACAATGGTGAAGCTAAGACCTTTGAACTTCCTTCTTTTAAAAGTCGGATACACGTCTCCTTTGGCAAAGCCATCTATCCTGATAGTGACAGTATAGAAGAATTAAACGAGAAGATTCGTAATGGTATTGAGGAATTAGACTGATATGATCAAAGGAATAGGAATTGATACTGTTGAAATAGCCAGGATGGCTAAATCAATAGAGAAAAAAGCATTTATTGAAAAGTGTTTTACAGAAAAAGAAATTGCCAATGAACATGGTGATAAAGCAAGCTACTACGCCACCAGATTTGCCGGAAAAGAAGCTGTCTTTAAGGCAATCAAAGAAATTGATAATTGCCTGGAAGTTGAAATATTGAACAATGACGATGGCAGTCCCTATGTTTCCAATATTGATAATGTTCATCTCAGTATCACAACAGAAGCAGGCTTGGCAACAGCATTCTGTATTGTTGAAGAATAGAAAAAGGCAACCCTAATCTAATTGTCTCTATATTACTTATAACAATCTAATTTTTATAATGAAAAGAGCCTTGTTTCCAAGGCTCTTTAAATACTACATCGGTTTAAAAACACTGGCAGGCTGACTGCAGACCGGACACTTTTCCGGTGGATTATCGCCTGTATGAACATAGCCACAGACAGAACAGATCCATCTTTTCTTACCGGCATTAGGATCTTCAACAAGTGGAAGTTCACTCAGAGTTCTTTCAATGTCTTCGGCAATCTTATCAGCTTCTTCCTGTTTAAATTCGCCCATATCCTGAATTACCATTCCTGTTAATGAAGCAAATTTGCCAAGAAGAGCCTGTTCTTCTGGCGTTAGAGTTGCAACTCTTAACTGACCAGCCATAAAGTATTGATGAAAAGAATAAGGTTCTGCCAGTTTTTTTAATCCTTCAGCAACACTAGGAAATTCTTTAGAAGAAAATAATCCTTCACCAACTACCACCAGATTCTTATAGTTCAGTTTGCCAGCCATTTTTCCTAAAAACAGCTTTGTAAGTTGAGCAGTATAAGGACCTCTAAAGCCAAAAACCAGAATAAGATTATCATAAGCAGTCTCATCTTCAGCCTGAAAAGGTGTATCAACATTGATACATAAACAGTTCAGCTTTTCATCAATGGTCTGTGCCAGTTTTTTAGCACTGCCATGTTGTGTTTCGTAAGTAACAATGTTTCTCATGATTGATCCTAGTAATTTTCAGCGTTAACTTCGAAAT
>DCGB01000106.1:6990-9962 GCA_002314515.1 Solobacterium sp. UBA1789 | reverse complement strand
TTCTTAAAGCTGAGTTAGGCTTCTTAGGGGTCATAGTGCCAACACGAGTACATACACCACGTTTCTGAGGTGAAGATAAATCAGTTGGACGAGACTTCAATGAGTTAAAACCTCTGTTTAATGCAGGTGATTTTGACTTGTAAGTTCTGTCGATACGACCTTTTCTTACTAATTGGTTAATTGTAGGCATCCTTATCTCCTTTCTTATCTTTCTTGATTTATGCACACGTTTACAGGTGTGTCATAATCTTGTCATATATATAGATCCTTTCGGATCTCAACAAGCTTTTTTATGATACTATATTATGTCCTTCATTGCAAGCAAAAAAACGCATATTTTACATAAAAAAGCCTGTTTTTCAACAGGCTTAGCCAACAAACTGGAAAACACAGAATCCAAAATAAATTACCAGTAATAAAATACCCTGAATCCTGCTTAATTTGCCCTTAATAAGTGCTGGTAAACTCATCAGCATCATAACAATAAACATCAAAGGAATATCAACTACCAGACTGGCATTATAGGAACCAATCATCTTGGCAGCTGGTAATTCAAAAGGTGACAATGTGACAGAAACACCACTTACCAGAACCAGATTAAAGAGGTTGGCACCAATGATATTCCCCAAAGATAAAGAGTCATGACCCTTAACCAAAGAAGTAATAGCAGTAACCAGTTCCGGCAAAGAAGTACCCAAGGCCACAAATGTCAAAGCTATAACTGACTCAGGAACACCCAATTGAGTCGCAATAATTGTTCCATTGTCAACCAGAAGATTAGCACCCAAGGCAATCAAAGCGGCACCTGCAACAAGTAAAACAATATCTTTAATCAGAGGATTGGTATCAGTGGAATCTGATTCAGTATTGTCATTATTCTGTTTCTTATCCTGCAAAGCCTGGCGGGTAACCAGGATCATATATGTTACAAAGCCTCCGAGTAATATTAAACCAACTGTTTGTGAAAAATAGCCCTTGGTATAGGCAACAGCACTATAGAAAACAGCAGCTGTAAAAAAGAATGTTAAAGGAAGAACCAGTTCTTTCTTATTAACCTTCTTCGGCTTAATCGCAATAGTAATAGCTGCAATCAGAGCTGTATTACAAATAATCGAACCAATGGCATTACCATAGGCAATTTCACCATGACCCTGAAGGGCAGAAGTGGCTGAAACCATAACTTCCGGCAAAGTGGTGCCAATGGAAACAACTGTAGCACCAATCAGCAGCTCTGGGATGTGAAAACGATGAGCTAAAGAAGAAGCGCCATCAACAAAAAAGTCACCACCCTTAATCAGACAAACAAGACCGACAACAAATAATAAAACCGCTTTTAACATACTTACTCCTTAAATCAAATGACTGATAAATATTTCTAAACCAATTAAAATCAGAATAACACCGCCAAGAATACTAGCCTTATCTGCCAGTTTCATACCAAATTTCTTACCTAAAAACAAACCCGCAAGACAGATAAAGAAAGTTACAACACCAATAATCAATGAAGAAAAGAAGGCCATATTCAATTGATATTCAGCAATCGTAAAACCAACCGAAAGGGCATCAATACTAGTGGCGACACCCTGAACCAGCAAAGCCGAAATACTCAAAGCTGCCTCACTTTCAACATCACCCTTTATTCCCTCTATCAGCATTTTTCCACCAATATACAGGAGTAAAACCAGGGCTATATAAGGAATAAACTTTTTAAATTTAATAAACAATTCCATGATTTTGTTGACGCAAAACCAGCCAGCCATTGGCATGGCAAACTGAAATAAGGCAAAAATGCCAGCAATCAGTAAGGTCCTAGTTATTTTCATCTTATTGTCATTCAAACCGTTGGCTAAAGACACACTAAAGGCATCAATGGCCAAACCAACGCCAAGAAGTATTGAGTTAATAATGAAACTTAAGATATTTGACATAAAAAAACCTCGTATACACGAGTCATAAATGACCCATGTAAAATATTACATGAGTCTCACATTTTCAAACAAGCCAGGTACAAGACCGGTATGTTGACTTGTTTCGCCAAGCGATGCTACTCCCTCACTGTCTATTAAGATATTAATATTTTATCATGACTCCTAAGACATTTCAAATATGCTGGAAACGGCCTCACTGATACAGGAAGCAGTATCAGATGCCAGCATTGAAATGGCATTATTTTTCTTTTGAGCTAATTCACCTGCCAAGCCATTGAGATAGGCAGCAGAAGCTGTTGCCAATAATAAGTTGTTGCCATTATAACCACAAAGAGCACAAACAATACCCGAAAGGACATCACCACTGCCGGCTGTGGCCATACCTGGACAACCGGTATTGCTGAAATAAGTCTTTTTGCTATCACTGACAATCGTACAAGGACCCTTCAATAGGACAATAGACTGATATTCTTTTGCTAATTTTACAGCAGCCTCAGCAGGATTATTACTGATTATATTGATGTCACAATCCAAAAGGCGTGAACATTCCTTAAGATGAGGAGTCAATATCAATGGCTGTCTGTGTTTTTTGATGATTTCTTTATCAATTGAAGAAAGGACATTTAAACCATCGGCATCAATGATTAAAGTACCCTGATAATTTTCCAGAAGATAACATAGTAATTTTTTTATTTCGGTGCTATTGCCAATGCCCATGCCAAGACAAATGACCTTAGTACCCTTCATCAGTTCATCAATTTCTTCTTTTTTGAAAACTATCTGATAATCATTATCGCTGAGAGGAAAAAGGGTTGCTTCCAATATCTGAGGAACCAGTAAGGGTGCCAGGGTTTTTGGAACTGCAACCTTAACAACGCCGCTTCCTGATCTTAGGGCAGCATTTGCCATATTTGCCAAACGGATAGCTCCACTGTATTGCAAGCAACCGCCAATTAAAGCCGTATATGCATAGGTTCCCTTATGTGAATAATTCAAACGATAGCCCAGTATTTCTTTAAGATCATTTTTTTCCAAAAGAAAAGT
>DCGB01000106.1:2725-6952 GCA_002314515.1 Solobacterium sp. UBA1789 | reverse complement strand
CAATATCTACACAAGCCAGTTTTTTGATATGGTCTTTTGCCATGTTGAGAAAATGACCATATTTATAATTATTGATGGCTATAGTCAAATCACTATCAATGCAGGAAGCGCAAAGACCATTATTGCCATTTAGACCACTATTGATATCTACAGAAACGACATAGGCCTTAGAATTATTTATCTTATTAAAAAGGATATCAATTCTTTTATCTGCCTTATCCTGATAACCAATGCCAAAGATACAATCAAAAATCGTCTTATAAACTGAAAAATCAAAATTTTCTTCATATAAAAAGACTGGAATATTCATATTCTGACATTCCTTATAATAATCAAGACCATCAGGGCTGATTTTTTCATTCAATAAAAGAAGAGAGACGTCATAATGTTTCTGTTTTAAAACCATGGCAATGACAAAACCATCGGCTCCATTATTGCCACTACCACAGACGATTAGAATCCTGTCCTCATAAGTCTGATATTCGGCAATCTTTTTTCCTGCCCGATAGATAAGTTCTTTAGCTGAACATTCATGTTGACAACAATAGTTATCAGCATCTTTCATTGTTTTAATATCTGTAATTGTTTTCATAAGAAAAGAAGATGGGCTACTGGTCCACCTCGTTTAATCTCCTGAATTGCGGTTCACTACCGCGATTGACATAGACCTTACCAATAATTGTTTTACCAAGGTAATTACCATGTAAAGCCAGATCACCACCTAAATAGACAGCCCAATGTTCAATTCCCAGACCACCATCTGCATAATAAATGATATCGCCCGGTTGAGCATCGATTACGGAAATGTCGTAAGTATCAAGCAGACTCTGGGAATAACCACGATAAGTTTCCATAAATTTTGTGGCCACATAGAAGCAGGAACCACGCATGCCAATGAAATTTAAAGCCAGCTCATAGATGGCATTAGTTGTACCATCGCCCTTTAGTTCCAGTAAAGCTTCATTATGAATCAAAGCATTTCCCCAGACAAAGCTGAGTCTTTCTTCATAATCACTATATTCTTCAATACTTAAAACCTTAATTCTGATAACAGCTTCTGAACAGTTTCCATATTCATCAACGGCTAAAAGGGTAACTTCATGAATACCACAGTCTTCAATACTACTGCCGGCTAAGCTGATAAGACGAAAATCGCTATCATCGCTTACTTCGACATATTCATTTAAATCAACAACATCACCTTCTTTGGCAATGATTTCTTCAGTTTTTAGGATAATGGAAGGCGCATCTTCATCCACGTCTTCCTGGGCACTTAGGCGGCAGGGTATTAAAACTACCAGCATAAGTAGAATAAGTATCAATTTGCGCATGAAACTATTGTATATAAACTGTAATTTCTTTGCAAGTTTGTATTGCCCGAGAAATATTATATACATGATGGCTTTTGTGATATATTAATCTTGCAATGCGAAAGATTTTATTGTGTTTTTTATGCATTATATTTCTATCGGGCTCAGCTTTAGAATTCCAGGAAGAAGCTGATATTTTTGATATAAACAGTCTCTATGATTACCAGAAGGCCTTTAAAAGTGAAGAAGTCATACCCTGTTCCTGCAATAAAACAAAAACCTATATGGACTATCGAATGATAACTTCAACATCATCAACCCAATACAAATATATTCATAACTATATGACAGTTGATGAGGAAACCGGCTTCCTCTATGATGACGACGGTTTCATTGGTGTTGCCTTGGGATCATATTATGGCATTATCGGCGATCGTTATTATTTCACTTTGGACAGCGGTGTTGTCTTACCTCTGGTAAAGGTTGAAGAAAAGGCTGATGGTGATACTGATAGCAGTGGCTGTTATCATACGGGCGATGGTTCGGTTATTGAATTTGTCATCGATAAGCAGGCAGCTGAAGCCTATTTCGGCAGATATGGCAATGGCCTGGTTTTATCTGGCAATTATAATAACTATGATTTATTCAAAGGTGAAATAGTCAAAGTTGAAAAAGTCTTGGACGAGCCAAATCCTGACTATGTTGTCTATGTACGTGATGATGTCATAGACTTTGATAATTACGATATCTTTAATTATGCAAGTGGATACTAAACAAAAAGTTCTGGTAATCGTTGGTCCAACAGCCAGCGGAAAAACTGCCTTAGGCATCAAATGTGCCAATCTTTTTAATGGCGAAATAATCTCTGGCGATTCAATCCAGGTTTATAAGGGTCTGGATATTGGTTCAGCCAAGGCTGATGAAAAAGAAAGATCAGAAGCTATACATCATCTCATTGATATCAAAGAGGCAAAAGATAATTATTCGGTTGCCGATTTTCAATCATTATCCCGTTATTTAATCAGGGAAATCAGCTCAAAAAACAGGTTACCAATAATCGTTGGAGGCACGGGGCTATATATTAAAGCCTGTCTTTATGACTATGTCTTTTTTGAAGAAAAAGAAGCAGACGACCAGTTTGAAGACCTATCCAATGAAGAAATCTATAACATTCTGGCCAAAGAAGAACCTGAGGCTCTGGAAAAAATTCATATCAATAATCGCAAAAGACTTATAAGAGCCTTAAATATCCTTAAGAAACATCATGAGGGTATCTCGCAAATCAAAGCCAGGCAGGATCATCAGCTGATCTATGATGCCAAAATCATTGGACTGACACTTCCACGTGATGAATTATATAAACGCATTGACAAACGCATCGACAAGATGATGGATATAGGCCTTCTGACAGAAATCAGTAATCTCTTATCCTCTGGCCTATCTTTTGATGATCAGGCAATGCAGGCTATTGGTTATAAGGAATTCAGGCCTTATTTTGAAGAAGGCAAAGATTTACAGGCTTGCATAGAACAGATAAAAATAAACACCAGACATTTTGCCAAAAGACAATATACCTGGTTTAATAATCAGATGCCCATAAAGTGGTATGAAAACAGTGACAACATTATTGAGGATATTCAAAAATGGCTGAATACTTAAGAAGAATTGAAGCACTTGTAACAAAAGAAAAAATAGCTGCACTCAAACAGAAACATGTTGTTATCTGTGGTGTTGGTGGTGTTGGTTCTTTTGTCTGCGAAGCTTTAGCCCGCAGTGGTATAGGAAAACTGACTTTAGTTGATTTTGATGTTGTGGAAGAATCCAATTTAAACAGACAACTCATGAGTAATAAAGATAATATCAGTCAGGATAAGGTTATTGCTATGAAAAAACATCTGGAAGAAATCAGTGACTGTCAGATTGAAACCATTAAAACCTTTATTAATGAAGATTTCATATTGCCGGATTGTGATTATGTGGCCGATTGTATAGATTCCTTAAAATCCAAGTTTAATCTGGTAAAGATGGCCCATTCCCGTAATATTCCCATTATTTCATCTTTGGGTACGGCCAAGCGCCTTAGACCCCAGGGCTTAAAAAGAACGACCCTGGACAAGACTCAAAATGATCCCCTGGCCAGAGCCTTCAGACAGCTGGTACGCAAAGAAAATTATTATAAAAAGATTGATGTTGTCTTTATTGATCAGGCACCACTTGAATGTGAAAATGATGAACTGGGTTCCAGTATTTTTGCCGTAGGCAGTGCCGGCTTATATATAGCAGAAATAATATTTGAAGAATTACTGGAGGATAAGTATGTATAAGGCAGTCTTTTGTGATCTGGATGGTACTTTATTTGATCGCAGTAATGTAATAGCTAAGGAAGATATTGATAATATCCGTAAACTAAAGGAAAAGGATTGCATCTTTGTACCCTGTACTGGCCGTCATCCAGGTTCCATTAGTATTCTGGAAAAAGCATTTGGCTTTGAAATACATGATTTTGTCTGTACTAATGGAGCCGTTACGGTTGCGGACGATGAATATGTTTTTATGAAAAAGCTGACAAAGGATGTCATTGATCTGACAATTAAGGAAGCACTTGAACATCATGTTGATATCTGTTTCTTTCATCCTCATGGTTCTAAAGTATATCGTTATGGAATTGAAAGAGAAGATGCCCGTCAGAATAAGAGTGATATCTTTTCAAACGAAGAAGAAATGTTTAATTATGTCAATAATCCTGAAACCATTATCAATAAGTTTATGTTGATAGGAAATCATGATATCTTGCTGGATGTTCGTCAAAAGCTAACCGCTTCTCTGGGCGATAAGGCTGTTTATTCCTTCTCCTATCCTGAATTATTTGAAGTTGTACCAGAGGGTGTTGATAAGGGTATGGCATTAAGAGCCTTTT
>DCGB01000106.1:0-2705 GCA_002314515.1 Solobacterium sp. UBA1789 | reverse complement strand
ATCTCACTTGATCAATGTCTTGGCATTGGTGATTCGGAGAATGATATAAAAATGTTACAGACTGTTGGTTTTGCCTGCTGTCCGGCCAATAGCGATGAGAATATTAAAGAAATGGTCGATTATGTTTCACCTAAAGCGTGCAATCAAAGTGCCGTAAGTGAAATAATCAATAGATTTGTATTGGAGGTCTGATTTATGGAATATACAAATAGACAAATATTAACTTTTCAGGATTATATGTCAAAGGTCTTTACCTATACGGCTATAGGTATTGGCATTTCGGCTTTAATTGCCTGGTTTATCAGCGACAATTATTTTTTAATCATTTCCAAAATCGGTTATGACAAATTTTCCATTGTAACAATTGCTGCGATTGTTGCTGAACTGGGATTAGCACTTTTCTTTGGCGCTGGTTTAAATAAGATGGAAGTCAAGACAGCCTGGATCTGTTATTGTGCATATTGTGCCTGTACAGGTTTAAGTTTAAGCTGCTTACTTTTAGCTTATACAGCTACTTCTGTTGTCATGGCTTTAGTGATGACTTCAGTGGTCTTTGCCTCGTTGGCTGTAATTGGCCATAATACCAAGGTTGATGTTACAAAGTTCTCAACTCTTTTGGGTGTTTCTCTGATTGTGGTCATTATTGGTTCTCTGCTTAATTCCTTTGTTTTCAAATCAGAGAGTTTTTCCTTATTTTTATGTTATATAAGTGTCATCATCTTCATGGGTTTAATCATATATGATACTAAGCGCTTAAGACTTTATTATGATGCCTGTGCTTTTAATGACCAGATGATGGAAAAGTATATGATCTTTGGAGCTTTTCAGCTTTATCTTGATTTTATTAATCTCTTTATTCGTATCTTACAGATTTTTGGAAAGAGGAAAGACTAATGCCAATTTTAAAAGATGGTACCATCATTCCAAAACTTGGTCAGGGTACCTGGTATCTGGGTGAGGATAAGTCCAGGGAAAAAGAAGAAACCGCTTCTTTACTGGCGGGTATCAGAAAAGGTTCAACGTTGATTGATACCGCTGAAATGTATGGCAATGGCCTTTCAGAGAAACTGATAAGTAATATCTGGAGTGAAGTAAAGCGTGAGGATATTTTTCTGGTTTCCAAGGTTTTACCATCTAATGCCAATAGAAACAAGATGTTTCAGGCCTGTGAGAATTCTTTAAGACGTCTAAAGACTGATTATTTGGATCTGTATCTATATCACTGGCGGGGTAATACACCTTTGCAGGAGACGGTTGATTGTCTAGAAGAACTGGTTTGCCGGGGTTTAATTAAAAGATGGGGTGTTTCCAATTTTGATGTCGATGATCTGGAAGAGCTGATGGAAACTGAGGGTGGTGAAAACTGTCAGGTTAATCAGGTCTTATATCACTTGGGATCAAGGGGCATTGATTACGATCTGGTACCTTGGATGGAAGATGATGGTATGGTGCTGATGACCTATTGTCCAATGGCCCAGGGTGGCCGTTTGTCCAGACAGTTATTGAATGATTCTTTATTAAAGGAAATTGCTGCTAAATATGGAATAAGCGTTTATCAGTTACTGATCTGTTTTACCTTACGTCATGATATTGCGGTTTCAATTCCACGTTCTTCCAAGGAGGCTCATGCCTTGGCTAATGCTGAATGTATAAATATTAAAATTAAAGAAGAAGACTGGAAAAAGATTGATAATAAATATCCAAAGCCTAGTCATAAGATGTGGCTGGATATGGAATAGGGGGGAAAATGTTAGTTTCATTAAAGGATTTGTTGAAGATTGCAAAAGATGAGAATTTTGCAGTAGCTGCTCCAATTGTTTTTAATCACGATTCAATTGTGGCAGCATATGAGCTAATGGAAGAAGAACAGGCTCCTTTGATTTTCAATATTGCCGACCGGGGTCCTGAATATATCAGAAAGATGGCTGAACTGGTTCGCTTTGTTGATAAGGATTATCCCAAGGCAAGAGTTACTTTGATGCTGGATCATGGTCGTTCTTATGAATCGATGATGGCTGCTGTCTGTAATGGCTTTGGTGCGGTAATGGCAGATTATTCAACTTTGTCTTATCAGGATAATCTGGCAGCTGTTAAGCGTATCTGTGAACCGGCTCATGCGGTTGGTGTTTCGGTTGAAGCTGAACTTGGTCATGTTGGCCAGGGTTTTGAATATGAAAAGACCAGAGACAATACTCTGAGTGATCCGGATGAGGTTGTTTCTTTTGTTAAAGATAGTGCTTGTGATGCCTTGGCTATTGCCGTTGGAACATCACATGGCGTTTATAAGGGCACTCCACGTATTGATTTTGAACGTTTATCAAAAATCAGGTCTTTGGTTGATACGCCATTAGTTCTACATGGTGGTTCAGGTACTGGTGATGATAATTTATCCAAGGCTGTACAGCTGGGTATTAATAAAGTTAATCTCCATACTGATTTAGCCAGATCTTATATTAATGAGAATAAAATGGCTGATGAAACAAAACTCAATTTCTTCCAGTATTATATGGCTGGTGTCAATGGCTGGAAGGAAGAATGTCGTCGTTATATTCGCTTATTTAATTCACAAAATCAGTTAGAAAAATATTAAGCCCTGCAGGGGGGCTTTTATTTTAAATAAATAAAAAAAAAAAAAAACCGGATACAGAATCCGCAATATCCTCGAGTGGTGACCCCCGAGGGATTCGAACCCTCGACCCACTGAT
>DCGB01000027.1:19623-41892 GCA_002314515.1 Solobacterium sp. UBA1789 | reverse complement strand
CCCATCTCGAACCCAGAAGTTAAGCGCTGCATCGGCGAGCATAGCTGTCTGAATAGGCAGTGAATCAAGCACGTTGCCGGATAAAGAACCTCAGAAATGAGGTTTTTTTATTTATATGGAACATATTTAAAGGCAAATCATCTATAATTTAATTAATTATATCGGAGGAAGAATTCATGGACTATCGTTTGGGTATCTACGAAAAAGCAATGCCTAATTCTTTTTCTTTATTAGAAAAATTACAATGCGCAAAAGAAACTGGTTTTGATTATATGGAAATCAGCATCGATGAAACCGAAGAAAAACAGAAACGTCTCTTTTATTCAAAAGATGACAAATTAGCCATCAAAATGATGCTACATGATCTGGATTTCTCTATTGATTCCATGTGTCTTTCTGCACATCGTAAATGGGCCCTGGGTTCTAAAGATCCTGAGGTTCAAAGAAAGGGCTTAAGTCTCTTCTATCGATCTGTTGATTTCTGTCATGATATTGGTATTCGCATTATTCAATTGGCAGGATATGATGTCTATTATGAAGAAAGTGATGAGATTACAAGACAGAACTTTATTACTAATCTTCAAAAAGGCATATATTATGCGTCTAAAAAGGGCATTGTCTGCGCTTTTGAAACCATGGAAACTCCCTTTATGGACACTATTTCCAAGGCTGTTGACTATGTCAAGTTAATTGACTCCCCTTATCTTGGCATCTATCCTGATTTGGGCAATTTAAATAACGCCTGTCTAATTTATAATCTGGATATTGAAAAAGAAATAAAAGCTGGCAAGGGACATATTTTTGCCCTGCATCTGAAAGAAACCAAAGAAGGGAAATACCGGGATATGAACTTTGGTGAGGGCCTTGTTGATTTTAAAAAAGGAATAAAAGCAGCCAAAGAAATCGGCATCAGAATGTTTGTTGCGGAATGCTGGGACAATGGTGAAGATCCAATTGAGCGTTTAACAGGAGTTAAAGATTATCTGAAAAAAGAATTCGAGGGATAAAATGGAAAAATATCTTTTAAGTGTTGATAATGGTGGTACTTATATTAAGGCAGTGATTCTTAATACTAAAGGCGAACAGATAGCTTTGGCAAAAGACAAGAACTGCATAGAACATCCTGGTCCAAATATGGCAACAGTTGACCAGGAAAAAATGTGGCAGATAGATTGTTCGCTGATCAAAGAAGTATTAAAAGAATCCAGAATTAATCCATCGCAGATTGCCTGTGTTGGTTTTGCCGGCCAGGGCAAAGGCTTATACACGGTTGATAAAGACGGCAAGAGTTTTATGCTGGGTCGAACTTCTTCTGATTCCCGGGCTAAATCCTATGCCGACTTATGGAAAAACGACGGAACTGACGAAAAGCTGTATTCCAAGATCTATCAGGTCGCCTCAGGAGGGAAACCCCATTCCATACTCAGACAAATAAAAGATAATGACAGGGATAATTATGACAGGATAGCCTATGTCTTTTCGATGAAAGATTTCCTTGTATATCGAATGACTGGTAATCCAATTGGTGGTATGAGTGCCATGTCAGGAACTAATCTGGTCAATCTTGATACAAAACAATATGATAAATCCTTATTTGAAGCTTATGGCATTGAAGAAATGTTTGATAAGATGCCGCCATTGAAATTTGATTATGAACTGGCAGGATACGTCAGCAAAGAGGCCTCATTACAGTGCGGATTAGATGAAGGAACCCCGGTTTCCTGCGGTATGTTTGATGTCAATGCCTCAGCTATCGCCATGGGCGTAACCAATGATGAGCCAGTTATCATTATTACCGGTACTCATGGTATCAATGCCTATTTATCTGAAAAACCAGTTGGCAATGGAACAGTAAAACTTAACTCGATTTATCCAGTCGATGGCTATTATCAGATTGAAGAAGGCTATCCTGCTTCATCAGGCAGCCTGGAATGGGTTTTGGATCGCTTATATGGCAGTGAACATGGTGATATTTATGATGAAGTAAATAAACTTGTAGAAAGTGTTGATCCAGCAGCTTCTAAAGTTATGTTTATGCCATATTTCAGTGGCTGGCGTGATGATAAAAAAGCCAGCGCCTGTTTCTTTGGCCTAAAATCAGAACATAACAATGCCCATATGTTAAGAGCTGTCTATGAGGGTGTAGTTTTCTCTCATTGTTTACAGATTGATCACTTGTTGGCAAATCGACCAAAACCTGATAAATTTTTAATGGCAGGTGGTGCAACTAATTCTGCTGTCTGGGTCCAGATGTTTGCGGATGTTTTGCAGACAGCAATTCAGCTTGTTCCAGCGGAAGAAATGGGTGCCAAGGGTGTGGCAATTATGTCATCCGTTACAGCTGGCATTTATCAGAATGTTGATGAGGCTGTTAGAGCCATGTGCCGTCCAGGCGAGATTGTATTGCCTAATCCAGATAAGGCAGAAGTCTATCAGGATAAATTAAACAATTATAAAAAAATGATGGAAGCTATGACAGATCTTTGGAGACTGTTTTAAGGAGGATAATTAGATGAAATTACAGGCTGCTTTAGATGTTAAAACATTAGACGACGCATTAAGACTGATGGAAATTATCCATGACTATGTCGATATTGCCGAAATTGGAACACCACTGGTTGTTGCCGAAGGCGTTAGAGCGGTAAAGGTCATGAAAGAAAAATATCCAAATATCGATGTATTATGTGATGCCAAGATTATGGATGGTGGTCGTTCAATTGCCCGCATGGCTTTTGCGGCTGGTGCTGATATTGTTACGGTATTAGGTATTACCAATGATTCAACTGTTAGAGGTGCTGTAGAGGCTGCCAGAGAATATGGTAAGAAGGTTTGCGCTGATACTATTGGTATTCGTGCTGATGATCTGGCAAAAAGAACCCGTGAACTGGAAGAAATGGGCGTTGATTATATTGCGGTTCATACAGCTCATGATATGTTGGATTGTATCGCAACCCCAATCGAAGCTTTAAAGGTTATTAAGGATAATATCAGCAAAAAAGATACATATTCAGTCATTTCTGGTGGTATTAAACCAGAGGCAATGCCAGAAATCAAGGAAGTTGGACCAGATGTTGTAATCGTTGGTTCAGGTATCTGCAAGTCTGATGATCCACTAAAGGTTGTACAGGAACTTAAGGCTATAATGAATAACTAAAAAAGGTGCATCGCACCTTTTTTAATCATAGTCCTTAATTGGATCAAGTTTATCGAACCAGTCTTTAAAACGTAACATGGCTTTTTCTGGCTCATAGTAATATGGTTTAAAGATTTCACAGCCAAAGTAGCCGGTGTAGCCATCATTATCCAGGGTCCTAACCATATGTTCAAGATCCAGGAAGCCTTCATCAGCTGGAGAGGCAACAAAACTGTCTGGAGTTCCAAGGGCGTTTTTGAAATGGACATGTTTCATGTGCTCTTTTCCCAGTTTTGCATAACATTCATCAAATGTTTCCTTAATGCCAACAAGATTTGTTGTATCAATCAGGCAGTCAACATTTGGCGAATTCAAGTCTCTCATCATCTTTAACTGCAAATCAGTTGAAGAAAGAATGGAAGATGTTGCCTTAGCAGATTCTAATAAGAGAGTTACGCCATAGACTTCGGCAAATTCTGTCAGATATTTAAACGCATCAAAACCACGTTTCCAGGCATCCTGAGGATCCTCGTCTTTTAAGGCGTATCCTGGGAAGAACAGACAATATGGTGACTCAAGTTCGGCAGCTGTTTGAATTCCAAGAATATAATGGTCAATAGAACGTTTTCTGACTTCAGGATCAATGCTGGCGGCATTTACCGGATATGTGCAGTTTTCAGGGCAGAAGTCAATTACCTGCAAGCCGTGATCCTTTATTTTTTTAGCCAAAGCTTTCATGCGTGCAAGATTGGCGTCACCCAGATAAAAGTGAGGATAGGCGGCATAGAATTCAATATATGGTCCACCTATTTTCTGTAAAGAGTCAAGAGTGTAGTCCAGTCCATATTTGGTATATGGAAAATTAGACAAAGCCAGTTGGCTACGTTTGATATTTTTCATATCTCCTCCTATATTATTTGGTGCATTTGTTAGATTCAATGTAACATATTTTGTCAAAAATGTGTTATAAAAAAATTAATAAAGTAACAAAGGAGCTGATGGATAATGTTAGAAAAATTAAAAAAAGAAGTATTGGAAGCCAATCTTTTATTGCCTAAAAACGGACTGGTATTGTTTACCTGGGGCAATGTCTCAGCTATCGACAAAGAGAGAAAGTACGTTGTTATCAAACCATCAGGTGTTGAATATGCAACAATGACAGTTGATGATATGGTCGTTACGGATTTAGAAGGAAATGTTGTTGAAGGAAAATTAAATCCTTCCAGTGACTTGCATACACATCTGGAACTTTATTGTCAGTTTTCCTGTATAAACTCAGTTGTTCATACCCATGCAACAGAGGCTACATCCTGGGCACAGGCCCTATGTGATATTCCGGCTTTAGGTACAACTCATGCGGATTATTTCAATGGTCCTATTCCCTGCACCCGTTTATTAACGGCCGAAGAAATCAGAAAGGATTATGAATTAAATACCGGAAAAGTTATCATTGAAACTTTCAGAAAGCGTCATATTAATCCAGAAGAAATGCCGGCTGTTCTGGTTGCCAGCCATGGTCCATTCACCTGGGGAAAGGATGCAAATGAGGCAGTTTTTAATTCTGTTGTTTTAGAAGAACTGGCCAAAATGGCATATAGGTCAATGACTATCAAAGCAGATACTAAGCCAATGCAGAATGAATTAATGGCTAAACATTTTTACAGGAAACATGGTCCTAATGCCTACTATGGCCAAAAAAAGTAAAAAATACATATTTTAACATCAATAAGAGAGCTCATATGAGCTTTCTTATTGAATAAATAGCTAAATTAATGTAAGATAAAAGAGCACTCCGGGATTGGCGGAATTGGCAGACGCGCTAGACTTAGGATCTAGTGGGCGACCGTGGGGGTTCGAGTCCCTTATCCCGGACCAGATATCCATTAGACCTTTGTTTGAAGACGAAGGTTTTTTATTTTATAACATATAGGTGATATACTGAATATAGATAAGTTAATGTTGTTGATATAACAATTATTATCTTGTAAGAAAGGATACATAATGGAAAACAGGAAGAAACAATACCAGGCACCAGAAATAAATATTGTGGCACTTGAAGAGGCCAATGTTATTGTCACGTCGCCAGAGTAGACTATAATTAGATTTTTCTTATCAGGGAAGTCCTCATGGGCTTCCTTTTTATTGGAGATTTTTGATTATGATAGTTATTTTATTGGTAAAATGAAGTTGATGAAGATAGAAGAGAAGAAGAATTTTATTATTAACGTTGTTTTTGGGGTAATTATTATTGCCTTGGCTTATTTATTTATTAAGTATCTGCTTCCAGCATTTATGCCTTTTGTGTTAGCGTTTATTCTGGCTTATTTTGCGATTGTGATGGCAAGGAAGCTTTTTAAAAAAGATAATGCTACCGTAAGAACAGTCTGTCTGATAATTGTTTATCTGATTATTGGCATAATTATTACGACAATTACAGTTGTCGTTATTAATAAGCTGATTGAGTTCTTTACGACTTTTCCGGATTTTTATACCAATGGTATTCAGCCATTTATTGTTCAGGTCAAAAAGAACTTATTGGCCATCAGTAAGACTATGCCAAAAGATGTTTCGGTTTATTTAACAAGCTTTATTGATGGCGTTTTTGAGGCAATCAATACGATTATTTCTTCAATTTCCAGTTATTTCATCGAGATGGCCACACCAATTATTACTGGTGCACCAGCATTACTTATTAATTTAATGGTGGTCATAGTGGCTTCTTTCTATTTCATTTATGATTATGAAAGAGTTATTGAATTCATTTTTAGAATAATGAACGAAAAAACGAAAAGAATATTTGATGAGGTGAAGGACTATGTTGGTAATAAGCTCATAAAGATTCTTTGGTCATATATCAAGATTATGTTTATTACTTTTGTAGAACTGGCAATTGGATTATTGTTATTTGGTGTTGATAATGCCATTATTATTTCAATGTTGACAGCCTTGCTGGATATTTTGCCGGTTTTAGGTGTTGGTACAATACTGATTCCTTGGGGTATTGTTGATATCTGTATTGGTAATTATTTTTTGGGTATTGGAATACTGGTTTTATATACAATTATTAATCTGATTAGAAATGTCATTGAGCCAAAGATGGTGGGTGATGATCTGGGATTAAGGCCCTTGCCAACTT
The DNA here is from genome assembly GCA_002314515.1 of Solobacterium sp. UBA1789. GTDB lineage: Bacteria > Bacillota_I > Bacilli_A > Erysipelotrichales > Erysipelotrichaceae > Colivicinus. The sequence continues at coordinate 35,623 of DCGB01000027.1, read as the reverse complement.
TGATTGCCATGATGATTGGTTTAAATCTTTTTGGAATTATTGGCATGTTTGGCTTACCACTGATCATATCTTTTTATATCAATCGTAAGAAAAAAGCATCAGAAAGTATAGCAGTATAGGATTGTCGTTTTATTGTTGTCCTATCCTATTAACACTAAGATCATCGTAATTGATGATTTTATTTTTATTCAAAGACCCTGCTTAATTGTTAAATACAAATAATTAATGTCTACCTTATAATAATGATGTTAGGAGCCAGTTATGTTTGATAAAAAATTAAAAAAATACATGAATGAGACTTTTACGGAAGTTCTGCAGACAACTTTTAATCCCAATGGTCCTGGAGCTATTCGTATTCATTTGATTCCACCTAAGGCTGATGGAAAACTTAATTCCAGTCTGATTATTGTCAATGGTCGTGATATATTGCCTTTATCACCAACCTGGACAGTCATGTTGGCTGAATTTATTAAAGAAGTCAATAAATATGATGGTAAGGAAATAAGCGATAGCGATCTGGAAAGTATCTATACACTGGCTTTTGAGAGTTCGAAAAAGCTTATTACTTTACTTTCAAGAAAACATTTTGATAATGATATTCGTCGTATTGTTGATACTTTTAAGAATCTGTCTTTAGGACAGACTCCTGGTGAAGATATTCAATGGGTAAGTATTGGTGAATATGCCGATTATATGCGGGCTCCTCATCGAATGGATCTGATGGTTTCAGCAATGACAAAAGAGGGACGCTGGCACTGCAATCAGAAATGTGTCCACTGTTATGCGGCTGGTCAGCTTTTTTCTGAGGAAAATGAATTAAGTACTGAAGAGTGGAAGAAAGTTTTGGATATCTTAAGAAAAGCTGGCATTCCTCAGGTAACATTTACTGGTGGCGAACCTACGATGCGTGAGGATTTGTTTGAACTGATTAAACATGCCCGCTGGTTTGTCAGCCGATTGAATACCAATGGCATTAAACTTGACAAAGAATATTGTGAAAAACTCGTTGAAGCTGAACTGGATGGTTTACAGATTACTTTCTATTCTCATGATCCTTCTGTGCATAATAAGCTGGTTGGTGCTATACAATACGACAATACTGTTAATGGCATCAGGAATGCGGTTGAAGCTGGCCTTAATCCAAGTATCAATACACCTCTATGTACTTTGAATAGAGATTATATTAAGACTTTGGAGTTTTTACACGAATTGGGTGTCTGCTATGTTACCTGCTCTGGTTTAATCACAACAGGCAATGCTACAAAAGATGAGTCTGGCAGTTTACAGCTTAGTCCAAGGGAAATAAAAGAAATACTGAAGGATGCGGTTGATTATGCCTTTAGCCATGATATGGAAATAAACTTTACTTCACCGGGTTGGATTGAAGATAGTTTCTTTGAAGAATTGTCTATTCCAAAGCCTAACTGTGGTGCCTGTTTATCAAATATGGCAATTACACCTAGTGGTAATGTTGTGCCTTGTCAGAGCTGGTTGAGTAGTGATATTCTGGGCAATATATTAAATGATGAGTGGGATGACATCTGGAATAAGCCTTTCTGCAGAAAAAGAAGAGATTATTCATCTTTGATGTTAGGAAGCTGTCCATTAAGAAAAGGTCAGGGAGGTATTTAAGATGAAGAAGTTATTTTGTCTTGTTCTGATCTGCCTTTGTTTAATGCTGCCTTCAAAGATTAAGGCAGATGAATTTATTGATGAGATCACCGATTATGAGATCACCATTGATGTCGATGATGATGGTATTTTAACAATTCGTTATCATATTGAGTGGCTGGTGCTTGATGATGACATTGGCCCTTTGATTTATGCAGAAATTGGTATTCCCAATTCACATTATTTAAGTATTAAGGCTCTTAGTGACAATATTGAAGACATCTATTATCAGGATAAAAATGGTACTGTCATGGTTGATTTCAACGAGGACTATTATGAGGGTCAGACGGCTGTCTTTGAATTTGAAGTAGTCCAGGATTATATGTATGCCTTTAGTAGCGAAAATGAATATGCAGTATATCAGTTTACACCAGCCTGGTTTGATTATGCCGATGTCGATTATTTGAAGATCAGCTGGAATAATGGTGATGTCGATTCTTATTCGCCAGCAGCTGTCATTGAAGGCGACTATATCGTCTGGGAAACCAGTCTCAAAGGTGGACAACGCTTTAAGGTAAATGTCAACTATGCGGCAAATGTTAAGAATTTTGATACCAGTCGTGGCTATGTTGATGATAATGATGGCGATGAAGATGAAAACCTGACTTATATGGATGTTGTCTATACAATTATTGGTGGTCTAATGGTGCTTGCTGTTGTTGTCGTTGTACTGGCGGTTCCAGTTCTGATTCTAATTGGCATTATCAGCACAATAAAAGAAGTCATTGGTTCCGGTTTTAAGACTAAGACAGTTAAAAAGATTAAGCGTACACTAATAGAATATTATCCGGAATGTCCATCCTGCGGTGCTGCCAGAGGCGAGAATGACAAGGTTTGTAAATACTGTGGCCGCAGTTTTATCAAGAGTGAAGAAGTCATTGAAGAAGATGATAAACAATACAACAGATTTACAACAGAAGGACTGCATTCAACGACAAATCCTAATATCTTTGTCAATGTTCATGTAAGCCAAAAGAAAGTCAGAGTCAGGGTTCCTTCCTCTAACAACAAGCGTGGTGGCGGAGGTGGTGGCAGCAGTTGTGCCTGTGTATCTTCCAGTTGTGCCTGTGTTTCCAGCTGTGCCTGTGCTTCCAGTTGTGCCTGTGCCTGCGCTTCAAGCGGCGGCGGTCGAGCTGGCTGTTCGGTTAAGGATTTCTATAATAGCGGTTTGACAATTGAACAGATTGAAAAGCGTAATGCCAGTAAGTAAAATGAAAAAAATAATATTGATAACAGGAGTGTTTTTGATGTTTTTTAATCTATTTGGCTGTAAAAAAATTGAACCGGAAATTGAATATCAGGGTCCACAGGGTTCTGATGGTTTGGGCAAGGATGCAGTTATAAATGAATCAGCTATTGTTGAATTCAATTATTACTATAATGGCAGCATTGGTGGGGACAATTATAAATATGATATAAAAAATCATGATGGCCAGCTCAGTTTAACATATGAGTGTATGCTATATAGCGACTATGGTGAGATGATGATGACTGTTGATGATAAGCTGATGTCATCTTTGAAAGAACTATATCTTAAATATGAGATTGCCACCTGGGAGGGCTTTAGTAAATACAACCCGGATGTCTGCGATGGTGATGGTTTTGATATGGAAATCACTTTTGCGGATGGCAAAAGTCTTAGCTGTTCAGGCTCCAATGCCTATCCTGATAACTACTGGTATTTTAAAGATGATCTTGATGAAACAATGAAACCTTTTATCGAATCAATGAAAGAAGAAAAAAGACAGGCAATTATTGCTGAGGGCTTAAGTGGTAATCTTAATTATCTGATGGTCAGCTTTAAACAGCAGGGTCAATCGGGCGGTGATTCTTATAATGTTTTTATCTGTGATGATGATGCCAGAGAAAATAATTTTGATGTAATAATCAAATCAGTTTCTGGTGAATTTATTGAAAAAGGCGAATATCGCTATTATTGTAAAGTCGCGAATGAGGATATTGGTTTTAAGGATTTTGAAGATTTGATTGTTAAGTATGATCTTATCCAATGGTATAACTACGATAAGGCGGCTGTTGATTACAATAATTGCGAATGGTTCCAGTTATCTTTTGGTTTCGATGATGAAAAGGTGCTTAATGCCTACGGTACTCTTCATCCAGAAAACTATGATGAATTCAGAAAAGATTTCCTCAGCCTGTTATTTAATAAAATTGAAGCTTTAAGCAGCGAGGAAAAGATAGTTTTATATGAGTAATAATACATGTACTATTACCATTTGTGATTAAGTTAAATGTCATTATATTGTCATTGCCGCATGAGATAATATAAATGTATTAAAAAAGGAGATTAAAAATGTCAAAATTTAAAACAATATATGATGAAGAATTAAAAGCTGTATCTGGTGGCGAAGGTGAAGAAGCTGTCATGGTCGAATGTAAGGTCTGCGGTTGCCATTTCAATTATCATTCTGCTGAAGAAAAATTTGTAGGCGAAACATCAGAAGATAAGCGTAGCAGCTGGATGGTGTCATTATTAAAGTGTCCACAATGTAATGATTTCAGGGAATGGAAACTTGCCGACGATAGTATGCGTATTTTAAGTTAATGTAAGCCTTATCAGAAAAGATAAGGCTTTTTTATAGGTTACTTTAGCACTCTATTATTATTTGGCCTGTTTTTGTTGTGCTATGATGATGGGGTTATGAAAAGAATCGGTGATAGAAAAGACGGTGCTCTAATTAGAGATCTTGATGGAATGCATTTCATTACACCAGTAATTTATCCAAATCGCTGTGATAATGAAGCTTTCATATCAGAAATCGTTGATCTGAGTAAGACAGACGAATATCTTAAAAGAAAGAATGCGGATAATCCAGACTATAAGTACAATCTTTTTCAGATAATCGTCACAGCTATTCTTAAGGTTGTTTATCTTAGACCCAAGATGAATCGTTTTATTGTGTCGAAACGTTTTTATCAGAGGAATTATCTTTCGGCTTCTTTTGTGATTAAAAAAGAGTTTTCTGATAAGGGAGAAGAGGCTTTGGCCTTTCTTTATGCAAAGGAGGATGACAATATCGACACTATCCATGAGGCCATTAAAAAGGAAGTGAAATCAGGTCGGAGTAATAAAAAAGACTCCAGTACAGCTTCAATGGATGTATTTAATAAAATTCCACGATTCATCAGCTACTTTGTAATCTGGATAATTACTCTTTTGGACAAAAGAGGCAAGGTTCCACATTTCCTGATTGCCAGCGATCCTTATTATTCAAGTGTTGTATTAACAAATCTGGGTTCTATAAAACTACATTCCGGTTATCATCATTTGACCAATTGGGGGACCAATTCTCTGTTTTGTGCCATTGGCGAAAAGAAAAAACGTCCATTTTATGAAGACGATGGTTCTTATGAGATGAAAGACAGCGTTGACCTTGGTTTGACTATTGATGAACGTCTGGCAGATGGTTACTACTATTCCAAGTCAGTCAAACTATTGAAAGTTCTGATTGAAAATCCAGAGCTACTGGAAGAACCATTAAGCAGGGAAATTGATTTGAGTAAGTATTAAAAAATCATTCGTGATGAATGATTTTTTTGTGTTAATTATTTATTTCTCTGCGCTCTTCCTCGGCATAGTCGATAAATGGTATTTTTTTGATATTTGCAACATAATTAACACCAAAGAGGTATAAAGCCACTGCTATGAAACAGAAGCCGCCATTTAAAGTGAAATACATCTTAACGCCAATACCGGCAACCAATGCTGTGCCAATGAAGCCGGAAAGAATGGAAGAAATCTGCAGACAGGAACCGTAGATGGTCTGTGCAGTTGAACGCAACTGCTTAGGAGCCATGGTAAAGACATAACGATAGGCTGCTGAGTTGGCAAAACCTAATGATAAACCGGCGAAGGTTGTTGCCAGAATAATTCCAGTAAAAGTTGAAACAAAGCCATATAATAGTGCAGTTGTTGCAATCATACAGACAGAAATAGTAAACATATTTCTTAAGGAAATCTTTTTCATGATTTTGCCAGAGAAGAAAAGGATAGGAAATTCAAAAGAAGAACGATAGGCTTGGATTAAGCCGATCTTGCCCATATCACCACCAGCTTCTTTTATCAGATAGGGCAGATAAGTTGTGCTGGCACTTAGTGGCAATGAACGACAAACGGCAAAAAGAATAAAAAACAGAAAATAAGGATTTTTTAAAAGTTTGCCATAAGGAAGATTTTTTAATGATACCTTTTCTTTTTGTCCATTGTATTCCGTAATTGGTCTGATTGATAGAATAAAGAAAATACATGGTATTAGAGCAGCTGCCAGAATATAGAAAGTCAGATAAGAATTACTGGAACTGATAGTCTTGCCCAAAATAAAGGACATGATAATCCAGGAAATAGAGCCAAAGGTTCTGACTTTGCCAAAGTCCGTATTGGTTTTATTGCAGCCGGTAATGACAGTTGTTTCCATTAAAGATCCGCAAGGGCCATAGAAAAAACGGGCAATAACGACAAATAATAACATTATTGAAAAACCATAGACCTTAATTGGTGCTGACAAAGGTGTAAGAATGCAGGATATGGCAACACCTATCATACAGATAATGGCAGCCTTTGATGAAGATTTAAGTTTATCACCTAGAGTTCCCATTAGAGGTGTGGAAATCATGGCAACAATAGAGATGATAGTTGTGATAAGTCCTACCTGGGTAACGGTGTATCCAAGAGAGTCCAGATATGTTGATAAATAAGAGTAGCCGGCCATGGCAAAGTAGTAGCAGAATTCAACTGCTGCCAGTTTAATGCCCCAACTGATAATTCTATTTTCTGTATCTTCGTGCATAATATTCTCCCCCAAAGACGATAGTTTTATTGTACGCTTTTTTGAAACAAAAAAATATTTATTTTTAGCAATCTATAGTTGACAGTGCTAACAATTGTGCTATTATATAGGTGAGGGATAAATTCCCGGGAAATAATGGAGGTATATATGATGCAACTATTATCTAGAAATTATGATTTATTTAATGACTTTATGTTTAATAACAATTCTCTAATGAAGACTGATATCAAAGAAAAAGACGGTTACTACTATTTCGATATTGAATTACCAGGTTATCAAAAGGAAAATATCGATCTGGAAATTGATGATGGTTATATTACTATCAAGGCCGAATCTGAAATTGAGAAAGAGGAAGAGGGAAAGATGTTGTTGAAAGAACGTCAGTATAGTTCATGCTCAAGATCATTCTATGTCGGCAATAATATCAAGAGTGAAGATATCAGCGCTTCATTTAATGATGGTATTTTAAAACTGATAATGCCTTCCAGAGAAACCAAACATCTGGAAACAGTTCAAAAGATTATGATTGAATAAGGCCTACGGGCCTTTTTTTGTTATTATTAATAGGGGGTAAGAAGCTATGAACAATAAGTACGTAATGAACAGGACAAAAACTATCAATTATCTTCATAAGCACTTTGCCACTTTGTTATATAACAATATGAAACTGGCCCGCTATGATATTGAAAAGGAAGAAGTTGAAAGACTGATTGTTAGTAATCCTTTGTCAAACGAAAAAGAAATAGCTCTGGCTAATTTTATTAAAGCTTATTCTTTTATTGAAAATGATCTGAAAACTGATTATTTAACACTCACAACCCTGCACCAGATTCTGATGAATGGTTTAAATGAAAACTGCAAGAGTGAATTAAATACCGAGCAAATAGATGAACTGGAAAAAATGATTAATCAGCCGGCAAAGGCCAATACGGAAATTGCCATTGATGTCTGCTTATATATCCTGGAAAAGCGTTTATTTTCTGATGGTGATGTTCGTGTTGCCTTGTTGTTTGCCAACAAGATTATGGTTGATAATGGCAATGGCCTGATTTCTATAGCTCCACATCATGATGATGAATTTCGTCATAATCTGAAGGCCTTCCATGAAGGAGAAAACGACTTTAAAAACTGGTTGTATCGCTATGGTGTTATTGGTGAAAAATACGATTATTAAATGAGCTGTAATAGCTCATTTTTTGTATAATTAAAATGTTGCAGATTGGGGATATATATGGAAAATAGAAAAAAAGGCGCAATCTTACTAATCATTTCTACTGTTTCTTTTGCCATGGTTAATATCTTTGTTAAGTTATTAAAGGGCATTCCTTTGATGGAAACAATTTTTATTCGAAATGTCATCAATGTGGGCATTGCTTACTGGATGGTAAAAAAATCAGACAGCAGTCTTAAATGTGCTGACACACCGGCAACTATTCGTTTGCTGGTTAGAAGTCTGATTGGTGTTATTTCTTTATATTTCAATATGTATGCGGCTTCTAATGCCAATCAGGCTGAAGTTACAACTCGTACTCGAATGGCACCATACTTAACAATCGTTTTGGCTGCTATTTTCCTTAAAGAGTCAATTTTCCCATATCAGTATGGAGCTATGGCTGTTGCCTTTGCGGGTGTATTGGTTGTTGTTGGTAAGATCAGTTTCAATTCAGCTCTTCTGCCTTTGGCTGCTGCTTTTGTAACTGCTATTCTATCAGCTGCTGTCAAGATTATACTTCGAACACTAAAAGGTAAGGCAGCACCGAGTACAACGGTTTTCTATTATGCGGCATTTTCAGTTATTTTTGCCTTGCCGGCAACAATTGTCAATTTTGTCGTGCCTACTCCATTACAGGCATTCTATCTAATAATGGTTGGTATTTCGGCCATGGTTGCTCAAATTACAATGTCAACCGGTTTCCAGCTGGTTCCAGCAGGTGAGGGTAGTCTCTATGATCTGGCTGGTATTCCAGCAGCTGCTATTCTGGCTTTCTTTATTCTGGGCGAAAGTATTAAGATCAAAACTATTATTGGTGGTACATTGATCATTATTGCTGCAATCATTCTGTTTATTGGTGGCAATAAACAGGCTAAAAAAGAAAATCCATAAGTGTCTAAAGGTAGCATAAAAAGCTATCTTTTTTGTGAATAAGGACTATAATTGTCATGTGTGATATGAGGTTGATTATGAGTAAGCGAAAAAAGGGTGCAATTATTTTAATTATTTCGGCATTTTGTTTCAGTGTTTTAAGTATTTTTGTTCGTAAGGCTAATCGCCTGCCGGTTCTGGAGATTGTCTTTTTTCGTAATATAGTTAATGCGGCAGGGGCATATATCTTATTAAAGAGAAGTGGCAATAAATTTGAAATAAATAAAGAAAATTACTTTAATCTTTTTATGCGCTGTTTTTGTGGTTTTGTGGCCGTATATTTCAGTTTTTATGCAACAACCAGGGCTGCTCAGGCTGATGTTTCAACAATTACCAGAATGGCTCCTTTTATCACGATACTGCTGGCAGCTATTTTCTTGAAAGAAAAGGTTAGTGTTTATCAGATAATCGCCATGTTGTTGTCATTTGGTGGTGTTTTTGCGGTCGTTGGTAAACCAGGTTTCAATTCTGAAGCTCTTCCTTTACTGGCAGCCTGCGCCTGTGCTGTCTTAAGTTCTATGGTCAATATCTTTTTAAAGAAGCTTGGTGGCAAGGTTAAGCCGGCAGTAGTTGTGTTATGTTTTTCATCTTTTTGTGCTTTAGGGTCTTTGCCTTTTGTATTAGCTTCTTTTGTCAAACCAACACTTATGGAATGTTTCTTTTTGGTAATGGTTGGTATCTGTGCGATTGGTGGTCAGATGACACTTACAAGCGGTATGGCCATGGTTCCGGCTGGCGAGGGTAGTTTATATGATTTGTTTGGTATTCCCAGTTCGGCTTTATTGGGTTTAGTATTTTTAAATGAGTCTTTGAAAAGCGGTACTATTATTGGTGCTTTGTTAATTATTGCAGCTTCTGTTGTTTTGTTTATAGCTAATAAGGAAAAATAAATGGAGAGAAGGGAAAATGCGATTCTGACTGGTTCTTTGCCGGTTCAGATATTATTATTCTTTTTTCCTGTTCTTTTTGGGACACTTTTTCAGCAGCTCTATAATACGGTTGATGCAGTTATTGTTGGTAATTATGTAGGTAAAGAAGCCTTAGCTGCTGTTGGCGGTTCGCCAAGTACGATGATCAATCTTTTGCTAAATTTCATCACTGGTATTTCTTCGGGAGCTTCCGTTGTTATAGCACAGGCATATGGTAAAAGCGACTGGCAGGAAGTTAAAAACGGAGTTCGTTCCGGTTTCTTTTTAGCAGGGTTTCTGGGTCTGATTATGATGGCTGTTGGTATTTTGGGAGCACCTTGGTTATTGAAGACAATGAATGTTCCTGCAGATGTTTATCCTTATTCGTTAACATATATGCGAACTTATTTTTTGGGTCTGGTCCCTTCGGTTATCTATAATATGGGAGCTGGTGTATTAAGGGCTATTGGTGATTCTAGGCGTCCTTTATACTTTCTGATTGTTTCCTGTTTTGTGAACATTGTTCTGGATCTGTTATTTGTAGTCTTTTTTGGATTGGGTGTTTTTGGTGTAGCAGTAGCTACTGTTATTTCACAAATAGCATCATGTGTGCTGGTTTTAGTGGTATTAGGCAGATCACATGAATCTTATGGCTTTGTGTTAAAAGAATTTGGTTTTGTGGGAAGGACATTAAAAAGAATTGTTGTTTTGGGATTGCCAATGGGACTACAGTCGGTTTTATATTCGGTTTCTAATTTATCTATTCATGCTTCAGTAAATACTTTTGGTACGGATACAGTGGCAGCTTATGCGGCTTTTGGTAAGATTGATGGTATTTTCTGGGATATTTCAGGAGCCTTGGGAACAGCTTCTTTGACAATTGTTGGTCAGAATTTCGGTGCCCGTAAGCTGGATAGAGTAAAGAAGGCAATGTGGACTGGTCTTTTGATGGATCTGCTGTTATCTGTTGCGCTGGCCTTTATTTTGTGTTTTGGTGGTACTTTCTTTTATCACTTATTTACCAAGGATGAGGCGGTTATTCTGATTGGCATGGATTTACTTAAGTTACTGGCACCCTATTGGTTTACTTTTTCTGTTATCGAGATATTTTCCTGTTCGATTAGAGCCTGTGGTGATTCTTTTAATCCGATGTTAATGACTGCTTTGGGTATTTGTGGTACCCGTATGATATGGATATTTTCACATTCGCATAAGACGGTTTTTGAAGCCTTGTATTGTTACCCGATATCTTGGATACTGACAAGCATCTTATTTTTGTTGTATTATTTTAGTAGCAACTGGTTAGAAAAATGCCTTTTGAAGGCAAAAGGAGCATAGTATCATGGGTTTTCGATTTTCTAAGCGTATCAAGGTCAATAATCTAATTAGCCTGAATGTTTCCAAGACTGGCGTTTCGGCAACTGTTGGAAAAAAGGGTGCCAGTGTTAATTTGGGTTCTAAGGGTGCTTTTTTAAACTTAGGTCTAAAGGGAACAGGTTTATCATATCGGACAAAGATTTTGGATAATCCTTTGAAGAAAAACAATAAGAAGGATACAAAAGTTAAAAAGGCCGATAAGGTTAAAGAAGAAACAGTTAATACTGCTGTTAATGCAGAAGTCGATACAACAGCTATTCAGGAATACGAAGAGGCTTTATATAACAGTATGAATCTTCATCGTGAACTGGATGTTGATACTAAGGAAGAATATGCTCAGCGTATTGTGAATTTTACTAATCCGGCTGAAAAGGAAATCTACCAGCTCGCTCTTGATGGTGATGAGGATACGATTGAAACACTGATTGGTTCCTATATGAATAATATGGAAGCAAATTATGCGGTTAATGCCAGCTATGAACTGGAAGATCATATCCTGTATTTCGATTTGGATTTGCCGGAAATTGAGGATCTTGATCCTTCTTATCCAGCTTTGAATAACAATAAACTTGTTAGCAGAAATAAGACGCAGTTGCAGCTTAGGGAAGAATATGCCAAAAATGTTTTATCACTAGGTGTTTGGCTCGGTGGTGAAATGTTTAATATTTCTTCTTATATTGAGCAGATTGTTTTTTCTGCCTATACTCAAAAGCGTAATAACGATGGCGATTTGGCTGATGAATATCTTTATTCTGTTAAGTTTAATCGTGATGTCTTTGAAAAAACAGATTTTGCAGAACTTGATGATGTTTACAAATTCATTCAGCAGTTTGAAAATCGCATCAACATGAATAATAATTATGTTTTTAAGGCCATTTCACCTTATCAGATGCCAGAGGCTGAAGTAGCTAATTCATTAATCAGCGAGGCCGTTGAGGGCTTAAAGGGCCTTGGTTACAAACAGAATGAGATTAATAATATTCTGCCGGCTTTGAGCAATATGCAGTGTCAAAGTAGTGGCGAATATCTGAAACAGGGTTTAAAATTATTAATGAATAATTAGAAGATGGAGTTTATATGTATACATTCAATGATCTGATCCAAACCGCAATCAGCAACCAGGCATCTGATTTACACATTTCAGCCGGAAATAAGCCATGTTGTCGAATTAATGGCGACATCAAAGAAATGTTTGAAGAAAGACTGACACCGGAAGATACCCAAAGAATGGCCGAAGAGATCATGAAGGAACAGCATTGGGCAACACTCAATGAATTTGGTCAGGTTGATTTCTCACGCTATCGTGATGATATTGGTCGTTTTCGTGTCAATGTATTTAAACAGCGTAATACTATTGCGATTGTAGCTCGTATTCTTAATTCAGAGATCCCAAGTACATCACATCTTGGTATTCCGCCACAGATTGTTGAAATGGTCAAAAAACGTCGTGGTCTAATACTGGTAACTGGTCCAACAGGTGTAGGTAAGACAACTTCGTTAGCCAGTCTGATTAATGTTATTAATCAGAGATATCAGCGTCATATCATTACTTTGGAAGATCCTATCGAATATGTTCATCGTCATGCCAAGTCAATTGTCAATCAAAGAGAAATTGGTACTGATTCTTTGGATTTCTCATCAGCTTTACGATCAGCCTTAAGACAGGATCCTGATGTTATCATGATTGGTGAGATGCGCGATCTTGATACTATTTCGACAGCTATTACAGCTGCTGAAACCGGTCATCTGGTAATGTCTTCTTTGCATACTAATGATGCTGCAACAACAATTGACCGTATTATTGATGTCTTCCCACCTTATCAGCAGCAGCAGATCAGAACGCAGCTTGCTGATGTCCTTGAGTGTATCGTTGCCCAGTGTCTAATGCCAAAAGCTGATGGAAGAGGCATGGTTGCGGCGATGGAAATACTATTGGTTAATACGGCAGTTAAAAATACGATTAGAGAAAATAAGATTCATCAGATTCCGACAATTATCCAGACCAGCAAGCGCTTTGGCATGCAGAGCATGGATGACTCAATTCTGGAACTCTATCGTCGAGGTCTTATTACAAAGGAAACTGCTCTTACTTTTGCAAGAGATCCTCAGTCATTTCAGACAAAAGTTTAAAAACGGTGTAGCTATTAGCTACACCTTATTTTTATTATTTGTTATGTTCCTGATATACCTTCATCAGCAAGAGGAAGGTTATGGTTAGAATGACTCCCAGCCCAACCAGAGCCGGTTTATAAGATCCGGTAAAGTCGAAGATATAACCGATGATGGTTGTTGAAGAAGCGCCAAGACAGAGAATTGAAAGATTCATATAGGCATAATAGAATGATGCCTTTTCACTTCCAAAGATATCCTGACAACAGGCCTGGGTTATGACATTTCCAGCTGAATATGACGTTCCTAATAGATAGGCGGCAAAAAACAGGAGAATAAAGAATCTTGAAGGAAGCAGGAAGAACATGACCAGTGCAGCAAGGGAACAGATATAGGTTAAGATGGCTGTAATCTTACCACCCTTGGAATCGGCAACAATACCAAAAAAGACTTTAAACAAAAGATTACCAACCATAACAGCAGATACAAGTAAAGCGGCCTGTCCAGAACTCAAACCAATTGAATTAGAGAAACCAGACATATGGGCTCCCATAGAAGTTACCATGGCACCAACAGTAACGAATCCACAGATCATAAAGAATTCCTTACAGAAGATATTAACTTTTACTTCTTTCTTTTCCTGATTAGCATTCTTAGAGTCTGCTGTTTCACCATAGCGGCTTAAATTTAATTCTTCCGGTTTTGAGCGGATGATTATTAAAGCCAGTGCGATAAAGAAAATCAGAATAGAACAGAATACCAGCAGGAAAGTCAAACGCCAGCCTTTATTGACAATCATGGCTGAAATAATTGGTGACAAGACAGCACCAGAAACGCCTGAAAATGCCAGGGCAATTCCCAGGGCTGTTCCGCTCATTTTGGCAAACCAGTTGTTGATTAATTCAACTACCAGAGTTGAACCATAGGTACCGCCACAAATACCGATGACGATGGCATAGAGATATAGTTTCCAGAGGGCATCAGCCTTATAGACGCCATAGTAACATGCCAGACAGGCAATAAAGCAGGCGATGATGGTAGTACGTACATTAACTTTTTTGCGTACTTTTGCAGCAATTGGTCCGGTAATACCAGACATGATTAGAATGAGGGATAGAAACAATGAAACAGATCCGATACCACAATTTAAATCAGCTGCCATGTGAACAAAAAAGAGGCCGGTAACATTATTTAATCCAAAAGTTATTGTAATTAATCCGCAACATGCGGCTAAAACCAGCCAGGGATAAATCTTATTTTTCATAGTCAGTTACCTCGTATAGACACTCGTATATTTTAGCACTAAATCCTTTTGATGAAACCTGAAAGTAGTTCATCGTAGCGTTCAGGGTCAGAAATATGGCTTCTGGCATGTGAAGCATCAGGGAAGATTTCCAGCTGTTTGGGTTCATTGGCATTTTTAAAGATGATGTAGGACATTGAAGTATCAACAAAACGATCGTCTTCGCCATGAATGACCAGCAGGTCTTTATGATAATTTCTGATTGATGTTTTGGCTTCTTTTTCTTTAAGGGAATAGTGGGCAAAGAGTTTCAAAAAAAGATCAGACAAGGGTACAAATGGGAATGGCGGTAAATGATAGATTACCCTGATTTGATTACATACTTCATCATAGCCACTGGAAAAGCCACAATCGGCAATAACGCCAATGACATCATCTAAATCATTGCCGGCAGCATTTAATACGGTAGCAGCGCCCATGGAAATACCATAGAGGATGAATTTGGAATCGTTTTGTCGTTGTCTTAGATAACTAAGCCAGCTTAGGATGTCATAGGAGTCAAGGACACCAAAGCCAATATATTTTCCTTCGCTTTCTCCATGCCCTCTGTTATCAACTAACAAAAGATTGCAGTCAAGTTTGTTTAGTAATGGTAGCGTCTGGAAAAAATCATTACGATAACTGGAACGATAGCCATGGACACAAACAATAGTTTTCTGTGCCTTTTTATCAATATAAGTGGCATGAAGTTTTAAATTATCAAAACTATTAATATAAAGGTCTTCCCTGTTAAGGTTTTGAAATACTTTTTCTCCTTTATCTTTATATACCTGTAGTGTTTTCAAAAAATGTGCATCAGGTTTTATACCTGGTTTTTTATTTACAGACATGGAAATATAAAAGATAAAGAAAGAAGGAAGTAAAAGAATGGTTAAAACAATAAGCAGAAAAATAAGTATTTCCATAACTTAATCCTCCCATGTTTATCCTAGTCCTTTTTTAGGAAGATGTTTATATAAAGTCAGATAATATACAAAAATCCAATGATTTGTTATGATAATTGAGAGTTTTTGAAGGAGAAAAAAGATGATTTCTATTATCTGTGCGATGTCTGAAGAAAGAAATGCCATTATGCAGCTGATGAAGGACGTTACTATTGAATATGGTCCAGAGCTCATGTATCACCGTGATGAGCCTTTGGATAATAAATATTATCGGGGAAAAATTGGTGATAAGGAAGTTATTGTTTCTCATAGCGGTGTCGGTAAGGTTTATGCGGCTATTAATGCTTCACTGATTATTAATAAATATCATCCGGAGCTGATTATTAACCTTGGTTGTGCCGGTAGTTTGAATGAAAAAGTCCATGTGGGCGATTGTGTAGTTGCGGATAGTGTGGCTGGCTGGGATTTTGTTGTTCCAGGTTGGACCCGCAGTATTGATTCCGGCGAAATTTCTTATGCCTGCGATAAAAGAGTTAATGAGATTATAAAGGATATTACGGCTAAGACTCATGTGTTTGTGGGTAATGTTGTTTCGGCTGATCAGTTTATTTATAAGAAGTCGCAGGTCAAAGAAATCTGGAAGTATTTCCCAAATGCCTTGTGTGGTGAAATGGAGGGCAGTGCTATTGCCAATACCTGTTATGCCTATGGGGTGAACTGCAGCATTATCCGTTCAATTTCTGATGCAACTTTTGTTAAAGGTGATTATAAAAACTTTGATTTTAACTTATTAAAAG
>DCGB01000027.1:11381-19614 GCA_002314515.1 Solobacterium sp. UBA1789 | reverse complement strand
TGGAAACAGCTTGTGACAATGCGGCAGATATCTGTGCCAGGATTATTGAAAAATATTAGAAAGCTCAGGCTTTCTTTTTTTAGCTATTTTAATCGTATATAATGATAATAAGAGGTTTCTACTATGAAAAATTATGCATTTATCTGGGATATGGATGGTACTTTAGTCGATTCTTATGTTGTCATGGTGCCAAGTTTGAAGCAGGCATTAAAAGAATATGGCGTTGATATGACGGAAAAGGAAATCAGGGATTTTGTTCTGGTTGATTCTGTTAAAAAATTTATTGCCTTGCAGGGTGAAAAACATGGTTTTGATAAGGATGAATTTAATAAACGTTATCTGGAAATTCAGGATAGTCAGCTTGATAAGATCGAAACTATCAAGGGTGTTCCAGAATTGCTGGCATATTTAAAAGAAAAGAAGATTCCTAATTATCTTTTTACGCATAAGGAAAGAGATCTGGCTGAAAAGGTTTTAATCAATTCGCATTTAGCTGAATATTTTGAAGAAGTTGTCAGTATTTATGATGGTTTTAAGCGTAAGCCTGATCCGGATGCCAATCTGTATCTGGTAAATAAGTATCATCTGGAAAAAGAGAATACTTATTATGTTGGTGACCGTAATCTGGATATTGATTGTGCCAAGAATGCTGAAATCGGTGGCATTCTGTATCTGGAAGATGATTCGCCAGCAAGTCCAAAGGGCAATGAGGACTATGTCATTAACGATATGATGAAGATAAAAGAAATGATTGAAAAAGGGGAATTGTAGGATGTTTAAGGATTATTTTGGCAAAGATGCCAGTGAACTGGCAAACAAGAAATTCTATCTCTTGGATATGGATGGCACTATTTATCTGGAAGATAATCTGTTTGAAGGCGTTTTGGAGTTTTTAGATAGAGTCAAAAAAAATGGTGGCCGTTATGTTTTCATCACCAACAATTCTTCCAAGTCAGTGACTGACTATATTGATCGTTTAAATCGCATGGGTATTAAGGCTACAAGAGAAGATTTTTATACTTCAGTTGAAGCTACAACTCAAATGTTAAATAAAGACTATAAGGGCCTTAGAGTATATGCTCAGGGTACCAGATGCTTTATTGAAGAATTAAAGAATTCCGGTATCAATGTTACAGAAGAAGTAGAAGACGGCATTGAATTATGTCTGATTGCCTTCGATACGGAATTAACTATGCAGAAATTGAGAAATACCTGTGAGGTTTTAACTTTCCATCCGGATATTCCATATTATGCAACTAATCCAGACTGGGTTTGTCCAGTTGCCTGGGGTTATATTCCTGATTGTGGTTCAATGGCCGTCAGCATCAAGAATGCAACGGGCAGATCGCCAATTTTTATTGGTAAACCAGAGCCAACAATGGTTTATGCCTGTATGGAAAAGTTTGGTTATTCCAAAGAAGATACCGTTGTCATTGGTGACCGTTTGTATACGGATATCGCGTCCGGCAACAATGCTGGTGTAACAACTATTTGTGTCTTAACAGGTGAGGGTACTTTGAAGGATATTGAAGAAGGTCCAGATAAGCCAACTTATGTTTTGGAACATATCAATAAATTATTGGAGATTCTATAATGCAGTATTTTGAGTTAGCGCCTATTTATAAAGAAGCACTTTGGGGTGGACGACGTATTTATAAAGAATTTGGCGCAGTTTCCGATTTAGATAAAATATCAGAATCCTGGGTTCTTTCTGACCATGTTGATGGTGATAATCTGCCTGTTGAACTAAAGGATGTTACAAAGTGGGGTTCAAACCTGGAAACTTTTAATAATTTTCCTTTGTTGATTAAGATTATTGATGCCAATGATGACTTATCAATTCAGGTTCATCCGGACAAGGCTATTGCAGACAAATATGGCGATGAAGATAAAAATGAATGCTGGTACATTCTGGATAGTGATAAGGATGCCTATGTCTATTGGGGTTTGAAAGAAGATATCAGCAAGGAAGAATTAGCTGATACTTTAAAGAATGGTGATATCACTTCATTATTAAACAAAACACCAGTTAAAAAAGGCGATGTTCTAATGATTAAGGCGGGAACAGTTCATGCGATTGGCAAGGGCTGTCTTTTAGCGGAGATTCAGAAGAATGCCAATACCACTTATCGTTTATTTGATTTCAATCGCGTTGATAAAAACGCTAATAAAAGAGAATTACATATTGAAAAAGGTCTTGATGCCATTCATCCTTGTAAGACCATCGTTGATAAGCATCCTTTGAAAATTGAAATGATTGATGGTAATAAGCATATTCGTATTGCCGAAGATGAATACTTTAAATGTGAAAGCATTATCGTTGATGATAAGGTTACGATTAAAGTTGATAAGAAAACCTTTAAGCATTTGCTGGTATTGGATGGCAGTTTCTATTTTATAGATCATTATTTGCAGAAGGGCGCCAGTATTTTCTTGCCAGCACAGGATGATGAAGTTGTTATTGAGGGTTCAGGTGAGATTTTAGTCAGTTGGCTCTAATGAAAAAAAGAATATTTCTAGCAATATTAATTGTATTAACATTAACTTTTATCTTTTCTAATTCTTTAGAAAGTTCAGAGGCTTCTTCTTTAAGAAGTCTTTCTGTTTTAAGGTTTCTGGAGCGCATTTTTGGTGAGGGTAGGATAACTCATCATTTTGTCAGAAAACTGGCACATTTTTGTGAATTTGGGCTTTTGGGATTGGAGTTTTCTTTGTTTTTTAGGACATTTGAAAAGGATAAGACACTTTGCTGTTTGTTTTGCGGTTTGCTTAGCGCTTTATGTGATGAGACTTTACAGCTTTTTTCAAATCGGGGTTCTCAGGTTCAGGATGTATGGCTGGATTATGGTGGTTATTGTTGCGGAGTTTTGTTTATAATGGCCTTGTTTATAGTTTTGAAAAAGAAGAAGGTATAATAGACATATTGATATGGCTTTGATTTTTAGTATTTTATGGATACTGGGATTTTCGACAATTCCGGTTTATCTGTTTAAACAGAGATTTGAAAAAGTTGCGGCATTAAGTATTATCTGTGGCGGTCTTTTTTTGTATATTTTTGCCTTTATGGGTCATTTGTCCTATGGCTATTATTTTAGCTGGATACTTATTGTTCTGTTTATTGTTTATCTGTTTTTTAATAAGAACAACAGAGTTGAATTTATCAATAATTTCTTTTGTGCAGGTTTGGTAGTATTTGTTTTATTGGTGGTTTATCTCTATCTTTTATTTCGTCTAAAGGGCTTTTGGCATTGTGATGAATTTGCCCACTGGGGTCCAATGGTTAGAGAAAGTTTTAATAATGATACTTTTTATTCACTAAGTGATGCGATTTTTAGACACAAGGACTATCCGCCTCTTTATCCGTTAATTGAGACCTTATTCTGTCTCTTTGGTGGTACTTTCAAGGAATCTTATTGTTTCTTTGGATTGGCTGTATTTTCTTTTTCTTTATTTTTGCCTTTATTCAGTGAATTCACTTTTAAGGACTGGTTCAAGTCGTTTATAGTGCTTGTTGGTATTATTTTTGTTGGTCTTTGTATTTCAAATACAGAAACGATGTCAGATTATGCGCATTTCTATAATTCAGTTTATGTTGACTGGTCTTTGGCTTTGTTTTGTGCTTTTGGTTTATTTTTTGTTTACAAGATTAAAGAATGGACAATGTTTGAATTTGTTGCGATGTCGCTGATTGGAACAGCTTTTCTGCTGATGAAGCAGATGGGTATTTTCTTTTATGGCCTGATTGTTGTTTATGCTTTATTGAAACTGTTTTTTGTCGATAAAAGATATGATTTAAAACTGATCATCAAAGGAATTATCTTTTTGGCCGTTATTCCTTTACTGTTTTATGGCAGCTGGAAACTGTTTATTGGAATTAAGGAGATTTCTGGTCAGTTTTCTGTTGGTTCTATCAAACTTGGAGAACTTGTTTCAATTTTAAGAGGTAGAGCGGGTGAAGAGTGGCAAAGAGAAGCCTTCCGCAATTATCGCCAGGCAATCTTTTTTAGAACACTAATAAGTCATCCATTTAAGATGCCATATTTTGTTTATCTTTTTATTGTTTCTATAGCTTTATTCTTTGTGTGTGGTAAAAACAGAAACAGCATCATGTTTAGTGGTACCTATCTGTTTTTTGGTTTATCTTATGCAGGAATCATGGGCCTCTTATATGTCTTTTCTTTTGGCAGCGAAGAGGGTCCGGGTCTGGCTTCTTTTGATCGTTATATGCAGTCTTTTCTCTTTATTGGTACCTGTCTGTTGTTTATGTTGCTGGTGGAGTGGGCAAAAAAGAAAAAAGATGCTTATTTTGTCATTCCTTTACTTATGGTGCTTGTTTCTGTTGAGTGGGAGGATCTTAATCAATTGCTGATTAAGAACAAAGTGACATATGATAATCAGTTTACTGTTGCAGTAATTAATATGCAATATGAGGAAAATATCTTTAATCGTAATGAAGTAAATGGTATGACAGCAAATTTTATCTATTATGATGCAGATGATGAAAAAGAGCTGACAGTCAGTGAAATAGTTGATAATTATAATCTAATTTATATTCAGACTTATAATGAACATTTTTATGATAATCTCTGGCCAATGTTGTCAGATAGCGAGTGTTATGAACACCATCTGTATAGTAAAGAGGGTGAGAGATACAATCCTAATTATTCTTATATGTATTATCTGCTTCTTTTTTATACCAATAATCGGACGCACTAATCATCGTAGATTGCATAGAGGATCAATGGATCCTTTTTTATTACATATTCATCGCCAGGATAATAGTTTTTGCCACTGCCATCTTCTTTGGTGTTCCAGCAGACAAAGTGGTGTTTATCATCTTCATAATAGAAATCGCTGATTTTGACTGTTTCGCCTATAGTGACGATTTTTCGCTGGTCAGTATATCCGGGATCGAGTTCATTGTTATAGACAATGCCAAACGGACAATCTTCGTTAAAGGCCTTTGTCAAAATTTTTATTCTATTTAGAACAAAGTTCTGAAAACTGTTTATGCTTTCGTTGTAGCTGCTGATTATTGTATTTTCATCAGAAATATGATTTAATGGCCAGCGAATATTGTTGTTGATGGCAGAGAAATAAATGGAATCTGCCATTTTATTTATAGTATTGTCGCTGTCTGCTAAAAGCGGGAGATATAGATTGTTCCAGTATTCTTTTACAGCTTCTTTAAAGTCTTCGTGCTGCCAGGCGTAATAGAAGATATTTCTTAAGTATTTATCCTGTTCATCATATTTATACCAGTAATAGTTTAAATTAGCCCACCAGTTGTCACTTTCCTGTAAATCGGTGCCCAGACGGTCGCCTTCAATTGACCCATAAGCACGGTCGTAGTCCCAGATTGGTCCCATATGAAAGACGTCATCACCTTTGTCTTTATAATAAAAGAAGCTGATAACACCTGAATCAGAATCACAGGATAGTTCCTGAATAATGTAGATTTTAACCATTGAGTCGAAATCAATGAGGTCTTTGTAGTATTGACCTTTTTCGTTATAACCATCAATAGAACATATAGCATCTTCAAAATCCTGATATTGTTCGGCAATATAATCAACTTCATCTTCTGAAGCGTGCTCTGGCGCTTTAACTATCATACATTGACCACGATTAGTAGAAAAGCCACTTTGGTCATGGGTGGCAGAAAAGCGGTCTTGGGCTTCAGCTTCAATGATGTAGCCACCGCTGATATCGTCTGGAACAGATGGCAAGTCAAACCATTCGCGATAGTTTAAATCCAGACCATTGTTTTCATATTGATAAATGCTTAGTTTATCTGTTTCATTAACCTTGGCATTAAGTTCTTCCAGGTCAGTAATATTTACCCTGTTTTCATTGACTTCAATTGGTTCACAAAGCAGATAATTGCCCCAATAATTGCCGTTGAGATAGAGGTCTACATATATTGAATCAGTTGTGTATTCGATATCAGCTTTTTGACCCAGGTCATAAGTAAATTTATTCTTCAACATCGTTGGGTCATAGATGTAGTTGGCTATTAAAAGATATTTTTTTTCAGCTCCCATATCAAAAAGGTCGACTTTATTTTCAAACTCAATTGTAAAAGGTTTCTTATTTAATACACTGGAAGACTGACCTCTGATTTTTAGCCAGTTCATATTGTAACGACTTATTTCGCCCTGATCATAGAGGACAAAGAGACAGTCTTTTTCTTTATTGTTTTTAGATTCAGGAATGTTGCCTGAAGCGGTGTCAATAAAAACACTGGGAATTGCCGAATTCTGACGAACATTTAGCTTATATTCCATGCCGTCACAATTTAAAAGATACTGGCCTACCTGATTAATTTCCTTATCGCATTTAACATCAGCTGATGATTCGTAATGGATTATCAAATCATTGAGGTCGTAATTACCTGGAACAAAAAGATAGTAGCTGTCATCTTCCTGGTTGTAATACCAGTCAATTTTCAGGTCGTTGTTGTTTTGGCTAAGATAAGCAGTAAGTTTTTTTATTCCTTTTTCTGTCTGATTGTTTTGCGGTGCCAGATAGGCATATAAAAAAAGGCAGGATAATAATATAACTATTAAACTGATGTATTTTTTCATTAGATAATATCTTCGCTGTCATATTCAACAACTGACAGTTTAGTGATGCCATCGTTTTTTAAAGCTTCTGCAAGCTCGCTGATGTTTTTACTTCTGACTTCAATGACATAGTCGATTTCTTCTTCTATATAGCTGCGGCTCTTGATGCGATATTTACGGCTATACTGTTTAAGCAATGGATTATAGTCTTTATTACCTTTGCCTCTAAACACTATAATATAAGGGTTAGAACCAAAAGATACTTTATTAAGCATTAACAAAACGATAGTAACCAGTAAAGAAGTGATAATTGATACTTCATAAAGCTGGCAACCACACATAATACCTGTATGAACAGACCATAAGACATAAATCATATCCATTGGATCTTTGACAGCTGTTCGGAAACGAATTATGGCTAAGGCGCCAATAGTTCCCAGCGTGACAATGTAATTTGTCTGCAATGTCATGATAATGGTGGAAATAAACAGAGGTATTACTGTTAGCGCGATATTAAAAGCTTTATTGTAAAAAGAGCGATGTGAAACCAGGCGATAAACGATGTGTTCATAGATTGCCAGTATCAAAGATACAGCCAGAATGGTTACAATCGTATATTTTGAAATAGTTGAACTGGTAAAAGCCTGTAGTAATGAATTAATGACTGTATTTATCATCGTAATTTCCCCATATCATATAGCGCTATAAAGCTGTAATAGTATTTTGAAAAAGAAGTTTGTCTGAGATTATCCAGAGATAACAGATGTTTGACATAAGATGGCAGGATGTCATCAAATTTACATTCCAGTAACTGGTATCTGTCATCATTGATACCATAATGGAGATAATTACCATCAAGGAAGTGTTCATATTCGTTGGATGTACTTATCTGAGTATCAACGGTTATCCTGATGTTATATCCCTTATCGACATAGGCTATTCGCTTATAGTCGATAATGGCTTTGGGCCGAAATAGTTTATTAAGGCATTCCAGGGCGAATTCTTTTAATAATTGTGGCTTATCTTCATAAATAAGCTGGTGATAATTATTATTCAGAATATTATGATAGTCATCAATTGTCAGTTTGCAGCTGTCTTTGTGACAGAGTCCGTTATATTTTTCTTTTCTTTCGAGTTTTAATGTATTAAGGTTTTTGCCATAGTAGCGAATGCGATATTTTTTTCTTTTATTGATGCCTGCTTCATTTTCGTTGGCACAGCTATTCAGGTAGTCATCAAAGTAAAGACTATGAATTAAATAACTGCCATCATTGTCGGCATTTGTATCTTTGGAAAAAGCGGCATCCAGCCTTTGGCAGATCATGTTTATCTGCTGACTGTTGCATAAATATTTCCATTCGTTTCTATACCTTTTCTTCATTATTAATATAATAGCCTAATTTTTTGGTGCTTAAAAGGAAAATGCTGTTTATGTCAGTGCAAATAACTTTGATATCAAAACAAGGTAAGCAGAAATAATTGGTTTTTTGTTAAAATAGAAATGTGATTATTATCTAGATAGAAGAGGTAGTATTTATGGAAAAACAGCGTGAAATTGCCATACTTGTTCCTTGTTATAACGAAGAACTGACGGTTGAAAAGGTTGTCAGTGACTTTAAAAAAGAATTACCAGATGCCAAGGTTTATGTATATGACAATAATTCTAA
>DCGB01000027.1:11064-11346 GCA_002314515.1 Solobacterium sp. UBA1789 | reverse complement strand
GTGCAATAGTCAAAAAAGAAACCAATCAGGGAAAGGGCAATGTTGTCAGGTCGATGTTTAGAGATATTGAGGCTGATATCTATGTCATGGTTGATGGCGACGACACTTATCCAGCTGATGAGGTTCATAAACTGATTGCCGCAGTTGAAGAAGGTGCTGATATGGTTATTGGCGATCGCTTATCCAATGGCACATATTTTGAAGAAAAC
Source organism: Solobacterium sp. UBA1789 (assembly GCA_002314515.1). Classification (GTDB taxonomy): domain Bacteria; phylum Bacillota_I; class Bacilli_A; order Erysipelotrichales; family Erysipelotrichaceae; genus Colivicinus. Next base: position 11,137 of record DCGB01000027.1, on the reverse strand, counting down.
AAGCGCGGTTTTCATAACTTTGGTAATAATCTGGTTAGGTGGCTTATTAATACCATCTTTAAAAATAACATAA
>DCGB01000027.1:4030-11054 GCA_002314515.1 Solobacterium sp. UBA1789 | reverse complement strand
ACATAAACGATATTATGACTGGCTATCGTGCTTTTTCTAAGAAGTTTGTTAAAACAAATGCCATTATGTCACCAGGTTTTCAGATTGAAACTGAGCTGACTATTACTTCTTTGGTCTATCGTTACAATATTAAGGAATTGCCTATTGTATATCGCGATCGTCCTGAGGGTTCAGAATCAAAACTTAATACCTTCTCTGATGGATTTAAGGTCCTGGTTACTTTATTTGACATGTATAAGAATTATCGTCCGTTATTTTTCTTTACAATTGTGGCTGCCGTATTTGCAGTATTGGGTCTGCTGTTTGGTATTCCAGTTTTAGTGGAATTTGGCAAAACCCATTTCATTACAAAACTTCCAAGTGCTGTATTGGCTTCATCTTTATTTATTATTGCCTTCTTATGTATTGCCATTGGCCTGATTCTGGATCATAATGCAAATCTTGATAAAAAGAATCACGAACTTTATGTCAACGATTGGATCAATAATACAAAATAAGCTTTAGGAGATAAGGCACAGTTATGGAGATGCTTAAAAAAATCAATAAAGTTCTGCAATATATTAGAGGACTTATATTTATTTTGTTATTTGTGGTCGGACTTTCTTATCTTGCCATCTATATTTATAAATACAAGCCAGTTGAAGAGGTTTCTTTAATTGAAAATCGTAATCTGGAGACTTTTATTGATATTGAAGATACCTCATTTTTTGATAACAGTTTTCAGGATAAGCTGGAGGATGCTTTTAAAGACCAGTTTATCTATCGCTATGAGGCTGTTAAGTTAAAAAAGAAAACAGATCAGAATATTGCCAGTTTCCTAAGAGGCGCTGGAAATCAGGCGGTTCAATTGAATCCGGTTGCCGACTCCGGCCTGTATCAGGTTGGTACGACAAACTATATCATATTGGGATTAATAGAAGAAAACGAAGACTATAAGGAAAGATATCTCCAGAAAGCTGAGGATATCAATAAACTGCAGGAAGATTATCCGGATATTAATATCTATGTTTATTATCCAACCCAGGTTCATGAAACAGCATTTTTTGATGATGAAGAAAAGGGCATTAAGTCCTATGGCCCAATGTATTATCAGCTTTTTTCTGAAGCTCTAAAAGTTAAGCATGGTCGATTAGAGCTTAGTAGTATCGAAGATTATGAGCGCTATTTCTATCAGCAGGATCACCACTGGAATTATGCCGGTAGTTATCAGGGTTATCTGGATATCATGAATTTAATTTTTGATGGTCAGGAAGAAGTATTAAAACCAAATGAGATTGTAACATCTAATGATGAACTGCTATGGCAGGGCACAATGGGATCGAGAACCGGTTATATCCTTGATAAAGAGCCATTCTACTATTACACTTTTGATTTAAAAGACTATAAAGTATATGAAAACGATATCGATGAAGTTCCTGTCTACAACATGAACAATGTTGATGAATATTTATCAGCAAATAAGAGTGGATATTATTATGATATTTTGGGTGATAATAATCACTATAATGAACATTTCGTAACATCATATCCAGAAAAGGAAAGTCTGCTGATAATTGGTGATTCTTATGCCAGCGCTATTGAACCATTATTGTGCCAGCATTTTTCTGATATCTATTTTGTTCAGCCAATTAATTATCGCTGGCGTATAAATGGCGGCAAGTACTTTGATATTGATAAGTTTGTTGCCGAGCATGATATTGACAATATTCTGTTTATGTATACGGCAGAAAATTATTTCTATGAAGATACTTATGATAGCTTCAATTTACACAGGGAGGGGAAATAAGGATGTTATTTAATAGTTTTGCTTTTCTTCTCTGTTTCTTGACAATAAGCATCGTTGCCTACTATCTTATTCCTTTTAGGATTGGTAAAAATGCTGTTTTATTAGCAGTTTCAATTATTTTCTATTGCTGGACTGACTATAAACTGATTCTGATTATTCTTATTGAAGCCTTATTTGCTTTCCTGATGGCAGTAATTATTTACAATACTGAAAAAACCATTAAAACTATTGCCTATATTTTTTCTCTGGTGACAGTAATTGGCGCCCTGATTTATTACAAATATGCAGGATTCTTTTTGCAGATAATCAATTCCGGCCTAAGTGTTAATATTGCCGGTCTGCCTTTGGGTATCAGCTTTTATACTTTTAATATCATTTCTTATTTGACGGATGTCTATAAAAACGAGACAAAAGCCGATATGAATCCTTTCAATGTTATTCTTTATCTTCTGTTTTTCCCGTTTGTTTTATCAGGACCATTGCAGAGATATAAGTTTATGCGTGAACAATTCGTTAATCGCAAATATAATTTATTGGATATAGCTAATGGCCTGCGTCGCTTTATCATTGGGCTAGGTAAAAAAGTATTGATTGCCAACAATCTGGCTATTATTTCGGATTATGTTTTTAGAGATCTGCCAATGGATGAGTATTCAGCGGCAATCTGCTGGCTGGGAGCTATTTCATACTCCTTACAGTTATTCTTTGATTTTGCCGGATATAGTGATATGGCAATCGGTTTAGCTAATATTTTTGGATTCAAGAGTGCAGAAAACTTCAATTATCCATATATCGCTTCTTCTATTACTGATTTCTGGCGTAGATGGCATATTTCCTTAAGCACCTGGTTCAGAGATTACATTTATATTCCAATGGGTGGTAATCGGGTTGGCAAATTGAGATGGTTGTTTAATCTCTTTGTTGTATGGGCTTTAACCGGTTTATGGCATGGAGCTGCCTATAACTATATTATTTGGGGTCTTTATTACTGCCTGATTCTGATTGTTGAAAAGCTATTCCTGCTGAAGATCTTAAAAAAAGCATATGTCATTAGAAATATCTATAGCATTGTTCTTATTGTTGTGGGTTGGGTAATTTTTAACTGTACTTCAGCTGAACAGGTCTTTGTCTTTATTAAAACAATGTTTAGTGGTTTGCCTATTATAACAATCGAGTTTCTAGATGGCTTGAGCTTCCTGTATTTATTGCCTTATCTGTTGGCAGCTGTTGTATTGAGTACACCTTTATTTAAGTTTGTTTATGATAAGTTAAATAACAATGTTATTACGGGAATTGTAGTTGATGCAGTATTGGTGCTGATACTGATTACCTGTGTTATCTTCCTGATCAACAGCAGTTATACGCCGTTCTTGTATTTCCAGTATTAGTAAAAAGAACAGATGTAATGAACATCTGTTCTTTTAGTCAATTCTTTCAAAATAAATATCGTAAAGATTTTCTTTATTGATTTTGTAATAATGATTTTCCAGAATAGTAAAGTCTGCATACCAGAAATGATTGTAGAAGGTTTCGTCATAGTCAGAAATGAAGATATAGTCATATTCCCATAACATTTCCTGATATTCATCATCCCAGGTTGGAACGCCGTCATCGTAGTTGTTGTCGGCGGCATAGGTTAAATCAACGAAGGTATATTTGCCTTCATTGTCTGATAAATAATAACGAATGGCTGCCCGTTTTTCTGGACTTCTTTGTGAAATAACCAGGACTTTTTCATCGTCTTCTATCATTGAATCGTACTTTTCTATCATACTGAAGACTTCATCATATTGGCTATCATGTTGTAATTGTGGCTGGCTAACCATTATGGTCCCTGGTCTGATGAAGGCACAAACAACAACGCCCATAATAATGACATTTTTATATGAATCCTTAACTTTTGGTGCAAATAAACTATAAAGAATAAAGAATCCAGCGAGTACATAAATTAACATATAACGGTCAAACATGGTAATTGTTGGACCTTCCGAATAACCAAACAGGTAGATATAGGACAACAGCATAGCATAGGCATAACCTAATCCACCGCCTAGATACATGATGGCGATTGTTAGTGATTTTTTTAGATTATCATAATCGGCCAAAGTAATTAGTAGCGGAATGACTACCATGAAGGCAGCATAACTGATTTTTATTGGCCAGGAGATAATGCCATTATGGAAAAGCGCATTGACAAAATTATCAACGGTTTCTGGCTGCAGATAATCCAGAGTGCCCTTGAAATAATCTACTGGAAAAAGAAAGTTGATTTCAGAAACGTTAAATTTAGATTCGATACCATAAGAAGAAATCAGACTCGACCAGGAATATGAGAGCAATAGAGGAATGATAATCATTACAATAAACAGAAAAATATTCTTTTTTCTAATGTGTTTATTTAAAACTTTATCGACCAAAAGATAGGTAGTAATCAATAATACAAAGGCTAAGGAAATCTGTTTTGTCATTATTAAGGAAGACAAACCAATTGTCATAAATAAGTAATCCCAATTGTCGTTCTTCCGATAAAAAATATAGACAAACAAAAAACCTAACAAATAAGCTAAAGGCCAATCGATATAGATGCAATTATAAAAGAAAGTGTTATAACACAGAGAATAAGTATAACCAATCGAGTAGCCAACTGCGATGCCAATACCAAGCAGTAATGCAATAATCAGAGGTTTTTTTGTTTCAATTTTACTTTCAAAAAGCGGGACAAACATGGACAGTTCAGCAAAGTTTAAGGCCATAAAACACAGACGTTCCTGATAGGCGTTTCTAACAAAGCACCAGAAGAGTTCAACCATAGTGAAAAATGGCGGATAGTCTTTGTTGTAGTACATTGCTGATTCATTTACACAATAGAACTGTTTTAAATTAAAGGATTCTTTAACCATGAAACCCCAATGAGCGTATTCATCAACGAAATTCAGATTACGTCCCCATTGATATAAAACTACAAAAACAAAAAGAAACAGCGAGATAAAAAACTTCTTGTACAGATTAATTTATGGAGTTCTTTGTTTCTTTTAAATAAGTTGATTATTGTAATGAAAATACCGGATAACGGTAGAATTAAACTTAAGATAAAGCCAATGTTTAAATCAGAAAAAAAGGAAAACAGATAAAACAGTAGCGTCTGTAGGAGAACGGAAAATGGCAATACTTCGCCAAATTTCCTTTTTGATAAAAAAGATAATGTAACTGAACCAAAAAAGAAAATAAGGTAGGTCATCAAAAAATAAAGCATATAACTATTATGGCATCTGCAAGATGTCAAGGCAATCATTAACGCCATCGTAGATTGCTTTGAGTTATACAATAATAATGAATTAAAGTAAAATATAAAATATGAAAGAACTGGCAATAAAAAAAGAAAACAAGGTATCAGGGTTAATTGTCTGTATTTTTATTTTTTTATTGACGGCATGCTTTTTGGCTTTGAATCGAATTGAGAGTCCGGATATCAGGATTAGTGAAGTTTGTACCCATAATGTTGGTATTGTTCATAATTCAGCCGGTTATTATGAAGACTATATTGAACTTTATAATAACAGCGATCGGTATATAACACTTGATGGCATGTATCTTTCCGATAATAAGAAAAATCTTTACCAGTATGAACTGGAATACTATGAATTAAGCCCCTATGAGTATGCTTTGATTTTTATCAGTGATGACAGTTGTGGTTTTTCTTTGTCTGATACAGATACCCTTTATCTGGTAAATGAAAAAGGTTTTGTCTGTGACAAGGTTGAAATAACAACAATGGATGATGGCCAGGTGTATTGTCAGGACATTGAAAATAAACAATGGTATATCAGTGAAATAGCCACACCAGAGGCAGCTAATATATTTATCAGCAATTATCAATCAACCATTTCTGCACCAACAGCATCAGTAAGTGGCGGTAAATATAATGATGCTTTTTATCTGGAATTAAGTGGTGATGGTGATATTTACTATACTCTTGATGGTTCTGTTCCCGATAAGAATTCGAATAAATATAGCGAAGCAATATATATCTATGATAGGAGCAATGAAGATAATTATCCTCTTACTAGAGAAGATATTTCCACTTTGGATTGGCATTTTTATAATGAAGAGCCTACCAGTAAAGCGACAGTACTTAGAGCTGTTGTCTATCAGGACGATAACTATGGCCAGGAGCTAACGGAAACTTATTTCATTGGTAATAATATAAATGGTTATAATGAACTACCAATTCTTTCGTTGATAAGTGATCCTGACAATTTATTTGGTTATGATAATGGCATTTATGTCAAAGGAATGGTCTATGATCTGTTAAAGGACCAGAGTTCAGATAATCCGCATACATATAAAGCTAATTATCGCATGAAAGGTAAGGGTTGGCGTCGTGACGCCTGTATCGAATATTATGATGTCGAGGGAAACAAAGAGGCGGTCAATGACATTGAGATAAGTATCCATGGTGGCCATTCATGTGCCTATGTTCAAAAGAGTTTTAATGTTTATTCTGTTGGTGACAATGGTGGTCTGTTTGAATTATTCGGCAATAATCTTAGCAGTCTTGTTTTAAAAGCAGCTGGATCCTGCAGTGGTGTTGAAGATATTGCCCCAAGAGTCAGGGACTATGTCAATCAGAAATTAATTGGTGATATGAATGTTCTTAATCAGGATAGTAAACTTGTTCAATTATATATTAATGGAGAATATTGGGGTGTTTACGCGCTATTGGAGAGAATTGACCAGTCTTTTATCTCTCGGCATTATGATGTCAATAGCGAAGATGTCATGATTATTAAATATAGTGCCGATGGTATAGACATCATCAGTAATGATGAAAATGATACTAATGAATTTGAAGAATTATTGGATAAGTTAGAGGACATAGATCTTTCTGATAATGACAATTATCAGATGGTTTCAGATTGCTTTGATATTGATGAGCTTATTGATTACTTTGCCATTGAGTTTTACCTGAATAATTTTGACTGGCTATTAGATAATTCAGCTATCAATAATTTTGCGGTATGGAAGGACAAATCAGACAATTCTGATGGTAAATGGCATTTCATTGTCTACGATATTGATGGCACAGCAGATATTGGTATTAATGCCCTTGCAAGCAACAATCCTTTTATTGATAGTAATGGTAATATTCGGCGGATTAAACTGTTTGCTAAACTTATTGAAAATGCTGAATTCTTACAACGATTTGAAGAATGTTATCTGAATCTGGCAGAAAATGAG
>DCGB01000027.1:0-4024 GCA_002314515.1 Solobacterium sp. UBA1789 | reverse complement strand
GTTTTCTTATGAAAGAGTAAAAGAATATACGGAAAATGAATTTGTTAAATATCAGGATTCTTTTATTGAAACCATGAAACGTTTCCATGATGCTGATTATACTGAAGAAGATTTTTATGAAGAAATAGAAAGTTATCTAAACTTTTTTAGGGACAGACCACAATATGCCAGCGAACATATAAATGAACTCCATGTAATTTTAGGAGGGAATGATTAATGAGACATGAACTGAAATATCTGGTTTCTCAAAAGCAGTTAATGTATCTGGGAACGATATTGAACAATCTTCTGGAGGTCGATAGCCATCAGGGAATGAATGGTTATACGATAAGAAGTCTTTACTTCGATAGCGAAGATGATCGTTATTTGAATGAATCGATAAATGGCGTTAATAAAAGGAACAAATATCGAATCAGAATCTATGATGGAAGCGATAAAACGGTTAACTTTGAAAAAAAGATTACTATTGGTAATTTGAAGGATAAGTCTTCTTCTAGAATAAACAGGGATATAGTCGAAAGTATCATACAAGGTGATAATATTGAAACGGATGATGAGGGTGTATTGAAAGAAGTGTTGTTATTAAGAAAAACCATCAGACTTCAACCTAAATGTATCGTTGAATATGATCGTTTCGCTTATGTTTCGGACATCGGCAATATCCGCATTACCTTTGATCGAAATCTTAGAACTTCAACAAGGGTCAATGAATTCTTTGAAGATCCATTGATGATTCCAATAATGGACAATGATCTTCACATTCTGGAAGTAAAATATGATGGAATACTACCGGGTTATCTTGTCAGATTTATTAATGAACTAAACCCGGAAAGAACATCAGTTTCAAAATATGCTTTATGCAGACAATATATCGATAACAATGGAGGTAATCTGTTATGAGTTTCAAAGATATTATTTATTCTGGCAAGGATATTATTCTGGCATCAGATATTTCATCAACCAAACTGCTGATTGTTCTGGCTTCAGCCTGCATCTTTGGCCTCTTTGTCTTCTTTGTTTATCGCAATATCATCAATAATGAATTTTATTCCAAGGACTTTAACCGTTCGTTGGCTATTATGACGGTTATTACAGCCGCTATTGTTCTGACCATTCAATCTAATCTTGTCATTTCCATGGGCATGGTTGGCGCCTTATCTATTGTCAGATTTAGAACAGCTATCAAGTCATCTTTGGATCTGATGTTTCTCTTCTGGTCTATTTCTTTAGGCATTATTTGTGGTGCCGGTCTTTTTGAGATTGCGCTGGTATTGTGTATTGTTGTTTTTGTTTTATTGCTAGTTCTTGGAAAAATCGAGGCACCAGTAGCTTTGGGCTTGCTGGTAATTGAATGTACAGATATCGATGATGCCAATAAGGCTATTGAAGAGATCAAACCCTTAACTTCTTTTATTCGCCTAAAAATAAAACAGTTTCCAGTAAAAATGTTGAAGTTGTTTTGGAATATAAGACTAAAGACCAGGAATTTGATAAGAAATTATCTCAAATCTCTGTAATTAAAAAGTTTGCCATCTTCAACTACGACAGAGAAAACAGAATTTAAGTCGTTCAAGGAATCAAGAAAACATTTTTGTTATAATTTAGGTATTGAATTGATATAAGGAGATTAACGATATGAAGGGCATTATTCTGGCAGGTGGCAGTGGTACAAGACTTTATCCTTTGACAATGGTTACTTCCAAACAGCTTTTGCCAATTTATGATAAGCCTATGGTATTCTATCCTTTGAGCACTCTGATGCTGGCAGGTATTAAGGATATTTTAATAATTTCCACACCGACTGATCTGCCTAATTTCATTAAGTTATTGGGTAATGGTGAAAACTATGGTATAAGTCTATCTTATGCTGAACAGCCTTCTCCTGATGGATTAGCTCAGGCTTTTATTATTGGTGAGGATTTTATTGGTGATGATTCTGCATGTCTTGTACTTGGTGATAACATATTTCATGGAAGTGGATTCTCGACTCTTCTGAAGGATGCTGTTGCCGATGCTGAAAAGAATAATAAGGCGACGGTATTTGGCTATTATGTTAACGACCCAGAGCGATATGGCGTTGCAGAGTTCGATGCAGATGGTAATTGCTTAAGCATCGAGGAAAAGCCTGCAAAACCAAAGAGTAACTATGCTGTGGTAGGCCTCTATTTCTATCCGAATAAGGTTGTTAATGTGGCAAAAAACATAAAACCTTCACCACGAGGTGAACTCGAAATTACAACAGTTAACCAATGCTTCCTTGAAGATAAAGCACTTAAGGTGAAGACATTGGGCCGTGGATTTGCTTGGCTAGATACGGGAACTCACGATTCTCTGTCTGAGGCTTCAACGTTTATTGAGGTTATTGAGAAACGCCAAGGCTTGAAGATTGCTTGTCTTGAAGCTATTGCCTTTGATAAAGGTTGGATTACTAAAGAAAAGCTTGCAGAATTAGCACAGCCAATGTTGAAGAACCAATATGGCCAGTATTTGCTGAAACTTAGCGAACAATAATCGTCTTTTTCTAACTAACAGTCCTAAAAGGCATACCGAAGGACTGTAATACATGTATTGTTATGGGAAAATATTTCGCAGAATCAGAACTCATTGTTAACAATGATGGTTCTATTTTTCACCTTCACCTAAAGCCTGAGCAGTTGGCTCATAAGGTAATCTTAGTTGGAGATCCAGGTCGTGTTGACATGGTGGCCTCATTTTTTGATAAAGTTGAATGTGAGGTTTCGAGTCGTGAATTTCATACAATAACAGGACTATATAAAGGGAAACGTATCTCTGCTGTATCCACAGGAATAGGTTGTGACAACATCGATATTGTTCTTAATGAACTTGATGCCTTGGTTAATATTGATTTAGTAAGCCGTACAGAGAAGCCTGAACATACCACATTAGAATTGGTTCGAATAGGAACATGTGGAGGATTGCAACTTAATACCCCTGAGGGAACTTATGTTGCTTCTGTAAAGAGTATAGGTTTTGATGGTTTGCTTAATTTTTATGCAGGTCGTAATGATGTTTGCGACTTGCCATTGGAAGAAGCGTTTAAAGCACATATGAAGTGGAATCCACTTTTGTGTGCTCCATATGTTATTGATGCTGATTCTGAATTGATTGAGCGTGTATCTGGTTCTGAAATGGTACGTGGTATCACCATTGCCTGTGGAGGATTCTTTGGACCACAAGGACGTGAACTTCGCATTCCTTTGGCCGATCCTCATCAGAACGAAAAGGTAGAGGCATTCGAATACAACGGATTGAAGATTACAAATTTCGAGATGGAATCCTCTGCGCTCGCTGGTCTTGCCCGTCTTCTTGGACATAAGGCAATGACTTGTTGTATGGTAATTGCAAATCGTCGTGCAGGCAAAGCAAATGCTTCGTATAAGTCAAGCATGCCCGATTTGGTGAAAATGGTTCTAGAAAGAATATAAAAGAAGATATATTTCTACTCTATGGAATCGTCATTGCGAATGTATCTATTTTCATTCTCAATGGCGGTTTTTTCTATGGCTTCATTATGTCCGTTTAGTGCTGCGAATGGAGCGAATTGAGATGCTCTGTTTTCCATGCTCATAGGTTTATGTACCGTCGAGACATGATGTGGAAGGTTTATTATGTCGTCATAGTTTTCCATCTGTCGTTATGCTTTATGTCCTCCAATCTGATTATTTCGTTCCTTTGCAGTTGCTTCACTTCTATAGTTCAAGCCTTTTAGTATAGAGTTCTTCCCGAATTGCTTTTTGATGTTAATCATTGCCTCTTGAATCTTTCTTTCCTTTCCTTCTTTCTCCACATTTTGATTGTTGAGTAGGGGAGTATCGGCAAAAAGGTCGAGTTGTACATATCTGTTTTCTTGCAATTGCTTAGATCTTTCTTCGCTGACAATATTGCATGCAGTAATATTCAGTCGTCTGATTTGGTGTTGTTTGTTTGCGATTCTATTGTATAACTTTTCAACGGCTTCTATTATGCATTTTGACGATGATGTGTATTTATTCAGGTTCGCAGT
>DCGB01000122.1:3084-6974 GCA_002314515.1 Solobacterium sp. UBA1789 | reverse complement strand
TACTTTAGTGGGATTGTATCAAATTAATCCTGACTTTCTTGTTTATTGACCTCACGCATATGTCTACGGCGATCCAGATTAGTTAAATAACGTTTTCTCAAACGAATATCACTTGGCGTGATTTCAACCAGTTCATCATCATTGATAAATTCCAATGCTTCTTCCAAAGATAGTGTCTTTGGTGGAACCAGTTTCATGGCTTCATCATTACCAGTTGAGCGGACAGCTGTCATTTTCTTATTCTTAATTGGATTGACTTCAATATCCATATTCTTTGAAGCCATACCAACAATCATACCCTCATACACTTCAGTCTGTGGGGAAATGAATAACTGACCACGCTCCTGAATATTCCACAGGGCATAGGTCATAGCCTTACCATTATCGCAGGAAATCAGAACACCATTCTGACGTGCTGGAATTTCTCCCTTAAATGGAGCATATTCAATAAATTTACGAACCATGACACCCTCACCCTTGGTATCGTTGATAAATTCTGAACGATAGCCCAATAGACCACGGGTTGGCGCATGATAGATAATACGGGTATAAGAACCCTCATCCTGAATATCAATCATCTGACCCTTACGAAGATTCAACTTATTGATGACAGATCCACTATATTCATTAGGAACTGAACAGATAACTTCTTCAATTGGCTCACATAATTCATGATCAATAGTCTTCATGATAACTTCCGGACGTGATACGGCAACTTCATAGCCTTCACGACGCATATTTTCCAGAAGAATAGAAAGATGCAACTCACCTCGACCGGATACTCTAAAGGTATCGGTTGTATCCGTATTTTCAACCTTTAAACCAACATTAACTTCCAGTTCCTTATGCAGACGATCACGAATATTACGGCTGGTAACATACTTGCCTGAACGACCCTGGAATGGTGATGTATTAACCATGAAATTCATTGACATAGTTGGTTCTTCAATCTGAATCTGGGACATTGGTTCAAAGACGCCATTGGCACAGATTGTATCACCGATTTCGATATTTTCAATACCCGAAATTAAGACGATATCGCCACACTGAGCTTCCAGTACGGCTGTACGATTCAAACCCTGATAGTTATATAAGTTGGCAATCTTTCGGCTTTCTTTTTTACCGTTTTCATTGCAGACAGTAATATTTTCATTCTGTTTAATAATGCCTTCATAAACACGGCCAATACCAATTCGACCAATATAGTCATCATAAGCCAAAGCTGAAATCTGCATCTTCAAAGATTCATTCAGCCTATTTGGATAAGCCTCGACATGATTGACGATTGTTTCAAATAATGGACCAATATCATTATTGGCATCGCCAGGATTGTAGCGAACAATACCCTGACGGGCAATACCATAAAGAATCGGGAAGTCCAGCTGTTCATCGGTGGCATTGAGATCCAGGAAGAGTTCATATACTTCATCAATGACTTCGTTGGCACGCTGATCTTTTTTATCAATCTTATTGATTAAAAGAATTGGTCGAAGATTAGCTTCGAGTGACTTCTTTAAAACAAAACGTGTCTGTGGCATCGGTCCTTCAGAAGAATCGACCAAAAGAATAACCGTATCAACTGTTTTGATGATACGTTCTACTTCACTTGAAAAGTCGGCATGACCCGGAGTATCGACGATGTTTATCTTGTAATCAAGATAGTTGACACTACAGTTCTTGGAATAGATTGTAATTCCTCTTTCCCTTTCCAAATCGTTAGAATCCATGACGCAGTCAACTAATTCATCGTGTTCACTAAAGACGTGAGACTGTTGCAGAAAAGCATCAACTAATGTTGACTTACCTGCATCGACATGGGCAATTACTGCCACGTTAATAATTTTCCTGAAATCCATACTAGATTATTTTATGCTTAGAAATGAATATTTACAATAATATGAAGAAAAAAATAGGCTATAATAAACGTATGCACCAGTGGCGGAATTGGTAGACGCGCACGCTTGAGGGGCGTGTGGAGCGATTCGTGCAAGTTCAAATCTTGTCTGGTGCACCATGACAAAACAAAAAAGGACATGTGTCCTTTTTTTCTATTCATCATTTCCAAGAATAAATTTACTTAAGAAAAACTTTGGAAAGAGATTTAAAAACCAGTAAATAAAGATAACCGTCAGCTTACAAAGTATAGCTGCAATAACACCAACAATAATTCCCATTAATACATCACTAGGATAATGAACACAGAGATAATTACGGGTAAAACACATTACCAGCACATAGATGTAGGAAAGACCCCACCACCATTTGCGTTCTTTATTACTGCAGATCAGCATTGCTGTTATACCACCCATCGTCGTTGATGCATGGCCACTTGGGAAAGAAAATGTTGTTTCGGCAGCAGCACCAACAAACTGCCACCACTGTTTATAGATTTCAGCTTCTATAAAAGGACGTGGACGCTGAACTGAAAACTTAAACAATGTTGCCACAAACATTGCCCAGCAGACACCGCCAATCATCGACATGCCCATCTTCTTATGTCTGGTAAAAAGAAATAATGCGAAGCCAAGATAAAGAATCAGACTGGTTTTAAATTCACCAATAACAGCAAATATTTTAGCAAGTGGTGTCAGAATATCGCCACCAACCAAGGCTAATGAATGACATAATTCCAATATAAAATAATCAAAAGACGCAAAAGTGCTATTCAGCCACAAAGCCATAAACCAAACTCCTAGTTGTTATTGTTTTTAACTTTTACCCAAAGTTCAGAATATAACTTTTTAGTATCAGTATCTAAACTATGGAATACTTCATCTTTTTCAGTTCTTGTTCTTGGGAAATAAGCCTCATTGTCGGCAAAGTCGCCATCATATGAACTTAAATCATTCAATACTTCACTATTAACAGATGCATAACCGACATAAGAACTGTTATCATAAGCAGCATCATAGCCAATGATATAGTTAATAAACTCATGGGCATATTCAACATTTTCAGCATCCTTATGGATCATCATGCAGTCAACCCAGAAATTCGTACCCTCAGGGGCAAAGAAACGGGCATTCTCATTTTCCGAAAGAATATAAGCGGCATCACCGGAATACATAACGCCCATAGCCTTTTCACCATAAGCCAAACCATCTATAGCCTCATCGGTAACATAGGCTGGACTTGTCTTTTCATCCAAATCAAGCAGCCACTGGTAAGCTTCGTTCAATTCATTTTCATTATTTGTATTCATCGAATAACCCAGTGATTTTAAGGCAATCATCATTGAATCACGCTCAGAATCATACATATATAACATATCCTTATATTTAGGATTCTTTAAAACTGACCAGCCTTCTTTTTCAACATCAGCGCTATCAATCTGGGTTTCATCATAAACAATACCAACATTGCCCCAGAAATAAGGAACAGAATAAGTATTGTCAGGATCAAAGCCCTGATTCTTCACACCTTCATATAAGTATTCGAGATTTGGCAAAAGATCCTTATCAAGTGGCTGAACCATCTTTTCTTCAATCAGTCTTTCAACCATATAGTCACTAGGGATGACAATATCATATGTAGTGCCAAGCATTAATTTTGTATACATTGATTCATTGGAATCAAAGTTATCAATGTTGACCTTAATCTTATATTCTTTTTCAAACTGTGTTACAACATCTTCGTTAATATATTCACCTGGTAAGAAAACATAGATTTCACCCTTATATTTTTCTGAAGATGAACAGCCACATAAGAGCAAAACAGCAAACACTAGACTAAACAGTTTTTTCATAGCTTTTGATTTTCCTTTCCTTAATCATCGGCACAATATTTATTATTAACAATATTGTAGTAATTGCCAAGACAATAATTGAACTCAAGGCATTAACACTAGGATTGATACGTTTGGAAGTTGAATAAACATAAGTTGAAATATT
>DCGB01000122.1:455-3042 GCA_002314515.1 Solobacterium sp. UBA1789 | reverse complement strand
AATAAGAAATAACAAAGTCATCAAAGCTCATCATAAAGGCCACTAAGGCTCCAGAAATAATACCTTCTTTAATCTGTGGAACAATAACCTTAGTCAAAGCCTGCCAAGGAGTACAGCCCAGATCCAAGGCAGCTTCCGCAATATTGTCATCCAGCTGTCTTAATCGTGGAGAAATCGACAACATGACATATGGAATACAGAATACGATATGAGCTGTCAGCAAGGTACCAAAACCCTGTTCGATGTTAAATGTTGAAAAGAACAGCATCATGCCAATGGCTGTAACAATATCCGGATTCAACATTGGCAGATTATTAACCTGGGTAACAATTTCCTTAATAATACGATTGGACTTACTCAAACCAATTGAAGCAATAGTACCAACAATAGTTGACACAATTGTGGCAATAACCGCAACCAGCAGACTATAGTAAATTGATTCCATCATCGTTCGATTCTTAAACATCAGATCATACCACTGCAAAGAAAAGCCACTGAAATTTGTCAAAGAACGGCTGGAATTAAAACTGAATAAAATGACATAAAGAATAGGCAGATAAAAGAATATTAAGAGAACTATAAGATATATTTTTTGGAATGTTGNNGATAAAAGAAAGCCATAACAAGAACGATATAAAACTTAGGAAAAATCTTTTTCTTCTTTTTCATCTTAAGCCTCCTTGTCATAGTCAAACTTTCTGGTCAGATACATGGAAACCAGAATGACAACTGTCATGATTAAAGAAATTGCACTGCCAAAATTCCAGTCACCGGTTGTAATAAAATAATTCTCAATCAGATTACCAACCAGAACAAAGGAACCGCCACCCAGTAACTTTGGAATAAAGAAAGAAGAAACTGCTGGCAGGAATACTAAAGTAATACCTGAAATAATACCTGGAACACTCAAAGGCAGTATAACCTTCAAAAAAGCCTGTCTATCATCACAACCCAGATCATGGGCAGCCGCAATCAGCGAACCATCCAGCTTACTCAAAGATGTATAGATTTGCAGAATCATAAATGGCAGAAAATTATAGACCATGCCAATATAGACCTTAAGTTCTGGTGAAAATTCCGTATTTAAGAGAATACCGCGCCAGGCATAGGTTCTTACCAGCATATTAATCAGCTGTGGTAAAGTTATCAGCATAACCATCAGACCCTGACTATTTGGTTTCATTTGAGCAATGAAATAGGCAGCCGGATAGGCAATCAGAATACAGATGATAGTCGTAATAACTGCCAGTTTTAGACTGCGCAGTAAAACATTGATAAAAATCGGATCAGAGAAAAAACGAATAAAATTCTCAAAAGTCAATTTAACAGTAATGACATCATTTCCCTCTTTGGTAAAGGCATAAAAGAGAATTATCAGCATTGGCACCACAATCAGGATTGCGGCCCATACCATATATGGATATATTAAACGACGAAAGCTCTTCATTTACTGTACCATCTTTGACATTACATGAATGTCATCCTTATCAAAGTCGATTCCGACAATATCGCCTTCTTTCTGATGTTGCGTTGTATGAACCTTATATTCACGACCCATGGTCAGGAAAGTGACATCATAGTTACCTGCTTCAATATTATTTGGATCAAAGTCAAAACGGACATCATCAATTTCAACTTCCTCTTCATTATCCAGATACCAGGCATAGGCATCAGCCCAAGTGATCAGATCAACCGAAATAGCCATGGATTCTCTGATTTCATCAACAGATTTATAGACATCAAAAGCCTGAATGCCGATATTATCTTCTTTGTCGGTATTGACCTTTGGCTGAACAACTTCAACATGAACAGAAATAAGTGTATTTGCCTCTGTCTTGAAAGTGACATCATAACGTCCAGCTTCTGCCCTAATATTATGTTCAACAGAAGAAATGGAAATATCACTTTCATCATCTGCCTTCCAGGCTTGGGCGTTGGCACGGGCAATGATATTTTCATCTGTCAGTTCTTCAACATCTTCCAAAGCCATGATAAAGTCAGTAGCATGCATCTTCTCATTGGCAGCTTCATTGAAAATATCCTTATCTTCAAATACATGTAATTTTACGGTCTTGGAAGCTCCCTTTTTGGTTTCAACAATAACCTCATAATGAACACCCTTAAACAGGACAGAAATAACCTGACCATTTAATTTGCCGGTCGATTTCTTGACGATATCAATATCTTCCGGGCGAATAATGACATCAACTTTTTCCTTATCCTTGAAACCACTATCAACGCATTCAAAATCCTTATCATCAAAGTTAACCAGGAAGTCTTTTTTCATGATGCCATCAATAATATTGGATTCACCAATAAAACGGGCAACATATTCATTAGCCGGTTCATTATAGATATCCATTGGTGTACCAACCTGCTCAATCAGACCATCACGCATAACAACGATCTTATCAGACATTGTCAGAGCTTCTTCTTGATCATGAGTAACAAAGATAAAGGTAATACCAACTTCCTGCTGAATACGCTTTAATTCCTGCTGCATTTCCTTACGTAACTTGGCATCTAAGGCGCTAAGTGGTTCATCAAGTAACAATACATCAGGTTCATTTACCAGGGCTCTGGCAAT
>DCGB01000122.1:0-443 GCA_002314515.1 Solobacterium sp. UBA1789 | reverse complement strand
ACGCTGCTGCTGACCACCAGATAACATCGTAACATCTCTTTCCTGGAATCCATCAAGTCCAACAAGCTGTATCATACGATTGACTTTTGGATCAATCAGATCCTTTGGCATTTTCTTGATTTTCAAGCCAAAGGCAACATTTTCATAGACATTCAAATGAGGAAATAAGGCATACTTCTGAAAGACAGTATTGATTGGACGCTTATAAGGCGGAACCTGAGAAATTTCTTCACCATTAAAAATAACCTGACCATCATCCTGATCAAGGAAGCCACCCAGTATTCTAAGCAAAGTTGTCTTACCACAACCCGAAGGTCCCANNCATTCTCATAGATATCCAGGGAAATACCCTTTAAAACAACTGAACCATCGAATTCTTTGACGATATTGCGAAACTCAATTAATTTTTTCATAGTTCCTCCTAAAATAACGGCGGGGTTGAT
>DCGB01000111.1:8421-8854 GCA_002314515.1 Solobacterium sp. UBA1789 | reverse complement strand
GTGAAAAATATCTTGATGAACAATTGAAGTCGCTGGAAGAACAGACTTTCAAGGATTTTTTTATCTATGTTCATGACGATGGATCAGCTGATAGGACCATGGAAATACTGCATAAATGGCAAAATAAATTTAATGAGAAAATGATTATCCTGGATGGACCACCAAGCGGTAGTTCAAAAGCAAATTTCATGTTTCTTTTACGCAATGTTGAAGCTGATTATTATTTATTGTGTGACCAGGATGATTTCTGGCTAAGTGATAAAATTGAAAAAAGCTTAGCTTACANNGCTTACATACCTGAAAAAAAAGACCCAGAGATACCGCTGCTTGTTCATAGCGAATTAGAGGTTGTTGATCAGAATCTAAATATAATTAGTAAAAAAATGAGTGATTTTCAACATCTTAATGTTGAAGAGGAATCACTTTGTCATCT
>DCGB01000111.1:3246-8382 GCA_002314515.1 Solobacterium sp. UBA1789 | reverse complement strand
GCTGTACAATGATGATCAATCGCAGTCTGCGGGATCTGTCATTAAAAATAAGCAATATTGATAATATAATCATGCATGACTGGTTCTTTGGTCTTGTTGCTGCTCAATATGGCAAAATTGTTTTTATCAAGGATGCAACCATTAAATATCGTCAACATGCTGGCAATGTTTTAGGTGCAGTTTCCTATAAGAGTATTAGACATTTTTTTCATAAGATAACACAAATCAAAGAAGCCAAGATGATGTTTCAAAAAACCTGGAAACAGGCTGAAGAATTTGTCAGCTGTTTTAATCCCGATAAGAACTCACTGATTTACCAATATGCCTATATCGGCAGAAAAAATAAGATTAGGCGTCTAACTTTCTATCTAAAAAACAGGACTTTGAAATGCGGATTCTGGCGCATTGTCTCCCAGATACTTCTTGGCTAAATATGACAATTACTTTAGGTATTTATTTTTTACTTGTTGTATGTGGTNNNGAAAAAATAAATATCTAGTTTTAGATATGGCTGTTTTTATGTTGCTGATGTATGCCTTAACCATGCATAGTCCAGACTATAATACATATTCATATCGTTATTATTACAGTGCTAATATTCTGGACATTAGCGAAGTCGGTTTTACATTGTTTGTCAATGTCATCAATTTTCTAAAGATACCTTATGTTGTGTATGTTGGCATCCTGGTTTTTCTTTCGATTGCTTTTCCAGTTTATCTTATTTATCGATATTCGCCATTGCCGGCATTTACGATGTCGCTTTATATGCTATATTCTTTGCCTATTGATCTGATTCAAATCAGGTCATCGATGGCTTTTAATATTGCACTTTTCGGTATCTATATTTTCTGGCGTAATAAATATCAGAAAATAATCATACCTCTGCTGTTTATTATTATTGCTTCCTTATTCCATACAGCAAGCATATTTTATCTGTTCTTTTTGTTTATTGTCTTATTGAAGGATAAAAAATACTTCAAAGAAATTGTGATATCTTCTTTTATTGTGCTGGAAGTATTTGCACTTGCTATTTTTCCAAATCCGCTTTTTAGAAACTGGATTGCCGGTTTTATGAATGTTGATTATTTCTTAAGTCATGCGCTGGTTTCTGGTTTCAGTATCCCGGGATTTACGGCTAAAGCACTTTTTGCTGCTGTTGCTTTTCTTTATTTGAGCAGTGGATATAAATCAAAGGAACTGAATGATGGAGAAAAAGCTTTTATTGAATTATCTCAACTAATCAACTTGGCGGTTATTTTTTCTATTCCTGCCTATGTTCTGGGTGTTGACATGTATCGCATCCAAAGAAATGTCTTATTCATCCTTTATATCGCTGTATCTATTATTCTTAACAATATTTACAAGACAGGTGAGAGAAAGGATAAAATAAAATATAGCATAGTAGCAGCAGTTATCTATCTGCTACTGGTTTATGCCTTCTTTTTTTATTCAAAAGATTACATATCTACTTTATGGGGAATAATGAGTTTTTAGTATGAAAATCAGTCTTGTAATACCAACATTAAATGGTGAAAAGAGTATAGGCACGTTGTTGACAAGCATCAGCGAACAGACGCTGGTTCCAAGCGAAATATTACTTGTAGATTCTTCATCAAGTGATAGAACAGTGGAAATAGCAAAAAGTTTTTCTAATGTAAAGACAAAGATAATTTCAAAAAAAGACTTTGGTCATGGCAAGACCCGTAATATGGCAGCCAAAGAATGTAAAGGGGATTATCTGATTTTCATGACACAGGATGCCTTGCCCTACGATAAATATCTTATTGAAAATCTGATAAAGCCCATGGAGGAGAATGGGTCGATTGCTGTAACATTTGCCCGTCAGATTGCCTACGATAAAGCCGGTCCAGCAGAAAAACTTGTCCGTTCTTTTAATTTTCCTGAACACTCTATTTTAAAAAATCAGGATAAAATCAAGGAATTGGGAATCAAGACCTATTTTAGTTCTGATGTCTGTGCAGCTTATCGAAAAGAGACTTTCGATTCACTTGGTGGTTTTATATCTGATGCGAAAACCAATGAAGACATGTTTTATGCTGCCAAGGTTATAAATAATGGTTTTGCCATCTATTATGCCAGTGAAGCCAGGGTCTATCATTCTCATAACTTTACATTCAGACAGCAGTATCAGCGTAATTTTATTCTGGGTTATGAACTGGAAAAAAACAAGAATCTCATAAAGGGTGCGTCAGATGTTTCTGAGGGATCGAAGCTATTCCTTTATGTTGTCAAAAAACTTTTGAAAGAGGGCAGAGTAATCAGTATAGCAGCTTTTATTATTGACTGTATAGCTCGATTATTGGGAAATAAAAGGGGAAGAAGGGCCTATAGAAGAGATGAAAAAACCGCTGATTAATGTCGTCTGTGTTTATAATGACAGTAAGTTATATAGGCAAATGCTTGATAGTCTTCAGGGTTTGAGTGACATCAATATCATTGGTCTTGATAATACAACTAATACTTATCATAGTGCTGCTGAGGCTTTGAATTTTTCTTTACAGAATATTGGCGATGATGAGCTTATTGTTTTTGTTCACCAGGATATCATCTTTGATAAGAATGATTTCAATTTGATGGCTGAAACCTGTCTGAAAGAGTGGGCGATGGTTGGTGCTGCTGGTGCTGTTTTTGGTGAAAATGGTCGTCATACCAGAATCGTTTCCTGTATCCAGGAAGGAAAGGATAAGAAATATGATTCCCTTTCCCATGGAGATGTCTGTGAGGTCATGACTGTAGATGAATGCGTGTTTGCTGCGCATAAAAAGGTTTTGAATAATCTGCGTTTTGATGAAAATACCTGTGATAACTGGCATTTTTATGCTGTCGATCTTTCTCTTCAGGCTCAGCAGCAGAAGATAAAAGTTCTGGTTCAGGGTTTGAATTTTATTCATAATTCCCGTGGTCACAAGAATAGAGAGTACAAAAAAGCGGAATATAAAATAGTAAAAAAGTGGAAAAGTCTTTATCCGCTTATTGCTTACACAACGGGTTGGACATATACAAATGTAATAAAATACTGGCTATTGAGAATTTTTAGAGATCTCAAGGGAAGATATTATGAGTAGAAAACTGCAGGCTAATATCATCAAAACCGTGGGAGTTCAGGCGTTTTCGGTTCTGATTGGTTTTTTTATCAATATTTTTCTACCTAAGCTTGTTGATGTTGAGCAGTATGCAAATTTACAGCTTTATTTTTTATATGGATCCTATGCAGGTCTTTTCCATTTTGGATTGTTGGACGGTATTTTGATCAAATATGCCAAATTTGATTATGAAAGTATCGATAAGGAAAAGATCAGATCACAGCTGGTTGTCCTTTTATTTGTTAGTGGTTTTGCTTCGATACTGTTTTTCTTTGTTGTCTTCCTGCTGTTTCAGCCGAATAATTGGTCTTTATATCTTGCAATTGCTATTTCCATTGTTGTTCATAATGTTTTTAGCTATGTTTCCTGTTGTTTTCAGATGGTCAATCGCATCAATGGTTATAATCTTCAGATTCTGTTTTATCGGATAATTTATGCAATCATTGTTTTTGCCTTCCTGTTTATTGGTGTTAGAGAATCCCTGTTTTTCTGTTTTTGCGATATCTTCAGTCTGCTCTTAGCTGTTTTGTTGACAGCCGGTAATATTAAAGGTTTGATGCTGGGTAAGATAACAAAGATACCATTGATAATATCCGAAGCCAGGGATAATATCAGGGTCGGTTATAAGATACTGATTGTCAATTTGAGTTTCCTTTTACTTTTTGGTTTTGCCCAGTTTTATGTGCAGAAATTCTATTCCCTGGAAGAATTTGGCAAGACGGCATTTGCGTTTAAGATTATTAATGTCTTAAGCAATGTGGTACTGACGGTCAGCGCTATCTGCTTCCCGGCCTTAAAACGCATTGATGATGATAAGGCAGCTGATCTCTATCATAAACTTCGAATCAATATATCTCCGTTGCTTCTAATGTCACTTATGATGTATTTTCCAATGCGTAAGATATTGCTTCTGTGGTTACCTAAATATAGCGAAAGTGTTATTTATATTGCCTATTTATTGCCAACCATTGTCTTTTCAACAATCATCAGCATTTTTGGCAATAATTATCTCAGGGTCAAAAGAAAAGAACAGCTTCTTTTGCAAGTCTGTCTGTTAGCTGATATTCTTTTGCTTCCTTTTATCTGCCTTTCCTGTCGTTTCATCAACGGTGTTGAAGGTGTTCTAGTTGGTGTATTTATGGTATGGGTAATTTTTGCCCTAATCATGGAGTATAAGGCAGGACCTGCCAAAACAGCAGGTTCTCTATGCTGTCTGATTTTTGAATTTGTTTTATCAGTTGTTTTTATGCTGGTATTTAAAAAAAGCTATGGCATGTTGTTTTATGCTATAGCTTTATTGTTTTATATTGTTTTCTGGTATTTGTTGATTAGAAGAAAAATTATTGACTAAATAGTCGTTATAAGAAGGAAGAATTTTATCTTTTTCAGAAAGGATGATTTCTTTGTTATCAAAGAAGTATTTTCCGTTTTCATCTTTTGTGATACCTGGCCATCTGATACCAATATTTTCATCATTCCAGATGATTCCTCCCTCATCGTTTGGGTGATAGAAGTCATCGCATTTATAAGAAAAGATTGCCTCATCACTCAAAACCAGGAAACCATGGGCAAAGCCTCTGGGAATTAATAACTGTTTCTGGTTTTCTTCATTTAGTTCAATACCATAATACTGGCCAAATGTTGTACTGCCTTTTCTTAAATCAAGCGCAACATCAAAAACAGAACCCTTGATAATCCTAACCAGTTTAGCCTGGGGATAATTAATCTGATAGTGAAGTCCTCTTAGAACACCTTTTGTGCTTAATGACTGATTATCCTGAACGAAGTTATAATTGATATCATTTTCCTGCAGGTCAGCAATATTGTAGGTTTCAACAAAATAGCCACGGTCATCTTTAAAAACCTTAGGGCTGATAAGACAGAGTCCTTTAATGCCGTTAATATCTTTTTCTACACTTATTTTTGCCATAGATCTTCAATTTCCTTTAAAAATCGCACTAATGCATCTTCCCAATCCGGCAGGGGAGTAAAACCATTTTTTTCTAAGTCACTTTTATCAAGACGACTATTC
>DCGB01000111.1:2533-3176 GCA_002314515.1 Solobacterium sp. UBA1789 | reverse complement strand
CAAGGACTTTGATGTTGATGTTTGCATGTCTGTATATAGCTTTGCAGAAATCATACCAGGAGATATAATTGCCCATATTAGTTGCATGATATGTACCATAGCTGGTGCTTAGACACATTTGGGCTAGCAGCTGGGATAGGTCAGATGCATATGTTGGACTGCCGACCTGGTCACTTACAACACTGATTTCATCTTTTTCTTTTCCCAGTCTTATCATGGTTTTAACAAAGTTGTTACCATTTATACCATATAACCAGGATGTTCGTACAATAAAGTAATTGCTTAAATTGTTTCTGATATATTGTTCGGCTTCCAGTTTAGTCTGACCATAGTAGTTGAGTGGTTTCAAATTGTTGTCAACTGTTTTATGTGCCGTACTGCCGCTTCCATCAAATACATAATCAGTACTGATAAAGACCAGTTTTGTAGCAGTGTTTTTTACTGCTTCAACTATATTGATAGTGCCTTCGACATTGACTTGTCTGACAGTTTCTTTGTACTCTTCTTCCTCGGCCTTATCAACATTGGTCCAGGCAGCACAGTGTACAACAACATCAGGCTTGATACTGGCCAAAGCAGCATTTACAGCATCCTTATCTGTGATATCTAATTCAATAAAGTTTTTATCGTCCTGTTTATTTGC
>DCGB01000111.1:491-2518 GCA_002314515.1 Solobacterium sp. UBA1789 | reverse complement strand
AGGCATAGACAATGTGACCCTGTTTTTTAAGGGTCTTTATTACCTCATAACCTAATTGTCCATTGGCTCCGCTGACTAATATCGTTATCATTTTGTCTTCTCTTTCATATAAATGTAATTATATATTATTTAGTAATTCCATATAAACAAAAAGTACCCAATGGTACTTATTTTTGTTGAGCCGGTTCTTTGACCTTATTATTGAGGGCAATAATAGCTTCATCAATATCATCAATATTCTGAACAGTTTTTTCCATTGGGCAGATATCAGTTCCCTGACGATTGATGATGATATCAACTTTTTCCTTGCAGGTACAAGGAATATGATGATCTTCCAGCAGTTCAATAGCTTTACTGGACATTACTTCGCCATAAACTTCTGCAATACCGGCTTTAATAAACAACATGGCAGCAGCCTTACCAACAATGCGATCAGCGACTACAGAACCAGAGATATCATTTTTATTATTTAAATGCTGCAATACCGGGGCAATACCTCTTTTTCTGGAACGATAGATGACTTCATCAGACGCAATAACACAGGTGATGTCATCACATAATAATTCTTTTGCGATTTCGATATTTTTCATAATACTAATATTATCACTAAATTCTTCTCAATCGTAATAAAGTATTTTTGCCATTGATCCATAGGGCACAGATATAGAAATTACCATTACCATCACTATTGAAACCATGACAGCGAAGAATAGAACCCGGATAACCAATCTGACAGACTATCTGATAATTGTAGTCCAGAATCGTAATACCACCTTTTGATTCACCAACATAGATATATTCCTTATCAATATAGATTTCTGATGGTTGTAGTAAATTGTTGATAACAGCTAATAAATTGCCATCATGGTCAAAAACCTGCAGCCTATCATTTTCTCTATCGGCAACCCACAGTCTTTCTTTATCATCTTCAGCTATAGAATGCGGAAGGCGGAATTGTCCAGCTTCAGTTCCTGGTCCTCCCCAGGTTTTCAGATAATTTCCATCTTTATCAAAATGATGAATAGCAGCATTACGATAACCATCACTTGCGAAATATTGACCATTTCTGGCAACAATCATTTTTGTTGGTTTATTAAAGGGTTCAGCAGCTCTTTGAATAGAATTCAGTTTACTGCGAATGACAAAAGTTGGATCATTTAATTTTTCCTGCGGATATAAACCCTGTTCTACCAGTTTTTTAGCTGCATCAGGATCATAACCGCTATCTGATGGCTGTTTAAAGCTGCCAAAGTCTCTAAGAACTTTTCCATCAGTTGATATTTCTCTAATCACATGGAGAGCTCCGCTATCTGTACAAAGTAAAGTCTTATCTTTGGTATAAAAAAGACAATGAGGAGTATCCAATAAATCCTGTCCAAAGCTTTTCAGGACATTACCATCCTTGTCTAGATATAAAAGGGGATATTCTTTATTACGGGTTGCCACATAGACATTTCCTTTTTCATCACAGACACTGTTGGCAGCAACTAAATCTGGATAATCATTGGTTTTAGCCCAATCAAGGTCAAGAATAAATTTAAAACCATGGTCTTCAAAATAGATATTTGCCTTACGTTGTTTGGCGTCGATAATTTGCATAGCGGTTCCTCCTTTTATGTTTAAATTATAAAATATTCCAATAGATTCACGACAAGTGTTTTATATTCAATGGTAAGGTTTAATCATTACCATCAGACTTATATGATGTTATTTTAAAGTATAAATTAAGGCTTTTTTCTATTTCACTGCAGGCACTAAGGGACAGCTTCGTAATAAAAAAACGAAGAAATTTCCTTCTTCGATAGTTGTATATTATCATATTTTGTTAAAAAAATTAAGTCTTGTAAATCACTCCTATTAGGTGTAATTAGTATTTACCACAATAATCAGGAGGAAATATCAGATGGAAAATATAACAGCTAAGGTAAGCTGCTTTGCAAGAGCGTACCACTACAAAAACAACAAAACTCATATTTTTGCCGATTGCGCAGCGGAAGCTTTGTTGGGCAACGAGTATAATCAAATTG
>DCGB01000111.1:0-477 GCA_002314515.1 Solobacterium sp. UBA1789 | reverse complement strand
TTGATCGACGGAATCAGTTTCTTTCTTCCGGGGTTTCGGGGAACTGCAGAGGAAGGGCTGCGTCTTATTGTGGACCGACAGCTGTCTCCGTCTGTTCTCGGACGAAGTGCATTCTGTGAAAAAATGCTGAATAATGAACTTCAACTGGGTTGTAGACAGTATATTATTTTTGCTTC
This sequence comes from Solobacterium sp. UBA1789, assembly GCA_002314515.1. Classification (GTDB taxonomy): domain Bacteria; phylum Bacillota_I; class Bacilli_A; order Erysipelotrichales; family Erysipelotrichaceae; genus Colivicinus. The sequence goes on along the minus strand of DCGB01000111.1, from coordinate 301 downwards.
CGGATATGATACATTTGCCATTCGAAACAAAGACAGCTCTTTATCAGTATACGAACTGGATTTGCCGGAAGTCATTGAGGACAAAGAAATGCGAATCAAAAGATCTAATCTTGAATCCTGTGCTGTCGGCATCCCGTGCAATTTGTCAAAGATCGGGTGGACAAATTTATTGCTTGAAAAAGGCTTTGATTTGAAGAGAAAATCATTTGGAAGTCTTTTGGGAATCTGTTATTACATGAGTAAAGCAGATTGGGATGCTTTCATTGGAATGGTTGCAAGCATCATGCCGATGGGCTCTGCC
>DCGB01000044.1:2769-2919 GCA_002314515.1 Solobacterium sp. UBA1789 | reverse complement strand
AAGATAACTACGATGTCATCTATTTTGGCAAAAAGAAACACCCGGAAGCTGAAGCTATTATTTCTATTTCCAATAGAATACATTTAGTATCCAATAAAGAAGACATTGATATTTTAACTATAAATAACGATAAAATCCTAGTCACCAATC
>DCGB01000044.1:639-2756 GCA_002314515.1 Solobacterium sp. UBA1789 | reverse complement strand
AATCAGACAACCATGTCCTTTCTGGAACTGAAGGAAATGTTTGAATTAATTGAAAATAAATATCCTAATGCCAGATTTATTGAAGAAATATGCAACGCCACCTCATCAAGACAAAAAGCCATCTTAGAAGCCAAAGATGCCGATGCCATCTATGTAGTTGGTGATGTCAAATCCAACAATACAGCTAAACTTGTAGACATAGCCAGAAACAACGGCTGTCCTCATGTCTATCTGATTAATGATGAAAGCGAAATAAAAAAAGAAGACCTCAGAGGTCTCGATAATATCTATGTTACCGCTGGTGCATCTACCCCACCGGAATTAATAAAAGGTGTTATGGATCGTCTAAGAGCGGAAACGGCGAAGTAAAGCCTTAGGTGAAACATCTTCCGTATTAAAAAGCTCCTGTGGCAGTTTAAATAAGACAGAAGAAAAATAATACAATCCCAGCATTACCAGACCCAGAACGCCCATGAAAAACAGACAGACAAGCCTTGAATCATAGGCGATATTAATAAAATGATGCAGAATAAAAGCCGGCAGAACCATAATTAAAGAAGCAATGGCTGTTTTTATTGACTTAACAATAGTACGCATAAAATGCAGATCATAAGTTAATTCCAACTTCAGAATATAGGCAAACAGAACAAAACCATTGGCAATAGCTGTGCTGACAATCATGCCATAGGCACCAAAATATTTAACCAGAATTACAAAGCTGATATATTTAATGAAAACCGTTATCAGCAAAGTCACAATCGCATAAGTGCGATGTCTTGAAGTAATCATGATTGAAGATACAATTGGACAGATAGTTTCAATAAAAGTTACCAGACAATTGAATCTGAATAAGGAAGTACCCAAATCAAGATTGGAATTGCCATACATAATAAAATAAATATCACGGGCAAAAAAGACAAAGATAAAAATCAAAGGAATCAGAATAAATAAACAGGTTTCAATAATTAAAGAAATCTGGGCTGAAATCTTTTCATTATCCCTTTTTTCCAAAGACTCAGATAAATAAGGAACCAGACCAGATGAAAAACCCAATGTCAGAACCTGAGGAATTGAAGATAATTTCAGACAATTAGCCTGTAAAATACCCAAAGATAACTTGGCTTCTTCTACCGCAATACCCGAAGATGTGGCCACATCCATAAAGAATGTCGTATTAATTAAAGCTGAAGAAGAACCCAATAAAGAAATCATTAAATAAGGAAGACCCAATGTAATGATTTCCGCAAAAATCAGTTTCTTTGTCTCAGACGGAGTATCCTGCTCAGTTATCAGCTCTTTGATTCTTCTATCATCTTCCTTAACCATCAATTTAAAAAAGATAATGGCAATCAAAGCTGCAGCACCAGCTGCTGCAATGGCAATATAAATAGCCCATATTCTTTCAAAAGAAAAAACCTTGATTACAATATAACCAAAAAAGAGAATACAAAAGACTCTGGCAAACTGTTCCAAAGCCTGGGAAGAAGCATAAAGATCTAAGCGCTTAAGACCCTGATAATAGCCTCTGATTGAAGATAAATAAGGAACCAGAATGACGGCAATAATTAAAATTCTAAACAACGCCTGTTGAGCCCTGATATCAGCTTCAGAGGCAAAAGCACCCATTGACTGTCTTGCCAGTGGTGTTGAAACAAATAAAAAAACGATAGCTGATAAAAAACTCAGGGTCATAATCATTGAAGTACCCATTTTCTTTACCAGCAGAACCGTTTTATAGTCTTCTTTGGCATAATAGCGGGCAGTTAAAGCCGCAATCGCAAAAGGAATACCGGCAGAAGATATTTTTAATAACTGATCATAATAGGTATATGTTATCGAATAGAAAGCCATATTACTCTCACCCGCTAAAGATGAAAGTGGTGAATAGTACAGAAGACCCAAAGCCTTTGATACAAAGATACCAAAGGAAGATGTCAGCATACCAATCATCAGACTCTCTTTTTTAAGATTTCTGGTCATTTATGCTCCATATGCAAGATTCAAAACAATAAATTCACTGCTGGTAACACCACCATCAAGATTTTTCCATTGTAATAAAAGATAAAGATCAATATTTTTATTAACCGAAGTACCAGAAATGGTAAAACCCTTGATAC
>DCGB01000044.1:0-601 GCA_002314515.1 Solobacterium sp. UBA1789 | reverse complement strand
GGAATATTCTTTTTCATCAAAGATACCAATATTGGCAGCCATCATTTTGGAATAATCAACATCCTTTTCAATGGCTATAGCTTCAACATCATACATGGCAGTAGAAGGATTATCAATGGTTATGTAATAACGATAACCGTCTTCTATTTTTGCTACTTCACTTTGAATCTGACAGACCGAAGAAGAAGTGGCAAACTGTTCTCTCTCCTGCAGCAGTTCAATCATATCCATATATAAATCCTGGGAATCAACTTTGGAAAAGCCATCATTATCACAGGCGGCTAATAATAAAATTAATAAAAAACAGCTAAAGAACTTACGCAAAGTTAACGGCATACCAGAACTTTTTGCCCTTCTTAATGATTGTCAGCTCTTTGTTGAAAGCAGCTTCCTTAGTTAAAACAAATTCACTATCAGTAACTTTTTCACCATTGACGGCAATAGATGAACCATTAATCAGATCACGGCCTTCACGCTTGGACTTACAGATACCAAGCTGTAACATGGCATCCAGCAAAGTTGTATTATCATCAATAGTTGCTTTTTCAAAATCAGCTGTACCATCTTTTAATTCACTGTAAGTCAAATCACGGATATCGCC
>DCGB01000121.1:6073-11637 GCA_002314515.1 Solobacterium sp. UBA1789 | reverse complement strand
CTGGACCGATTGCCGCAAATATCTGTTTAAAAAGAAATGAAAAAGCGATAGAAACAACCTTTGAACTGGTTGATATTATCAAAGATTCTCTGCCAAAAAAGGTTTTAAGTAAAAAGGGTCATCCTGCTAAACAATGTTTCCAGGCATTGAGAATTGCGGTAAACGGCGAATTGGATTCGTTAAATGAATTCCTGGCGGGATTTGATCAGATTCTAAACAAAGATGGTCGAGTAGTTATCATTACCTTCCATTCACTGGAAGATAAACTGGTGAAATACAGATTTAAGGAATTAAGTACGGTAATAGATGATAAGCGTATTGCCCTAAGACCGGAAGAAATCAAAGAAGCTCCTTACAAACTTCTAAATCACAAAGCGATAGTCGCAACTAAAGAAGAATTGGATAATAACCATCGTTCTAAAAGTGCCAAATTAAGAGGGATTATTAAAAATGGGTAAGATTGTAAAAAAGAAAAAATCAAATAAACTCGAAAAAATTACATCAATTTTATGTTTTTTAGCAGTTGTGGCATTCTTATTCGATTCTTTATTTGTCAACACATGGATTACCGGATATACTATCGATATTCAGAGTATGAATGATAAAATATTGTCATTAAAAAGTGATAATCTTACTTTGAATATGGAAATACAGAACCTTCAGAACAAAGACCGCATTTATGTTATTGCCAAGGATGCCGGTCTAGATCAGAATCAGGACAATACTATTTCGATTGCCAGCATGGAAAAATAATGAAACGCATTAATCGTTCATTAAAACTTATATATTTTTTAGTATTTTTTGTCATTGCAGCAGTGCTGATCAATTTATTACTGGTCAGCGTTTTTCATGTTCATATTCGTTCAAATACCAGTTTAGAGCCCTATATTTCTTCTACTTCCATGGTTTCAGAAACGATAGTTGCCAAAAGGGGCAATATTTATGATTCCAATGGAGAAGTAGTAGCTCAGGATCAGAAAACATATGATATCATCTGTTATCTTGATAAAGACCGTTTAGGTAATAAAAATCAGATTGCATATGTAGACGATCCTTTATTTACTTCTCAGGTTTTAGCTTCTATTTTAGATGGTGATCAGCAGGATATTTATTATTATCTGACTTATAATCCTGATTTATATCAGACTGAAATTGGTTCCATTGGTCGAAATCTGTCACAGGAAACAATGGAAGAAATTTTAAATTATCCAGGCATTCATGGCATCGGTTTTAAGGAATCCTATAAACGTGTTTATCCTAAAGGTATCAGTTATTCACCATATCTCATCGGTTTCGCCCAAAGTGATGACAGTGGTAAATTAGTAGGAAAAATGGGTCTTGAAAGTTATCTCAATGAGGAACTTAGTGGTGTTGATGGCAAACATGTCTATCAGCGGGATAAAAATGGTTATATTTTAACGGGCATGTATGAAGAAATAACCGAAGAACAGAATGGTTATGATGTCTATTTGACCCTTGATTCTTCTGTTCAGGAAGCCCTGCAGACAGCTTTTGAAGAAGTAAGCGAGCAGAATAATGCTTCAAAAGCCTGGGGCGCAGTTGTTGAAATTGACAGCGGTAAGATTCTGGCCTGGGGACAGACACCGTCTTTTGATCCTAATGTGCTGGAAATTGATGACTACAATGACTATGGATCACAATTGGCTTATGAACCAGGTTCGGTTATGAAATCGTTTATTTATGCAGCTGCCATGGATATGGGAACCTATGACAGCGAAGATTATTTCAATTCTGAACCTTTCTGCTACTATTCCAGTAACAATGAACCTTATCGTACCTATAGTTCACCATCATTTGGCTGTATCAACAATGCAGCTAATAAAAGCTGGGGCACAATTTCTCTGGATTATGGTCTGATTTTTTCTTCAAATGTCGCTACATCAACATTATTATGCGATTATGTTGGTTCTGATGCTTATCTTGACTATGTTAAGAAATTTGGTTTCTTCTCCAAAGTTGATACAGATGGCATTTCAGAAACTACAGGTATTTTAAATTATACATATCCATCAGAAAAACTGGCTTTGAGTTATGGCCAGGGTTCTTCAGTTACCATGCTGCAGCTGATTCAGGCTTATACTGCTATTTTTGGCAATGGTGAAATGTTAAAACCTTATTATATAGATAAAATTGTTGACAGTGATAATTCAACTGTTGTTTATCAGGGTGAAAAAACCGTTGTATCTAATCCTATCAGTAAAAGTACGGCTGAACAGTTGCAGGCTTTGCTGGCCCGGGTTGTATCTGATCCAAAGGGCACTGCCCAATATTATGGTGTTGAAGAAGTTGATGTTATGGCTAAGACCGGCACATCAGAACTTATCAGCAATGGTGCTTATGAATCAGAAGATTCTATCACATCTGTCATGCTGGCATTTCCAGCTGAAGACCCTCAATATATGATTTATTTTGCCTATATTTCACCTTATGATTATTATAATCATACACATTCTACACCGGTTAAGAATCTGATAAGAAAAGTAGCGATTCTTACTGATGTTGGCTATAAGCCAAATGAAGCACAATTAAGTGATCCAATTGAGAAGTCTGAAATGCCTTCATATTTAAGCTGCCAGATAAATGATGCAGTTTCATCTTTAGCAGCTTATGATGTTGTTATTATTGGTAATGGCGACTATGTCATTGATCAGTATCCAAAAGCTGGAGAAGATGTTTATACTTATCAGAAAGTCTTCTTGTTGACATCAAAGGAACATATCGAATTACCAGATTTTAAAGGCTGGTCACGAAAAGAAATTATCGAATACTGGGATTTGAGTGGTATAAATATTGTTTTGAATGGCTATGGTGTTGTTAAAGACCAGGTTCCATCCAGCAATACGGTTATCGATGAATCAGAAGAAGTCATTGTCTATTTTGATAGTGCAGATAATGATGTTGTTGTTACAAATGAAGAAGAATAGGATATAATTTCAAGGTATGAGTTTTTATTGGATGTTGCTGATTGTCTTTATTTTATCTTTGGTTTTTGTCGCGTTATTAATGCCGTTTTTTATTCATGTTTTAAAAAATCACAATATTTCTCAGGAAGTCAGCGAGTATGCGTTAGATGAATATAAAAAGAAAGCTAAAACGCCTATTATGGGTGGCTTACTTTTTGTAATATGTCCTTTAGTTATTTATCTGGCTGCTAATATGCCAGCAGTTTTTGATAAGCGAATTCAATTTGTTCTGCTTTCTTATTTTCTCTATTGTCTGGTGGGTTTTTGGGATGATATGACAATTATCGTTCGTCATAATAATCTTGGTTTGACTCCGCGTTTTAAGCTTATTCTGGAATTTGTTTTTACTCTTGTTTTATATATTGTTTATCGTGATTCGATTTCAACATTAATTCATATTCCATATTTCAATATTGATGTTGATTTAATATTCTTTTATCCTTTGTTTATGATTATGATGTATCTTGCTGAGGCAAATGCCGTAAATTTTACCGATGGTATGGATGGCTTGTGTGCCAGTGTTTCTTTTATAGCCTTAAGCGCCTTTGGTGTTATTGCCTTTTTTATGAAAGAATATAATATCTGCATTTTAATTTGTGCTGTTTTGGGTGCTTTGATTGGCTATTTAATCTTTAACTGGCATCCGGCAAAGATTTTTATGGGTGATTCCGGTTCTTTGGCTTTGGGTGCTTTATTTGCAGCTCTGGCTGTTATATTAAAACAGGAAATTATTTTATTTATTATTGGTGGCGTTTTTGTCTGGGAAATGTTCTGCGTCTGCCTGCAGCTGACTTCAGTTAAGCTTTTTCATAAGCGGGTTTTCTCTTATACGCCTATTCATTATGCATTTACTTTAAAGGGATATAAGGAAACGACAGTGGTTGCCTTGTTCTGTTTTATTGGATTATTGCTGGCAGCTGGTGGCTTGGCTGTTTTCTTTCTGTTATGAAATATCGGCTGATTCCTGCTAAGGGTGATTTAATTAATATCTATTTAAAAAATAACGCTTTGAATAAAGCGGATTTTTTATTAAATGACTTTACAGTTGATCATAATCAGGAAGCGCTTTTGGCATTTAAAGATAAGCTATTGGAAAATCGTGATAAAAAGTTTTTAATCGTTGGTGATTATGACTGTGATGGTATTTGTGGAACTGTCATTACTAAAAGATTGCTGGAGAAACTTGATATTGCCCATAATTTTTATATTCCTTCGCGTGTCCGTGATGGCTATGGCTTAAATGAATCAATTGTTGATAAAGCTTATGCAAATTCTTTTGATGTGTTGCTGCTGGTGGACAATGGTATTGTTGCGGATGAGGCGATAATTAAGGCTAAAGAAAAGGGAATGAAGGTTTTTATTATTGATCATCATGAGTTTGAAAAACAGGATCATTGTGATATTTATCTGCATCCAACTATTTTGAAAGAAGGATATAAAAATCTTTGTGGTGCGGCTTTAGCTTATTTGCTTTATTCATCATTTTTTGATTCTGATGATACTTTATTATCTTATGCTGCCTTAGCCACTTTAGCTGATATGGTTGATGTTGAAGCTTATAATCGTTATTTATGTACTGAGATGATGAATATCATTAAGACAAAAGATATTTATCAGCTGGAACTGTTGAATGGCAAAAAGATTAATTCTTATGATGACTTGTCTTTCAATGTTATTCCTAAGATCAATGCCTTTTCACGTCTGGATGGTCTTGCCAATGTCAATTTTCTGGTTCGTTATCTTCTGGAAAATCGCAGTTTTTGTCAAAGTAAGATTAACGGTATCACTTATATTAATGACCTGCGACGTAAATATTCCAGGGATATGACAAATAAAGCTGTTTCTTTAATTAACGAGAATGATAAGGTTATTGTTGTTTCTGATGAGTCATTCAAAGAGGGCATTTGTGGTCTTTGTGCCAATCGTTTAATGAATATTTATAATAAATGTGTCATTGTTTTATCGCATAACGAGGGCATTTATAAGGGATCAGGCCGTTGTCCTTTGGGCTTTGATATCTATCGCTTGTTATCACCGATTAAAGATAATCTTTTGACCTTTGGTGGCCATGAACAGGCTGTTGGTTTGAGTTTTAATGAAGAATATTATGATGATTTTATTAAATATCTGCAAAGTTTGAATATAGTCTATGAAGAGTATCAGCAGGATGTCTATGAAATTGATCTCGATGATATAAACGGTAATCTTCTTAAAGAGCTGGCTTTCTTTCAGCCTTATAGCGAAAAAGTCAAGGAACCACTGATAGCTTTAAAAAATAATAATTATCAGCGTACTATTCTCAAGGAAAAATATACACGTTTTAATCTTTCAAACAGGGTGTCAGCTATCACTTTTGATGAAAAATATAAAAACAGGGAATTTACTTATCTAATTGGCTATTTGCGACCGGATACATATCGCAGTAACAATATTTCTATCATGATTGAAGATTTGATATAGATTGAATATAATTTTAATATATTTATTTAAAAGGCTAAATAGATGAAAAACAAAGTCCTCACAAAAGAAATGCTTTTCGAAGAAGTACAGTCTAATATCAAGTCTAAAGAGTCTTTAGAT
>DCGB01000121.1:1697-5993 GCA_002314515.1 Solobacterium sp. UBA1789 | reverse complement strand
TATTTCGTTCATCTTTTAAATGTGGCCTATGAGGTTGCTAAACTCAAGACGGGTCCAAAGACTATTTGTGCAGCCTTGTTACATGATACTGTTGAAGATTGTGGTGTAACTAAAGATGAATTTATTAAAACCTTTGATGAAGAAATTTATGAGCTGGTTGAGGCTGTTACCAAAATAGGAAACCTGGAATTTAAGGATGAAAAAGAATATCAGGCCGCTAATCACCGCAAGCTTTTTATTGCCATGGCCAAGGATGTTCGTGTTATTTTAATAAAACTGGCTGACCGTCTTCATAATATGCGAACTCTGGAATATATGTCGGAAGAAAAACGTCGTCAGAAAGCTCAGGAGACCTTGGATGTCTATGCGCCAATCGCTCATCGTTTAGGTTTGGCTGAAATTAAAAACGAACTGGAAGACCTCTGTTTCTATTATTTAAATAATGAAAAGTATCGTGAAATAGCTCATCTTGTTGAAGCCAAGAAATCAGAAAGAGATTCTCAGGTTTCAGTGATGATTGATGAAATATCTGAGGTTCTGGAAGCACATAAGATACCTTTCAGAATTTTTGGCCGTTCCAAGCATCTTTATTCCATTTATAAGAAAATGCAGACCAAAAATAAGCGTTTTGACGAAATCCTTGATCTTTTGGCAATTCGTATTGTAACTCAGACAGAATTAAACTGTTATGAAATATTGGGCTATATTCATGCAACCTATCGTCCAATTCCAGGTCGTTTAAAAGACTATATTGCCATGCCAAAGATGAATATGTATCGTTCTTTGCATACAACAATTGTGGGCCCAGATGGTCGTATTTATGAAGTTCAGATTCGTACTGAAGAAATGGATCAGATTGCGGAAAGAGGTGTTGCCGCTCACTGGGCTTATAAAGAGGGTCAGTATGATACACGGAAAGAACAGAGTGAAATAGTCCGTGAATTTGAATGGATGAAGGCTTTTTCTGATGATGAACAGAGCGCAAAAGAATATATGGATACTGTCATTGGTGATGTCTTTAATGCCAATGTCTATTGTATGACTCCAAAGGGTCGGGTTATTGATTTGCCTAATGGTTCAACGCCTATTGATTTTGCCTATCGAATTCATTCGGAAGTGGGTAATCAGACTGTTGGCGCTATTGTCAACGGCATCATGGTACCTCTTAATACTGTTTTAAAGACTGGCGATGTTGTTGAATTAAAAACCAACAAAAACTCTACACCATCTGAAGACTGGTTGAAGATAGTTAAAACCAATTCAGCCCGTAATCGTATTCGTGCTTGTTTCCAGAAAAAGGAAGCTGAAGATCGTGAAGAAAAGGTTAAGCAGGGCGAAATCATTTTAAAAGATGATATGAAACGCCGAGGCATTGATGTTGAAGAATATTTTGATAAGGAAAAATTCGAGAAACTTTATGCCTACTTTAGAACACCTAACTATAACGATTTCATGTATTCCATTGCCTGTAAATCTTTGACCTGTCAGGCAGTTATCGAAAGACTGGTCAAATTAGGCAAGAAAGAACTTGATACTGATGTTTTACAGAACATCATGGAAAAGAATAAGACTAAACGTCAGAAGGATGTTTCCAAGACGGGTATTGTCATTCAGGGTATTTCAGGTTTGCAGATAAAGCTTGCTCCATGTTGCACGCCGGTTTATGGTGATGATGTTGTCGGCTTTGTTTCCAAGGGTCAGGGTATTAAGGTACATCGTCGGGATTGTCCAAATGTCTCCAAGGAACATGCCAGATTGATTGATGTAGCCTGGGATAGTGAAAAACCTGATTACAAATTTGAGGCCAGTATCCATATTTACTGTAAGGATCGTGCCTATCTGTTAACTGATCTGGTTACCTGCATATCGCAATATAAAGCCAATATGCTGGCAGTAAATATCAATGTCAATCCTGAAAGTCTGACGGCTACAGCAGCTGTTACCATGGTTGTTGATGACTATAATCATCTGGATCTGATTATGGCTAATCTTAGAAAGATTGAATCGGTTATTTCGGTTGAAAGAGCAATCAAGTAGGTGTTGAATCTGCGTGTCTTAAATAGTAAAATTAGGATGTCGATGAAGAAAAGAATCTGTTGAAAGATTTTCAGCGAAAAGGGTATGGTGCAAGCCTTTAATCGGAAAACAGAGGGACAATTCGGAGTAATCTGTAAAACGGGTCGTGAGTTCGCGATAAGGACAAGAGAAACAAGCTAAGGTGGTACCGCGCTTATGCGCCCTTGAGTGCTGCCTTTTTTAATTAGGAGGGCCTATGGCATATCAAACAGTAAAGGGTACATATGATGTCTTACCCGAAGATTTCTGGAAAAGAGAAAGAGTAAAAACTCTGTTTTCTCATTTTTTGGATCTCTATGCTTATAAACAGTTAGAGACTCCGGTTTTTGAATATACCGGTGTTTTCAAAAAAGAAAATGATACTTCCGATATGGTTACAAAGGAAATGTATACTTTTTCAATGAATGGCAAAGATTCTCTGACTTTACGTCCTGAGGGTACTGCCGGTGTTATTCGTTCTTTTGTTGAGCATAAGCTTTATGGAACAAATGAACTGCCGGTTAAATTGGCTTACATTGAAGAAATGTTCCGCCATGAAAGACCACAGAAGGGACGTCAGCGTCAGTTTACCCAATTAGGCGTAGAGAATATTGGTGATAAGAATCCTCTGATTGATGCCGAAACTATTGCCTTGGGTTATTTCTTTATTAAAGCCTTAGGTTTAAATGATATCCGGGTTTTAATCAACACATTAGGTGATAGTGCTTCACGTCTGGAATATCGTAAGGCTCTGGAACTCCATTTTGCCAAATATCAGGATACTTTGTGTCCGGATTGTCAGAATCGTCTATTGAAGAATCCTTTACGTATTCTTGACTGTAAGGTAGACCACGAAAGTGAAGCTGTTTTATCAGCGCCAAAGATGAAGGATTACTTAACACAGGATGCAGCGTCTTATTTTGCTAAGGTTCTTGCCTATCTTGATGCCATGGAAATACCTTATGAGATTGATGATAAGCTTGTTAGAGGCCTGGATTATTATACTGATACCGTATTTGAAGTTGTATCAACCCGTAAAGAATCCGGCTCACAATCAACAGTATTTGGTGGTGGGCGTTATGATGAACTTGTTAAGGAAATGGGTGGTCCACAGATCAGTGGCATCGGTTTTGCGATTGGTTTAGAGAGATTGGTTATATTGGGTGAAGCAGAGGGTATCTTTGAGGATTATCAGCCTAGTGTTGACTGTTATGTCATTGATATGACTGAGGCTTCTGATTATGCCTTAATTATTGCTTCAATGTTGAGGGCAAATTCTTATTCAACAGAATTGAATTATTATAAGCGTTCCATGAAGGCACAATTTAAGTCTGCTGATCGTAAAAATGCCCGTTTTACTATCATTATTGGTGAAGATGAACTTAATAATAAAACACTTACTATCAAGAATACTAGAAGTAAGGAACAAACAAGTATTAAATATGAAGATTTAATGAATTATGTAGAAAGCCTTGACGACTTAATGGAGGAAGAATAATGTATANNTCAAGAAAATAAAGTAAGCCTTAAAGATTCTTTGACAAAGGAACAGTATTCTTTGAATAAAGATGAATTAATCGATAAATTAGATCAGTTAATGGAGGATAACAATGAATAGAACACACACTTGTGGACAGCTTCGTAAAGAAGATGCCGGTAAAATCGTCAAACTTTCAGGTTGGGTTGCCAAACGTCGTAATCTGGGTTCAATTGTTTTTATTGATTTGCGTGACCGCTATGGTATTACACAGATTACTTTTGATGAGGAACATTCAGCTTTAGTTAAGGATGTTCGTAATGAATATGTCATTGAAGTAGAGGGTAAGGTTTCTGTGAAGGAAAATCCTAATCTTAAGCTGCCAACAGGTGAAATAGAAGTTCTGGCAAGCACTTGTGAGACACTTTCCAAATCAAAAACTCCACCGATGATTATTGCGGATGAAACAGATGCCTTAGAAGAACTGCGTTTAAAATACCGTTATCTGGATATCCGTCGTAATCCAATCAAAGAAAAACTTTTATTAAGAGATAAGGTAACAACTATTGTTCGTAGAGTTTTACATGAAGATGAATTTGTTGAAGTTGAGACTCCAATTTTATCAAAATCAACTCCAGAAGGTGCCAGAGATTATCTGGTTCCATCCCGTTTATACCATGGTCGCTTCTACGCCTTACCACAGTCACCACAGATTTATAAACAGTTACTAATGATTGGTGGTATGGATCGTTATTTCCAGATTG
>DCGB01000121.1:1168-1658 GCA_002314515.1 Solobacterium sp. UBA1789 | reverse complement strand
TATTTCCAGATTGCCAGATGTTTCCGTGATGAAGATTTGAGAGCTGACCGTCAGCCGGAATTCACTCAGATTGATATGGAAATGTCTTTTGCCCAGGAAGAAGATATTCAGGGTGAAGTTGAAAAGGTTATGAAGGCTATCTTTAAGGAAATCAAGGGTGTTGATGATCTGACTTTCCCACGTATCAAATATGTCGATGCCATGGATAAATATGGTTCTGATAAGCCAGATATCCGCTTTGGCAATGAAATGTTTAATGCCAATGATTTATTTAAAAATACGGAATTTTCTGTTTTTAAGAACTGCCTTGAAGAAGGCGGCGTTATCAAAGGCTTGCGTTTTGAAAACAGTGCTGATAAGTTATCAAGAAAGAAGTTTGATGAATTAAATCAGTTTGTCAAGATTTATAAGGCTAAGGCTTTGGCTTATCTGAAATATGAAAATGATGCCTTCAGTGGTTCAATCAATAATGCCTTAAGTGATGATGAAA
>DCGB01000121.1:291-977 GCA_002314515.1 Solobacterium sp. UBA1789 | reverse complement strand
TGGATTACAGAATTCCCAATGTATGAATATTCGGAAGAAGAGGGACGTTATGTGGCCGCACATCATCCATTTACTTCTCCACGTGTTGAAGATCTGGATAAGCTGTTAACTGATAAGGAACACTGTTATTCCCGCGCTTATGACCTGGTTTTAAATGGCTATGAATTATTATCGGGTTCTGTTCGTATTCATAACAAGGAACTTCAGGCCAAAGTATTTGAGGCTTTGGAATTAACGCCAGAAAAGGCCAAAGAGCGTTTTGGTTTCTTCCTGGAGGCCTTTGATTATGGTGCTCCTCCTCATTGTGGTGTCGGCATTGGTCTTGAGCGTCTGATTATGATTTTATCGGATACTGATAATATCAAAGATGTTGTTGCCTTCCCGAAGACAGCTTCAGCAATGTGTCTAATGTCTGAGGCTCCAAATAATGTTGATGATATTCAGTTGAAGGAATTGGGCATCAAGAAGGCTGCCTAATATTGTATAGCTAACATTATTTTGTTATAATCTATTTGTTAATAAGGAGGTTTCTTAAATGCCAGTAAAAGTTGATCAGGATGTTTGTATCGGTTGTGGTGCATGTTGTGGTGTTTGCCCAACAGGTTCATTATCATTAAATGATGATGGCAAGACAGCTTGTAATGAAGATACATGCGTTGACTGTGGTGCTTGTGTAGGTACTTGCC
>DCGB01000121.1:0-217 GCA_002314515.1 Solobacterium sp. UBA1789 | reverse complement strand
AAATATATATGAATAAAAATTACGAATTACCTTCAATTGCTAAAGCTCGTAAGCGTTCCTTGGATACTGTTGAACATATCAATTTTCAGCTTGATGATGAATGTAAAAATCTGGGACTTGGTAAAAAATACCATATAATCACCCATGGCTGTCAGGCTAACCAGCTGGATTCTGAAACAATAGCTGGTCTTTTGGATAGTATGTCATATACTATGTG
>DCGB01000059.1:33103-35833 GCA_002314515.1 Solobacterium sp. UBA1789 | reverse complement strand
AATCAAAAATAATTGATAATATCGTTATTTTAGATGAAAACGATAATATCAGCACTAAACTCAATAATCTGGATATTGAAGTCTTTTTTATCAATGACCAGTTATTGTCATATCTGGATAAATTCAAAAATGAGAAGAAAATCAATATCATAATTATTGCCAACGATGATTCCTATAAGGGCAAAGCCTTTGACTTAAAAGCCTCTGGTTATTTAACAAGGCCCTTTAATAAGCTTAGTGTCAATAAACAGCTGACTGATTTGCGCTATCCATTAAAAGAAAAAAGAAAGCTTATGCGTGTTCAGTGCTTTGGCAATTTTGACTGCTACAATGCCGATGGTGAAATGGTTCATTTTAAGCGCAGCAAGGCCAAAGAATTATTTGCCTATCTCGTATCCAAAAAAGGTACAAGCTGCACCTCCAAGGAACTGGCAGCCATCATCTTTGAAGATGACTATTCAAGCGCAACCCAGAATTATATGCAGCAGCTCCTGTCTTCCTTAAATAAGATGCTCAATGAAATGGGCTGTGGTGAGGTTCTTGTACGCTCACGTAACGCTATTGCCATCGATGCCGAGTTACTCGACTGCGACTACTATCGTTACCTGAATAATGAAAAAATAGCCCGTCGTCTATATATGGGATCGTTCATGGCACAGTATGAATGGGCAGATTATATTGCCGCCTATCTGGATTCACAGTCTTTGTCATAGTCTTGTAAGTATAGTCATATAGAATAATAGGTGAAAAGAGAAAGATACTATGAAAGAAAAGAAGAAAAAACTGGATTTTGAAGAACTTGAAAAGGTCGTAGGTGGAATTGAACCACAGGGCGATGGTTGTGAATCCTTTATGAATGCTTTCAATAAACCAAATATCAATATTTGTGATAACTGCTTCTTTTATCACAAAGATGAAAAAGGCGCCAGATGTGATTCTCCATTAAAAGATCATAGTTAAGTCCTCAAACACAAAAGACCACTTGGTCTTTTTTTCTTTCTGCCCTGGACTAATGAGACTATAATGTAATCATGAAGAAAAAATACTTCTTTTTATTATCTGTCTTATTGATTCTAATCACTTTGATGATTTTCTATATGAAGCAGGATCTCATCAAAGATTGTGAAATCAGCTTAAATGAAGATAAACAGCTGCAGATATCTTTTACAAAAAACAGAATAGGCAAATATTACTGTTCTTTTGATGATGGTCAAAACTGGCAAAAGGCTGAAAACAGTATCTGTACCAATAATCTTAGTGACCAGTCATACAATATTACACTCAAGAATGGCCTTAAGACACAGATAGTTGGCAATAACGACAATATTGGTACCTACGACCTGATTGTAGATGAAGAAAAAATATATCTTTCTTCTGAAGATTACTATCAGTTAAATATCAGATTAGAAAAAACCGGTTACTTTTTTGATGAACTAATTCTTGATTATGACCACAATATTATTGAAATCGATGATAACTATATCATTCATCCCAAATCAGCAGGAAGCACTGTTATCAATATCTCTTTTAAAGATATAAACAAAGAAATTGAAGTAGTATGTACTGACCTGATCAAAGCCATACCTGAACAATTTGACTTTGAAAGACCATGCCTGGATGGAAGCAGTATTTCCAAAGAAGAAAACATCCTGCTGGATGAGATCCTGGAAAGCAGAATAAATGAAGCAGGATACCATACTCGAGCTGGAGCTTTGGCAGCTGCCCGCTTCCTCTGTCTGGAATTTGCCTATCGTCTGAATTATTTCTTTGAAAATGGTCGTGTTAACTGGGGTGTTGATGGTCAGGGCCGCTATTATCATAAGGGACTATATCTCAATGAATATAAAATTGAAGATTTATATTATGACAGCAGCAATTCCGGACCCTGGGGTTATAAACTTTATTCCCATAGTGCTGAAGAAATTGAAAGAAATGGTTTAGACTGCAGTGGCTTTGTCACCTGGGTTCTTTTCAATGCCGGCTATCATTGTGGCGATATTTCCGCCTATGAATTATGTGAAACCGGCGATAACCGCTGGGATATTGTCTCACTGATTGACAGTAATCAGATCAAGGCTGGCGACCTGGTTCATAACAATGAGCTTAATTCACATATTGGCATCATTATAGGTATTGATGAAGACTACTACTATGTTGCCCAAAGTATCTGGTATGGTGATAGTGGAGTAATTATTACACCATATACAAAAAATGAATTTATCAGCCATTGGCGCAGTGTTGTCCTGATGGATGAATATTATGAAAGTGATGGCAATTATACAGCCATGTGGAAATAAAAATGAAAAAACTTATTCCCTTGATTATTGTCTTATTAATTCTGAGCGGACTTTTCTTTTTTCGAAAATCCGATCCCGTAATAATTGAAAACAACGACAGTCAGCTGGTCCAATCCTTCAAAAAGGATGAGATTCCAGACAACTGTTTCAAACGCTACAGTGATGATGAAAACGACAATTCATATGTCTGCGCCTATGATGAAAGTAAAGAAGAAGATTATCTAGAGGTCAATGATTATCAGATTTATCTGATTTATGAAAATCAGACCTATTCCGATAGAGACAATGTTGCCGCCTATATCCACTACTATGGCTATTTGCCTGCCAACTATATCACCAAACATGATGCCAAAGCTTTAGGCTGGAAAAAGAAGGGCAATAATGATCTCTGGAAAATTGCTGAAGGCAAAAGTATTGGCGGTGATCCCTTTGG
>DCGB01000059.1:29760-33067 GCA_002314515.1 Solobacterium sp. UBA1789 | reverse complement strand
CCTGATGCTTCCTATAAAGAATGTGATATTGACTACCAGGGTGGAAGCCGCAATTCCAAAAGAATTGTCTTCTCAGATGAAGAAGTCTATTACACTGAAGACCACTATGCTTCCTATATTTTGATGTATGAATGAATATTTTATTGATATAGACCTTTTAAACAAAAAAGGCCACAGCTATCTGCAGGCGGCCCTTAATTTTCCCGAATACTATGGCAAGAATCTTGACGCCCTGAATGACTGCCTTGATGAAATGGAAGACAGCGTTATTCATCTGATTAATACTGAAGAATATAATGAACTTTCACTTAAAATTGTTACTCTAATTAAACAGCACGAACATCTTCTGGTCTATTGACCAGATTTTTTTCATATTCACCAAGAATATCCTTTAATTCCTTCAAAGATGACATCAGTGCCATCTGTCTTTTATAGTTACTGCAATTATAAAGACCACTGATATAATGTGGGGCAATACCACGCATTTCCCGCATTGCGGCTGTTTCACCCTTAATGGCACTCAATCTTTCACAATGGGCAATGCAGGCGGCAAATCGTTCGTTATAGGCAACTTCATAGTTTTCTTTACCATTCAGATAATTATTGATTTCCGCAATCAGAAAAGGATTGCCAATAACGCCTCGTCCAATCATAATGCCATCCGCATTTGTTTCTTCTTTCATGCGGATAAAGTCTTCAACACTTAAAACATCACCATTGCCAATAACAGGGATGCTTAAATTATCTTTTAATAATTTGATATATGACCAGTCTGCCTGACCCTCATAAAACTGACTGCGGGTCCTGCCATGGATGGCAATAGCCTTAACACCGGCATCTTCGAGTTTTTTAGCCAAAGAAAGGCAGTTGCAGTGCTGTTTGTCATAACCAATGCGCATTTTAACACTAACCGGCAGTTTAACACTTTCACAAACCCTTTTTACCATCATTGCCGTTTCATCTTCTTTCAGCATCATGGCACTGCCAGCTCCGGTTTTAACAACCTTATTTACCGGACAGCCCATATTGATATCTATGATATCAGCCCTGGTGTTTTTCTCAACATATTGGGCACTATAGACCATTGTCTCAATATCAGATCCAAATAACTGGACACTGATTGGATGTCTTTCACCAATTTCCAGCATATCCAGAGTTTTTTTATTATTATAGAAAATTGCCTTATCAGAAATCATTTCCGTATAAGTCAAAGAAGCTCCAAAATCATAACATAAATCACGAAAAGCCCCATTGGAAACACCAGCCAAAGGGGCAATAATTAACGGAGTTTTTATTTCAACATCACCTATATGAAACATATTTCATCAACAGGTCCATATCCCGTTTATCAAAGACATATTTCTTCTGACAGAATTCACAGACAACCTCAATCTCATCCTCTTTAGCCAGATCAAGAATATCCTGTTTTGGCAAAGTAAGGAAATTGGCCAGGAAGCGTTCTCTTGAACAGTCGCAATAAAAAGAAAGCTCTTTTTCCTCCAATACAAGCGCATCAGCAAACAAAGTCTTAATATAAGCTTCCAGGTCATTATTACGCTCTAAAACCGTAGAAATAGGCTCTAAATCCCTTAAAAGACCCTCTAGATAAACAATATCCTCTTCCGTATGATCAGGTAATAATTCTATCAATAAAACACCAGCGCTCTTGCAACTGTAATCCACATCTACTAAAACGCCAACCGAGACTATCGTCGGCGTCTGCTGAGAAACAGAAAAATAATAGGCAAAATCATCACCAATCTCACCACTCTGCAACTTGACCTGCGAAGTATAGGACTGTTTCATCTTCAGATTCTTCAAAACCTTTAAATAACCTTCAGTACCAACAACCAGACCAACAGCAAGTTTATTAGACTCATTATATTTCAGATATAAATGCGGGTCAGAAACAAAACCCTTAACCTGACCCTGGTTATTAGCCGTAACCAGACAGGTTCCCAAAGGACCACCACCATTGATAGTTACTGTAACCGACTCATCTTCGCCCTTCTGCATTAAACCCATACAGGCCGTAACTGACATTGTACGACCCAAAGCAGCCAATGATGTTGGCCAAAGATCATGAACCTCCTTGGCAGTCTGACAAAGTTCTCTGGTATCACCCAGATAAAAACGGACATGACTATTTAAAGCTGTACCTATTATTACTCTACTGCTCATCTTAAACCTCACAAAAGCCATTCCTGAGAATGGCTTCATTTCTTATTCTTCGCTTTCCTTACGACGTCTGCGTCTTTTAACTGGCGCATCCTCAGCTGTTTCCTTCTGTTCAACAACTGCTTCCTCAACCTTGACTTCCTCTTTCTTAGGTTCTACTGGTTCTTTCTTTTCTTCCACACGACCCAGTAATTCATTAATTTCTTCGGCTGTCAGAGTCTCTTTTTCAATCAGAGCTTCCGCAATCTTGATTAAATCATCCTTATTATCCTCAATGATCTTACGGGCATAATCATGACAGTAATCAATGATCTTACGAACTTCCTGATCGATTTCATAGGCAACCTGGGAAGAAGCATTACTTGGCGAATTGTAATCACGACCCAGGAAAACAGTTGAAGAACCACTGTCATACTGAACAGGACCCAATTCTGACATACCATAAGTCGTAACCATATCCTTAGCCAAACGGGTAGCAGACTGAATATCGCCACTGGCACCCGTAGTAATATCATCAAAGAAAACCTCTTCAGCTGAACGACCACCCATATATGAAGTAATCGTATCAATCATTTCCCGACGAGTATTAATAATACGCTCCTTACGAGGAGTAATCAGATTATAACCACCAGCATTACCACGTGGAATAATTGTAACTTTCTGAACAACTGCACCATCAGGAAGATTCAAACCAACAATCGCATGACCAGCCTCATGATAAGCAACTAGTTTCTTTGTATGTTCATCATAAGTTCGTGACTTCTTTGCCGGACCCATCATAACACGGTCAATAGCCTCATCGATATTATTAACGCTGATTTCTGTCTTGTTTTCTCTAACAGCCAGAATTGCTGCTTCATTTAAAACATTCTCCAGATCAGCACCAGAAAAACCTGGAGTACGACGAGCCAAAGCCTCTAAATCAATACCATCAGCAATCTTCTTATTGCGGGCATGAACCTTTAATATTTCTGTTCTACCCTTTAAATCAGGTAAAGAAACAGTAATCTGACGATCAAAACGACCCGGACGCAATAAAGCAGGATCCAGAACATCAGGACGATTGGTAGCCGCAATAACAACAATACCATAGTTATCAGACATACCATCCATCTCAACCAATAACTGG
>DCGB01000059.1:26242-29708 GCA_002314515.1 Solobacterium sp. UBA1789 | reverse complement strand
TCATCATGGCCACCGCCCATACCAGCACCACGCTGACGACCAACGGCATCAATTTCATCAATAAATATCATACAAGGAGCTGTATGCTTAGCCTGTTTGAACATATCGCGAACACGGCTGGCACCAACACCAACAAACATTTCCACAAAATCAGAACCGGAAATAGAATAGAAAGGAACATTTGCCTCACCAGCAACAGCCTTAGCCAATAAAGTCTTACCGGTACCAGGAGAACCACATAAGAGTATACCCTTAGGAATACGGGCTCCCATCTGAGCAAACTTCTTTGGTGTCTTCAGATATTCAATAATTTCAGCCATTTCCTCTTTTTCTTCATCACAGCCGGCAACATCAGAAAAACGGATCTTGATATCACTTTCCAGACGGGCTCTTGATTTTGAAAAATCAAAGGCCTGCTTATTACCGCTGCTATTAGAAACCCGGGAAATAAAGAACAGAGCCATAGCCCCAAAGAGAATTAAAGGAACTACTGAACCAATCAGCTCAATCCAGATATTTGACGCATTGGCATCAACAACAGTAAACGAAATATTCTTAGACTGTAACTTGGAAACCAGGGTCTCAACCGACAATTCCGTATTTGGAACAACGGTATTGAAAGATATTTCCTTATTGGAACTGCTGATATAAACACCACTGATTTTAATCGTATTATAGTCAACAGAAACCTTACATTCCTTAACTGTTGAAGTCTCCAGCAGCTTCTGAAAACCCGGATAATTCAAATCATCCGTCTTATTGCTCAAAGGAGCCTGAACAGCCATTAAAATAAAAAACAAAATTACAACGATATATGGTAAAAAACTACCAGCACGTCGATTTCCACCATTAGGATTTTGCACTAAGCCTACCTCCTACTTAATATATATTTCCTTCTTTAAAATACCTACATATGGCAAATTACGATATTTCTGATTGTAATCCAAACCAAAACCGATAATGAAACAATCAGGAACCTTAAAACCTACAAAATCAGCTTCAACATGTTGAACACGTCTGCTAGGCTTATCCAGCAGAGTAATAATCTTAACATCGCTGGCACCCTTCTGATATAACAATTCCTTAACTTTTGCCAAAGTCTTACCGGTATCAACAATATCCTCAACCAGAAGAATATTCTGATCTCTGATTGAACGATCCAGATCCTTAACAATACGGACATCACCAACTGACTCCGTACCCTCATAACTGGAAACATCCATAAAATCAATCTCAATATCCAAATCAATATGTTTGATAAGCTCCGACATAAAAGGAACTGAGCCCTTAAGAAGACCTACTACGATTGGCACTTTCTTATCCTGATAAAAAGTCGTCATCTCTTCACCTAACTCAATACAACGTTTTTCAATCTCCTCATGTGAGAATAAGATTTTTTCACAATCCTGATGCATAATAAGCCTCCATTATGATACTAATTTTATCACAAACCAATTTGCTTGTGCAGAGTAATGACTGACACAACAGCCAATACCCGGAACCAGAATAATTTCGCCCCTTTTGTTCAAAACTACCGGCCAGGACAAACGCTCTTCATAAGCAATTTTCCGATCGATAAAGAAACGACTCAAACGCTTATTACCAAAGCGCAACACAATCTGATCGCCTTCTTTAAAACTTCGAACACACAAAGGAAAATCATCTTCTCCAACAGTCACCGCCTCCAAAGAACTGCCCTTTTCAGCAGTTTTGAAATACTTATGAGTACTATTATCTAAGCCATGATAAACAAAGCGATATTCCCTGGGCTTTTTAAAAATGCGGATAAAACCATATTCATGAACAATATAGTAATCATCAAGTAAAATTCTGGCCTGACTATCTTTTAATTTCTTATCAAAATCCCTGACCTGACCCTGACTGAGACTTCTCTTTAACAGATATGAATACAGATGTTCCCGATAAGGAAAATTCAGAAATTCACTATCCTTAAATTCTTTCTTATCCTTAACAAACAAATTAACGGCTTTCTTTATTTTTCTCAATTCCTGATTTTTTTCTTTGATCTCTTTTAATAAAGAAAGCTTGTCATCATAACTTAAATGTTCAATAGTCTGATGACGAATAATATTGCGCTGATAATCATCACTTAAATTAGATTCATCAATCCCATAGGCAATAGCATTATCACTACAATATTTTACTAAGGCACTCTTTTCTTCATTCAATAAAGGACGATAAACTCGAACACCAAAGAGCCAAGCACAGTAACGCAGTCCATAATAGCTCACAAAAGAAGCTCTTTTTTTCTGCAAAAGATAAGTCTCAAGCAGATCATCAAGATGATGGGCAACCAGAACACCACTCAAACAGTATTTTTTACATAATTCTGCAAAAAACTCATAACGGAAAACCCTGGCCTTATCCTGAAAATTGCCTTCTATATCATCATCAAAAAAATCTTTCTTATGAAAAGGAAGCTGATACTGTTCACAATATGATCTGACAATCTGCTCATCTCTATCAGCACTATCCCGATGATGATAGTTGACATGAGCTACCTGTAAGTCATAAATATCCTTATATCTCGCAAGCAGAGCCATTGAATCCGGACCACCACTGCAAGCCAACAGAAATCTAT
Organism: Solobacterium sp. UBA1789; assembly: GCA_002314515.1. Taxonomy (GTDB): domain Bacteria; phylum Bacillota_I; class Bacilli_A; order Erysipelotrichales; family Erysipelotrichaceae; genus Colivicinus. The sequence goes on along the minus strand of DCGB01000059.1, from coordinate 27,106 downwards.
TTTTCATTAAACATTGAATCTGAAATGCATAATATCGCCATCCTTTGGCAAATAATCCTTGCCCTCCAGACGCAATTTACCGGCTTCTTTTAATTTAGCCTCCGTCTTATAAGTCATGATATCCTCATATGTAAATACTTCAGCTCTGATAAAACCCTTTTCAAAATCAGTATGAATAACACCTGCACATTGTGGAGCCTTCATACCATCCTTGAAAGTCCAGCCACGACATTCATCCTTACCAACAGTAAAGAAAGTCTTTAAGCCCAAGGTTTTATAAGCCTTCATAATCAGTTCATCAAGACCTGACTGCTTAATACCCAAATCATCAAGAAACATCTGTTTCTCTTCCTTATCCAAATCAGACAGTTCTTCTTCAATCTGAGCCGAAATAGCCACAACCTCGCTGCCTTCTTCTTCAGCCTTTTTCTTAACCTGAACATAATATTTATTACTATCAGGATCATTGACCTCATCTTCTTTAATATTGGCAATATAAATTACCGGCTTCATTGTCAAAAAACCAAAGCCCTTCAGAAATTCCTTTTCTGTCTCACTTAAGTCCATTGATCTGATAACCTGGGCCTTACCCAAAGCCTCATGAAGACGCTTTAAAAGATTATACTCAAATACAGCATCCTTATCCTTGGAAGTCTGAGCCTTCTTTTCTACCTTGGAAATACGATTTTCACAGGTAGCCATATCAGCCATAATCAATTCATAATCAATGATTTCTATATCATCAAGGGGATCAATACGATTGTAGACATGGGAAATATTGCCATCTTCAAAACAACGGACAACATGACATATGGCATCAACCTGACGAATATTAGCCAGGAATTTATTACCAAGACCCTCACC
>DCGB01000059.1:23721-26196 GCA_002314515.1 Solobacterium sp. UBA1789 | reverse complement strand
GCAATATCAGTAAATTCAAAAGTTGTAAATATTGTTCTCTCTGGCTCAAACAGCTCACTTAGAGCTACCAGACGTTCATCCTTGACTTCAACCGTACCAACATTTGGCTCTATGGTTGCGAAAGGATAATTGGCAGCCTCAACCCGGCTGTTAGTAATAGCATTAAATAAAGTTGATTTACCGACATTTGGCAAGCCAACAATTCCTGCAGTTAAACTCATATGATCATACCTCGCTTTTAATTTAGCACATAATAGGGCAAAACACTGCTCAAGCAGTGCTGATTACTTCGCTCTTTCTTTTCCCAGATAATAAAGGGCAACTGTTCCTGGGCCCGTATGAGCACCAATAACTGTGCCAACAGGGAAAATTTTAACATCATCTATTTTCTTAAAATATTCAAGAATCAAAGCCTTGACAGCAAGCGCGTCTTCTAAACAGGCTGATTGCTGCATATAACAGGGACCGCTATAGTCATCATCAAGCTCATTTTTCATTTTATCGACAATTGCCTGTATAGCTTTGGATTTGGTTCTGATCTTTTCATACTGTTCCAGCTTTCCTTCTTTGGAAACACACATTAACGGACAGATCTTCAAAGCTGTACCCACAAAACCGGCAAAATTGGAAATACGACCACCACGGATATAAGAAGTCAGATCTGAAGAAAAAAACCAGTGAATAACTTTTAAACGATTATCCTTTAACCACTGAATATTTTCTTCAATACCAAAGCCCTTTTCCTGATTGTCTTTTGCCAGCATCACCAGCATGCCATAACCACCAGAACAGCACAAAGAATCCACAATATAGACCTTATTCTCATATTCTTCATTCAAAGATTCCGCTGCAATTCTGGCAGAATTGATTGTACCAGAAATACCTGATGATAAGCTTAGATGCAAAACATCTTTTCCCTGGTCCAGTATGGTCTTAAACATTTCCTTATAAGCTTCAACATTAACCTGTGATGTTGTTGCCTGCATACCATTTTTAATATCGGCATAAAACTTATCATAAGGATAAGATCTGCCATAGTCATCGTTATAAATTTTGCCATCAATATTTAAAGTAAATGAAACATAAGGGATATGGCGCTCCTTCATGATCTCATCGGATAAATCCGCTGTTGAGCAACAGGTTAAAACATAATTTTTCACAAAATCATTATATAACAAAAAGACCCGAGGGCCTTTTTATTATTATTGGAAGATAAATGAAAAAATTATTACATTATCTTTATAACATTCGTCTGTGTTATTTTTGTGAAAACTACACTAAATGAATAAATAACATGCGATCTTTACGATTAATATCCTTAAAAACCTGAATCTCAGCTGTTGGAAAATAAGACTTAGCCAAGGCTGTTATTCTTTCTCTTTGATCATAACCGATTTCAAAGAACATTAAGCCACCATTTTTAACCAGTTTTTGAGCATCATTAAAAATCTGGCGATAAAAGAACAGACCATCATTACCACCAAATAAGGCTACATGTGGCTCATTATCAACAACTGATGCCTCCATCTTTTCTTCAGAAGGAATATAAGGAGGATTAGATACCAGAATATCCAGTTTAATGCCTTCTTCTATCAGAGGCTTTAACATATCACCCTGATAAAAACATACGTCGGCATCATTATTTCGAGCATTTTGTCTGGCAACTTCCAGTGCCTCAAATGAAATATCACTGGCATACATTTTTAACTTCTTTTCTTCCTTTTTCAAGGCAATGGCAATAGCACCTGAACCAGTTCCAATATCTGCAATTTCAACCACATTCTGTTTTCCATAGTATTCATCAACATAAGACAATACCAGACCAACCAGCTCTTCGGTTTCGTAGCGGGGAATCAATACCCGCTTATCAACGATAAAACGATAACCATAAAAGTAACTGTAGCCTAAGATATAATTCATTGGTTCATTATTTAAAAGACGCTTAACCCCTGCCTCATATCTTTCTTCAATGGCCTTTAAAGCCTCATTGTCTTTTTGAAGATAGAGATCGACATTTTCGTCATTACATAATTCAAAAAGAAAAGCACGTAAGACATCATGCCCTAAGCCCTTTTCATCAAATTCATGGCGATATTTAAATAAAAGCTGATTATACGTGCTCATTTAAGAGTTTTTCCTGTTCTTCATTTTTAATCAATGCATCAACAACATCATTGAGTTTGCCCTCCATGATGCGATCAAGCTGATTGAGAGTTAAACCTATACGATGATCAGAAACACGATTCTGTGGATAATTATAGGTTCTGATTTTTTCTGAACGATCGCCCGTACCAATCTTGGAACGACGAATAGCACCAGCCTCTTCTTCCTTCTTGGCCTTATAGTATTCATAAACACGTGCTCTAATAATCTTCAAAGCTGTCTCACGATTAGACATCTGAGAACGACCATCCTGGCAGTTAACAGTAATGCCAGTTGGCTTATGGGTAATTCTAACAGCTGAATCTGTTTTAT
>DCGB01000059.1:17509-23714 GCA_002314515.1 Solobacterium sp. UBA1789 | reverse complement strand
ATTGATATGCTGACCACCAGCACCAGAAGCACGATGGGTTTCAAATTCCAGATCAGAATCAGGAATTTCGATATCCTCATCTTCAACATCAGGCATAACAATAACTGTTGCCGTTGAAGTATGAACACGACCCTGTGTTTCTGTCTTTGGAACGCGCTGTACACGATGAGCACCTGATTCATATTTGAAATGACGATAGGCATCCTGGCCCTTAACGTTAAAACTGATCAGGGCATAACCACCAGCCTCAGATTCGCTTGATTCCATGATTTCAATCTTATAGCCCATTGATTGAGCATAATATTCATACATTCTGAATAAATCGCCGGCAAAAATATTACCCTCATCGCCACCAGCTGCACCACGGATTTCAACCAGACAGTCATAGGCATCCTCAGGATCTCTTGGCAATAATAAAGATTCAATATGGGCATTTAGAGCTGTCAGCTTTTCCTGATTTTCTTCCAGTTCCATCTGAGCCATTTCTTTGATTTCCTCATCTTCATCATTAAGCATTTCTTCGGCATCCTTAATGGCAGCAGTATATTTCTTCAAATCCTGATAGGCATCATAGGCACCCTTCAGGCTGGCCTGTTCTTTGGAAAGTCTGGTAAAAAGTTTGATGTCAGTTACAACACTATCCTGCATCATCAGATCACCTATTTCCAGATAACGTTTCTGAATTTCTTCTAATTTAACTATTCTGGCTTCCATTATTTCTCCTTCCGCGGTTTATTTAAAACCTCATGACAGTGTCGGCAACGGGCCTCATATGATTCTGAAGCACCGACCAGAATGATGGGATCGTCATAAGAAGCCGGACGACCATTAATAATTCGCTGAGTTCTGGTTGCTGGAGCACCACATTTGTTGCAGACAGCAGCTAATTTGGTAACAAATTCTGCCTTCGTAATCAGCTTTGGCATTGGACCAAAGGGCTCACCCTTAAAATCCGTATCCAAACCGGCAGCAATAACCCTGATGCCCTTGTCAGCTAATTCGTTGCAGATATCACAGATTTCATCATCAAAAAACTGAATTTCATCGATTGCGACAACCTGTACACCATCTTTGACATAATCTCTGATCTGTCCAGCTGCAGATACTGCAATACTTTTTATCCGGGAATTGGCATGTGAAACAACTTCATCAGTTGAATAGCGATTATCAATTACCGGTTTAAATACCAGTATTTCCTTTTTGGCATATGATAATACTCTTACTCTTCTGATCAGTTCTTCGGTTTTGCCGGCAAACATACAACCGCAAATAACCTCAACCCATCCGTCTTTATAACTCTGATACATAATTCTTTCCTAGAGACAAAAAATAAGGGAAATTCCCCTATTTTTTAAGGCCATATTTTTTGTTGAACTTCTCAATACGTCCCTGTGCAGCTGTAAATCTCTGTCTGCCGGTATAGAATGGATGACAATTTGAGCAAGTATCAACTCTGATTTCATCACCCTTTACTGTTGAACCAGTTTCGAACTGAGCGCCGCAACCTACACAAGTTACTGTAACCTTGTGATAAGCTGGATGAATATCTTTCTTCATTTTCCTTCTCCTTCCGCCTTAAGTATCCTGTCAACTTAAAGTAAGTTATTTTTAAGGTACCTTATAAGCATATCAAAAAGCTATTGCTTTGTAAATAACTAATCTTCAGCAATATCAGCACCCAGATTACGTAACTTCTGGGCAATTGAATCATAACCGCGATAAATGTGGTAAGCATCGGAAATAACCGTCTCACCCTCAGCCATTAAGGCTGCAATAACCAGAGAAGCACCACAGCGCAAGTCAGTTGCCGTAATATTGGCACCATGGAGCTTACAAGGGCCATGGATAGTGTTTGAAGGCTCATGAACCTCAATATCAGCTCCCATCTTATTTAACTCATGACAATGCTTAAATCGCTTGACATAGATTGTTTCAACAACATGAGAATCACCGTTGGCAATAGCCAGCAGTGGTGTAATCGGCTGCTGTAAATCGGTCGCAAAACCCGGGAAAGTCAAAGTCTTGATATCTACCGGCTTTAGTTCATCATAACCCTTAACTAATACATAATCACTGCCGACTTCCATCTTAACACCCATTTCTTCCAGCTTCATCAGCAAAGACTCGATATGCTGAGGAATGACATTATCAACTCTGACATTATTACCCATGGCAGCTGCCATAATGATATAAGTACCAGCTTCAATACGATCAGGAATAATATCATGGATGCATCCTTTTAGACGTCTGACACCATCGATATTGATTTCACTGGTACCAGCACCACGGATCCTGGCACCCATCTTATTTAACATACTGGAAAGATCAATGATCTCCGGTTCCTTGGCTGCATTCTGAATAGTTGTCCGACCCTGGGCAAAAGTAGCTGCCAGCATGATATTTATTGTTGCCCCAACCGAAGCAATATCCAGATAAATCTCATCACCCCTGAGCTCATCAGCTGTAATTTCAATCATGCCATCATAAGTCTTAACCTTTGCACCCAAGGCCTCAAAACCCTTAAGATGCAAATCAATTGGTCTGGGACCCAAATCACAGCCACCTGGATACAACATCTTGACTTTTTTATAACGGCCAAGTAGAGCACCCATAAAATAATAAGAAGCTCTAAGCTTGGTAACACCTGAATCATCCAAAACAATATTCTGAATATCCGTTGGATCAATAGTCAGATTATCACCATCAACATCAACCTTGATATTAAGTTTTCTAAGCAAAGAAATCAGAATATTAATATCCTCAATATGAGGGACATCATATAATTTTACAATCTCACTTGCCATAACAACAGCTGGCAAAATCGCAACTGCAGCATTCTTACTGGAAGAAATCTTTACTTCACCGCTTAAGCGCTTACCGCCTCTTATTCGAATAATTTCATTCATATGGACACCTCAGTCTTCTATTACTATTCTACCCTCAACAGCCGAATCAACATTATATTTGTCGCCTAACATTTCTTCAATAACGGAAATACACTCATTGATAACCTTGCGTGGTCGCTTATTTAGACAAACTTCCGCAAAATCAACATTAAAGAATTTTGAAAAGTTATTGTAATGATAGCCATGTAAAGCAATCTTCAGCACATCATCATCTTTAATATCCTGGCCATTGAATTTAAATTCTCTAAACTCATGGTTCTTTTTACTATAAACCATTCTAAGACCCCGGGATACCTGATAAAACTCGGTATGTGAACCGGTCTCAAAGGCCTCATCACGCAACATAAACAGCATCATTTTCCTGAACTGCTCACCCTTAACCTCCAGCATATAAACCGGATCAATAAAAGGCAAACATTCCAGTAAGCGCTGATAAGTAACAACCGGACCCAATTCCTTCTGTCTGATTGAACCCGATGCAAACAACATGATATCAAAACTCGAATCCTCTTGCATCAGATCGGCAAAAAGATTACCAAGTTCGCTCTCCCCAATTCTTGAAGGATGCGTAAGAGGACGCTTGAAATAGCCTACTATACGCTGATATTTCTTATCCGTTTCCTCCTTATAATCATCAATAATCTCATCCAGTAAACGATCATTATGACAATTATCCTCATTGATATCAATTAACTGATACTCACTTTTAACTAATTTATGGTCATTGTCTGAAAACTCTAAATCAAAGCGACCAAGATGATCTGTATTCATTCCTGCCTGTACGATAGGAATATTATTGACATATACCGGTTCCTTCAATAAAGTATGCGAATGGCCACCAATAATCAGATCAATACCATCATCCTTATCAAATAACATAGCCAGCTGCTTATCCTGCTCAAAACCAATATGTGTCAATAAAACCGTATAATCAATCTTTGTTGTCTTATAGTTATCAATGATGACCCCAATTTCTTTCCTGGCCTCCTTGATATCTACAAAAGAACCAATGATATCTTCCTGCTTAGTCTGCGACAGCACTTCTTCTGTCAGCACACCAATAAACATGATATTCAAACCCTCACGCTTAATAATCTTATAAGGGACAAAAAGACGGGAATAACTCGACTTAACAAACAGATTGGCATTGATAATAGGAAAACGGGCACATTTTTCCAGAAATAAAAGATGACCAACACCATAATCGACCTCATGATTACCAACAGTCACAACATCAGGACGCAAATAATTCATTATTTCGATGGTCGCAAGACCCTTAAATTCCGAATCAATAACACTGCCACGAAATAAATCGCCGGCAATGGCATAAATTACATTATCCTCCTCAACTCTGACATCATTCAAATATGAAGAAAGGTAAGAGACGCCGCCCCATTTTTTACCATCCTTCTCCTCTGGCAGAAAAGCGCCATGGAAATCATTTGAATGCAACAAAGTTAATCGGATATTGCCCATAAAACTCCAAAAAAGCGCCTAAGCGCCTTTATTCTGCAGTGGCAAAATTCTCGCCATTATAAACCAAGACAATCCAAGCATTATCTGCAATCCTGCCCCAGGTATTGCCATCGACTTCCTTAAACTCCAGAATCTCAACAACACTATTCGGTACAATATACAGACTGTCATTCTCACGATCATCAACACACATCAGCTTGATATTGTCTGGAAGTGAATCGACATCGGCCAAAGCATTTTCCGTACCAGCAGCCTTACGAACATTAATACCAGTTAATGTCTTATAAGTCTTACCCTTAGCCTCTTCAGCCTTCTTCTTTGCCTCTTCTTCCTTGGCAACATATTCAGCAACCTTCTTCTCAAGATCTGCTATCTTGGCATTACTTGTGCTGACTAAATTGTCATAAGCTAAAGTTTTTTCATTTAACGCATTCTTTTGAGAAATACCAAAGAACAATGATGCAGCCAAAGCCACCAGCAGTAAAACAATAACAACAGCGCCCAAAACCAGGACACTCTTATTAACTTTTACAGCCGTAGACTTCTTTGCAGACTTCTTTTCAACATAGTCTTCTTCAACATTCTCGTTTTCGTCAATCATCTCATTGACATCTTTGACAAAACCGGGAATTTCACTACTCTTCTGATTTTCGTATGGATTCTTTTCTGGCATGATTATGCCTCCTATTCTTTATCTTCCTTAATTACGCGATAACCCTCATAGTCACCGCCTAATAATTTAGCCTGATTAGCTATTTCAAATATATTTGTAAGAATCTTGCCATCAGTATTAACAAAACGCTTAAAGGTATCAACAATCATCTTGTCTTCATCAACATTAACAAAATAATCATGATTCATCACAATCTCAACAAACTGTCTTAAACTGTCAACACTATTAAAAGTTAAGCGATGGAGAAGAATGATTTCCTCATTAACCGCATACTGCTTGGAAACAATATCCTTCAAATCATAAACTGAACGAACAAAAGCCTGGGACAAATAAGGATAAGTCTTATTGATACGTAGATAAGTATCATTCTTTGACTCAACGGCATTGTTACGCTCTGACTCTTCCTTAGAAATCTTTTCACGGAGATTACTGATAAGCGAATTGATGTAATCGTCATCATCAAGTTCTTCTTCAACTGCTTCTTCTTCAACCACAGCAGTCTCTTCAGCACCTGCAGGCTCTTCAGCTTCCTCGACAACGTCCTCTTGAACTTCTTCAGCAGCTTCCTCAACAGCTTCCTCTTCGATCTCTTCAGCAGCTTCTTCAACAGCAACTTCTTCCAAGACCTTCTCAAGTTCCTCAGGAATATCTACTACTGGAACTGGAGTATCAAATTCTTCGTTGACGTAGTTTTCAACATGAATAGGAAGCGGCTCAATGGTTCTATCAATATTATCAATATCAATTGGTTCTTCAACGATGTTGTTAACAGGTCTGGCAGACCATTTAAGCTTTTCCTGTACATCACTATCATCATCTTCTTCATCGATGATGAAACCGGCAATATCAAGATTGATATCATTAAACTCTCTAACAAGTGGCATATCAACCTTTGGCAGTTCTTCTGTATTGACCAACTGTTCAAGATCCCTGACAAAAGCCTCTTCCAGCAAAGCTTCGTTTTCTTCTTCCTCAAAGAATTCATCGACATCTATATCTTCTTCAACCTCAAAGTCAATTGCCGGATTCTCAATAATATGCATAACCGGCTCTTCTTCAAGCGGTTCATATAAAACATCAATCTGAGGCTCAAAAAGCTCTTCCTTCTCTTCTACCTTTGGTTCCTCTTTAACAACCAATGGTTTTGGAA
>DCGB01000059.1:17279-17459 GCA_002314515.1 Solobacterium sp. UBA1789 | reverse complement strand
CGACAACAATACTCTTCTTTTCTTCAACCTTGACTTCAGGCTTAGGTTCTTCCTTGACTACTAATGGTTTTGGAACTACATCATCTTCATTGAATATTGCACCATCGACAACAATACTCTTCTTTTCTTCTACTTTAATTTCCGGTTTTGGTTCTTCTTTAACAACCAATGGTTTTGGAA
>DCGB01000059.1:13417-17112 GCA_002314515.1 Solobacterium sp. UBA1789 | reverse complement strand
CGACAACAATACTCTTCTTTTCTTCTACTTTAATTTCCGGTTTTGGTTCTTCTTTTTCTTCATCATCAAAAAGGTCTTCAACCATGTCCAGACCTGGATTAGTAATTATGTTACTGAGAAAGTCATTTTCAACTTTTTCGATATCTTCATCAACAAATAAAAGCTGATCTTCTTCGACTTCTTTGACCTCATTTGGCTCGATATAGCGGAAAGCATCTGCTCCCTTTTCCATGTCCTTTATGATGGCCAATACAGGATTATCTTCAGAATTGATTATTTCGTTAAAGATTCTATCTAATTCATCACCAGCTCCAACTTCCAGATTATCAGCAATCTGCTGAGTATAATTGGCAATAATACTTTCAACCGCAACATTATCGCTGGCAAGTTCTTCTTCTATTACATCTTCATCAACTGCTGTTTCTTCAACAATTGTTTCGTCTTCAGTTGCTGTTTCCTCAACGATTTCTTCTTCGTCTTCAGCTACTGTTTCTTCAACGTTTTCTTCTTCCAGCATGGCAAGAAGTTTCTTTTCCAGTTCACTTGTTTCTTCTTCAACTACTTCTTCTTCTATTGTTTCTTCTTCTATTGCTTCTTCTTTGACGTCTTCTTCTACTGTTTCGATGTTGGCTTTTAATGCTTCGGCAGTTTTGGCAACAATACGATTAATCTGGGCTTCAATATTACTATCAAGGCCTGTTTCTTTTTCTTCGCCAAAAATAGCGCCGAAATCATTTAACATTGCTTCCTGCTTTTTCTCGGAGATAAAGTTTTCAAATGCATATTCTCCGGCTTTCATCAGATAATCAGCACTGGCATTATTAAAATCAACATCCTTACTCAGCTGCTGTGAGATATTACTGAAATCAATCTTATTAAGCTCATCGAGATATGCAGCTTTGTTGTTATCTTTAAACTGTTCGTCCAAGTAGCGGGCAGCTGAAGATACAAAACCCAGCAATACAATATTCTTGCTCTCCATATTACTTCCTCCTGGCTAGCATTAAAAGGCCATCACCAACGTCATCAAAGAATATTATATCAAAACGCGTATCGTTTCGCACTTTTTCACGGAATTTTACAATCTTTCGTACCAAAGATCGGGTATTGCGATTTCTGATATTGTCAACATCATAAATCATCTGATGAAAAACCATATTATCAAACAGCATAATGCCATCTTCCTTCAAATTGGGCAGAAACTGTTCCAGATAACGGGGATATTGGGCCTTTGCCGCATCGACGAAAATAAAATCATAAAGCTTATCGGTTACGAAATCCTCACAAGCCACATGATGAATAGTTATTCTCTCCTGCAAACCAGCTTCTTTGACATTCAATATCGCCTGTTCATACATCTCATCATTCTTTTCCAAAGTATCAATATGGATATCATCAGCTAACTGAGCCATACAAATACTTGAATAGGCAACTGCTGTCCCCAGTTCCAGTATTTCTTTACACTGTCTTTTTTTAATCAGATCCAGCATAAAAGAGAGCCCATCATCTTTAATAATGGGCACTCCTTCACTTCTGGCCTTATTTTTTAATTCTTCAATCATTTAATTAACTCTTTTAAATGTAACTTAAAGGCTTCAGCCTTATCCTTTGCCTCTTGATATGTATTTGCCTTGGTTGAAAGATAAATCTTACACTTTGGCTCAGTTCCACTTGGCCTGATGGCCACAAAAGAACCATCATCAAGATAGTATTTCAATACATCAGAAATATCATAACCACTCAACTCTTCTTCCTTGCCATCCTGATAGACTGTTTTTCTTAATAAATAATCCTCAGTCTTCAAGATAGTTCGATCAGGAATTGTAATGGACTCCTTACGCAGATTTGCCATGATTTCCTTAAGTTTCTTGGCACCATCAGCACCTGGCAAAGAAACAGAAAACTGATCATCAAAGAAAGCACCGACCTTACTGAAGATATCATTTAAAGCATCATATAAGGTCTGACCCTTTTCTCTATAATAGGCGCAGGCTTCTGCCAGCATCAGACAAGCCTGAGTTGCATCCTTATCACGCACAAACGGAGAAATTAGAGAACCATAAGACTCTTCATAACCGAATACATAAGTCTTAAGACCACTTTTTTCATATTGATAAACCTTATTACCAATAAATTTAAAACCAGTCAGAGTTTTTTCACATTCAACATGATGATAGTTGGCAACCGCCTCACCGATATCCGAAGTAACAATCGTATTAAACATTACCGGATTATGAACCTTGATACCCAATTCATCTCTGCTTCTGAGAATATATTCGAGTAAAACTGCACCTGTCTGATTACCATTCAATAAAATATATTCGCCCTGATGCTTAACACCAACACCCATACGATCACCATCCGGATCACATACTAAAAACAGATCGGCATCAATTTCATTATCAAGTTTTAAAACACCCTCATAGGCTTCCTTCTGCTCAGGATTAGGAGATTTTGTCTTAGAGAAAGCCGGATCGGCAGTACTTTGTTCCTTAACTTCATAAACATCATAACCTGCCATCTTCATGGTATTAATAACTGGAATATAGGAAGCACCATGTTCAGGTGAAAAAGCAATCTTAAAGTCTTTATTAAGATCCTTGCGCAAAGAAATACTCAAAACCGCCTGCCAATAGGCCTCATCAACTTCCTTGTTGATAATATGAATTAATGACTTATCGTAATCATCTTTAGGAACAATAGCCAATGGATCGCTTATTCCATTGACTTCCTTTGATACCGCATCAGCCAATTCAGGAATCAGCTGACAACCAGTATCATCATAAAGCTTATAGCCATTATATTCTTTTGGATTGTGCGAAGCAGTAATCATGATACCGCCGGCACAGTGATAATAACGAACCGCAAAAGACAACTCTGGTGTTGGACGCAAAGAATCAAAAAGATAGGAACTGATACCGTTGCTGGCAAGAATTGCTGCACTATCATAAGCCAGTTCGCGGGAATTATAGCGATTATCATAGCCAATGGCAACATTATTCAGATTATGCTTATTCAGATAATTCGCATAACCCTGTGTAGCCTTACGTATTGTATGAATATTGATGCGATTGGAACCAGCACCCATTAAACCTCTAATGCCAGCAGTACCAAACTGAATATCTGTATAAAAGGCATCCTCTATGGCCTTTTCCGACATATCAGCCAACTCTTTTTTTAATTCCTTATCCAAATTAGGGTGATTTGCCCACAATTTATAAACATCCTGATATGACATCTTGTTCTCCTTTGAATAAAAAAATAAGGAAGCTGGCAGCCTCCTTATTAGATAAGCAATTTAAGCAATTACCTTCTGCTCTTTTAAAATTTCTTCAATAGTCTTAATAGCAGTTTCTTCGTCTTCACCTTCGCAAGAAATAGTGATTTCAGACTGAGTAGGAATACCTAAGGACATAACGCCCATGATAGACTTCATATTAACAGACTTGCCATTGAAGCTAACTTTTACATTTGATTTGAACTTGCTGGCAGCATTTACTGCTACAGTAGCAGGACGTGCATGCAGACCTACTGGGTCAACAACTAATACATTAATTTCTTTCATTATAAAAAATCTCCTCTTTTTTTCTTTATGACTATATTCTAATATTCTACACAAGCTTTTTCAAGATTATTATTTATGATACGTTTCATTGTTATTAATCTTAAAGCAGCGATATAACTGCTCCACTACT
>DCGB01000059.1:5832-13404 GCA_002314515.1 Solobacterium sp. UBA1789 | reverse complement strand
ATCTGATGCAGGAAAGTAAGATCAGATAACTTCCAAAGCTCATTGGAACGCCTCCGCAAAGCATCACTAAGACCCAAAGAACCACCAATGACAAAAGTAATCTTAGCCTCCCTGGCAAATAATGCATCCAGCTTTTTAGCCAAAGACAAAGAATCAGTCATATTGCCATGTAAATCAAGGGTAATAACATATTCATCACTGCCAATCTTATCCAAAATACGCTGGCCTTCCTTATCAAGAACTGCCTTCTCATCATTTTTAATCGGCTCATCCTTAACCTCTACAAGCTCAAAACGATGATAGTGACCTATACGCTCACAATAATCATCAACCAAAGCCTGTAAATGCTTATCCTTAATCTTGCCAACACAAAGCAGTCTAATCATCAATAGACCCCAGAATACTCATAACTTCGCCATGACGACTGATTTCAAAATTATATGAGCTGCCATTGCTATATAAAATACCCAGTAATGATTTAAAATCCGTAATCGTCACACCATTAATACTTAAAATCAGATCACCACTTCTTAAACCCCAGGAATATGCCAAAGAACTGTTCTTAATACTTTTTATATAATAACCACTCAATTGATCAAGAGAAATATCATGATATGTTTTCTCATAATTCAACATTGAAGAAACAAAGACACCCTTTAGATCCAACTGTAACTTATTAAGTTCAACATTATTAATCAAGGCATCAACGATATATTCTAATTCTTCAACCGTCAAGGCAAAAACTATCTCATCATCAGCCATCGTGATCATTCCCAGTAATTCGCCCTTCATATTTAACAAAGGTGAACCACTATAGCCCTCTAAAAGCTGGCTGGATAATTGAATGACATCTTCATAATAAACATGTAAGCGGCCATCATAAGTGATACGATTTTCAATAGTCCGCTCATTAGAACTAACCATTGCCAGGGCAACTGAATTGGCATAATCAAGAGACAAAGGTGAACCAATACAAAGTGTAAATTCACCAGCCTTCAATAAAGAAGAAGAACCGCTTTTCAAAGAACTTACCTTAAAAGGAAGTTCACAGCACAAAAGTGAAACATCACCAAAAACATCCTGACCTATAACATCAGCCGCAACATAAATATCATTATCAAAATAAATATTTACCTCAGAACCCTTTATACCATGGGCAGTTGAAACAATATAAGTCTTATTGCCATCCTGGCGATAAACAAAGCCACTAGATAATTCGTTATTTGAAACAATTGTTACAACCGCTGAACGGCACTCATCCACAACCTCACTCAAATCTGTCGAAAACCCACTGACATGATACTCATCAACACTCATGGTACTGACATTATTGTGAGAACCAAAGACAATAAAACTCAAAATCAGTGACCAGCAGAACAGAATGATAGTTAAAAACTTCCAGATGCGATTATTATTCATCAATAGCCTCCTGGCAAAGAAGCACAATCCATATAATTGCAGACATTGACTCGCGAACCATCCACAAAGAAATTGAAATGAACATGTGGACCCGTTGCATAACCTGTCATACCAATCTGACCAATAACCTCGCCACGCTGAACCGTCTGACCAGGTTCAACATAAGTTGCATTACAATGGCCATAATAGGAAATGAAACCATTCTGATGATCAATCATAATATAATTACCAGAAATACTATCATAAGACACTACTGAAACAATACCCGTATCTGCCGCATAGATATTGCCATATCTTTCATAAGTCGAAACGATATCGGTACCCTGATGGCCTGCATAACAACCCCACATACAGGTAATCTTTGGACTATCAACTGGCCACATGAAATTACCAGTACCATAATCAGGCATCTTCATCGTACCAACCGCAATAACCGCATTAACTGGTTCCTGAACTACCTTTTCACTCAAAGCCTCACCAGACTGTAAAACACCATTAATCCAGACTTCTTCATATAAAACATTCTTTAAACCATTGACCTCTTCACTAATAGTACGTCGAGCACCAGATGCCAAAGTCTCATCTTCACGATATTCTGGTGTACCAGGCATAATAACTTCCTGCGTCAGCTTCTGCTTTGTAACTACAACCGTAATTGGCGAAGAATAATAGGTAACATTAAGCTTCATACCCTCAGAAATAATCTGATTCTCATCAAAAATAACATCACGATTAATCATCATCAGCTGCTTGGTTGACATTGAACCAAACCAGTAAGCAACACCCTGTAAGGTATCGCCTGCTCGTGTTGTATAAATATTACGCTCAGTATTACGACCATAACAGAGATAATCATATATCTCCTCAAAAGTCGTAAAAATATCGTCTGGATAGGCAAAAGATTCCCGATATGACATCTGTTCCTGAATTGTCAGATTCATATCTACTGAACCAAAATTAACCGGACTATCAACACTCTCATCATTACGCAAAATAGCTAAAGATTCATCGGAAATGAAATTGGCCAAAAAAGTATCCCTTGCCTCATAGAACAGATCTATATCGCTGACATAGATGATGTCATAAACACCCTCTTCAGTTGAAAATTCAACCGCTGTTGCCCTGATAGCCAATAGATCATTATCAGCCAGATATTTAACAATCTGCTCATCGATATTTTCAAAAAGCGTAAAAGACTCTTCTCGACTTAAATATAAATCCTCACCAAGACCAAGCTTTGAACCAGGGAATTTAGACTCATATTTTTTGTATTCCTCCGCAATCAGTTCATCAATCTTAGCCTTGTCATAAACAACACCAACAAGCTTGCCCTCATTGTAAAGCTTGTAATAAATCTGCTTTTCCTTTGAATAACCGACAATATCCTGATCAAGAATTGATTTTTCATTGGAATGAGCAGAAACGATATTTGTATCCCTATTAGTAATAAATGGCAAAAAGAAGCCAATAAGCAGGCTCAAAATCAAACAGGCAATAATAACAATAAGTTGTTTTTTAGTACTGTTTTTCATTATCAGCTATTGAATAGAAGGCATTGATCTCTTTTTCGAAAGCCAGCTTAACCAGACCTGTTGGACCATTACGATGCTTGGCAACAATCAGCTCAACATCCTCTCTCTCCTCATTTCTTTCTTCTTCACGCTTATAATATTCATCACGATAAATAAACAAGACAATATCGGCATCCTGTTCCAATGCACCAGATTCACGCAAATCTGACAACATTGGTCGCTTATCTGTTCGTGATTCAACACTTCTTGATAACTGCGACAAGGCAATCAAAGGAACCTCCAGCTCTCTGGCAATTTCCTTTAAACGACGTGAAATATCTGATACTTCCTGCTGACGGGATTCAGACTGTCCATTGGATTGAATCAGCTGAATATAGTCAACCAGAATCATTGCCAGACCGGCATCATTCTTTAATTTACGACACTTGGCGAACATATCAGAAATCTTGATACCCGGTGTATCATCGATATATAACTTCTGTCTTTTTAACTCCTGAACCGTCTCATTAATCTTTGACCAGTCCTGATCATCCAGTTTGCCAGTTCTAAGTTTCTGACCCTCAACCTTAGCCTTAGCCGAAATCATACGCATTGCCAATTGTTCAGCAGGCATTTCCAGAGAAAAAATAGCTACTGCACCCTGGGAAACCGAAGCTGCATTTAAGGCAAAATTCAAAGCCAAAGCCGTCTTACCCATTGAAGGACGGGCAGCCAGAATAATCAGATCACCTCTTTGAAAACCTGCTGTCATTCTATCCAAAGCTGAATATAGGGTACGAATACCCGTAATAGTGGAACCTGATTCCTGAATCTTTTCAATATGACGAACAGCTGCATCAAAAACGTCACTGCCAGCCTGAAAATCAGCATCAGTACGACTACGTGTAATATCCAGAATCTTCTTTTCAGCCCTAACCAGAACCTCATCTATACCATCAGATGGTTCATAAGCCTCACTTGCAATCTGCTCACCAGCCTTAATAATCTGACGGGATAAAGATTTATTCTTAATAATACGGATATATTCCTTCGTATTGACTCTATCAACGGTTGAAGAAGTCAGCTGCATCAGATAATCAAGACCACCAACCTTATCATAGTAGTCATAATCCTTCAGCTTAGCCGAAAGAGAAACAATATCAATCTTCTCATGATTTTCATACATATTAACCATAATGGCAAAAATACGGCCATGTTTTTCAATATAAAAATCATCACGATTAATACCGCTTTCCATAGTCAAAGCCATACTATCAGAAAATAATAAAATATTACCCAATAGAGACTCTTCAGCCTCAATACTGTAAGGAACAACCTTCTGTGACATAAACTATTCTTCTACCAGCTTAACCTTAATGCTGGCAATAACATCCTTATATAATTCTACTTTAACATTGCTGTAACCAAGAGTCTTAACTGGCTCATTATCAATAATCTTACGCTTATCAATACTGATACCATTCTTTTCCAGTTCCTCCTGAATCATCTTGGTTGAAATGGAATTAAATACCTTACCATCCTTGGCCTTAACCTTGAAAACAAATTCCTTAGTACCCAAAAGCTTCTTAAGCTCCTCAGCCTCCTTCTTAAGCTGAGCATCCTTAACAGCTTTTTCCTCATTTTGTTTAGCCAAAACCTTCTGTGAAGCATCAGTAGCCATAACAGCTAAATTTCTGGCAATCAGAAAATTACGGCCATAACCATCCGCAACCTCAACTATTTCACCCTTCTTACCAACTTTTTTAACATCACTAAGCAATATCACTTTCATCTTCAACTTGCTCCTTATCTATAAAATAATTATTTAAAACTTCAATTAATTCCTCTTTTAATTCCTTAACACTGCTATTTTTACGCTGCAGACCCGCTGCTGACAAATGACCACCGCCATTCATCTTCTCAGAAATAAGCTGAACATTAATCTTACCATTAGAACGGGCCGACAATAACACATCACCACCATCGCTATTGCAAATGACAAAGGCTGCATCAATTTCCCGCATCTGCAAGAGACTATCAGCCGCCTGTGAAGCTATAGAACGTGGATAAATACCCTCTTCAATACAAGATAGAATGACATTGTCATTATAACGGAAAGCACCTGCAATCAGACGATTACGCATCAATACCTTATCAAATGGCTCCTGGGCAAACTCATCACATAGAACCGGATCAGCACCCATTTGTCTCAACGTACGGGCAACATCAAAAGTACGACCACCGGTACGACCACGGAAGTGATTAGTATCAATCAGAATACCCAGATACATGATATTAACCTCTTCATTAGTCAAAGAAATCTTTCTTGGCAAATAGGCAAAAAATTCACCAACAAGCTCAACTGAACTGGAAGCACTGGCCTCAATATACATCAGTGAAGCATCAACATCCAAATCTGCCTTACGACGATGATGATCAATAATCGCAATATGCTTAGCCTGCTTCAAAATACCTGGGGCACTAGTCTGATCCAAAGAATTATGATCAACCATAATAACCAGCGTCTCATTTTCCAGTAAACTCAATGCCTCATTCTCATTGACAAAGTCATGACGGACATTTAAAGCCTTCTGATAACGTTTTAAGACATCTGCAATCATTGGCTCAACACCACCACTATAAGTAACAATACTGGCTTCCTTATTTAAACCACGACAAACGGCCGACAAAGCAATAGCTGCGCCAACACAATCAGCATCCGCATCACGATGACCAACAATAATAACATTTGAAGACTCATTAATCAGCTGCCTCAAAGCATTGGCAATGACACGAACTCTAACCTTGCTCTGCTTCTCCTTAGCCTCCGTAGAACCGCCATAATAGGTCGCTTCTTTACCAACTTCCTGTACAACAATCTGATCACCACCACGCGTCTGTGCCAGTTCCAGCAAAGAAAATGCCATCTCATCTAATTCAGCAATATTTTCACTGCCCATGGCAAAAGCCAAAGACAAAGTGATATCCATTTCATTCTTCTTAGCCTCAGTCCTGACCTTATTCAATATTGAAAAACGATCAGCCTTGATTTCATTAAAAATTCGACCATTTAGAACCAGCTGTAAACGATTATTACGTAAAGTACGATAAACTACACCATACTTTTTAAAATAATCAATAACCGGCAGCTTGATATTGGCATTTACATAAGAAACACTATCATCATTTTCCGAAGATTCATCATAGTTATCAAAATTTGCAAAACCCAGGACATAGGCATCATTCTTCAACTGCTTTTCCAGATCATATTCTTTTGTAATATCCTTAAAAAACAGAACATAGGCCCCATCTCTTTTAGTAACAAGAAACTTCTCCTCATTAACAATGACAGTTTCCCTATCGCTTAAGCCACCAACCATATCCTGCAACTCCGGAAGCCAGGTTAATAACTTCTCACCAATACGCTCAAAACCATGTTCAATCATCATATCTGATAACCAGGTTATCTCATAATCTTCGTTATAAACCAGAATACCAACATTGCCCTCTTTCAAAGCCATTGTCACGCTCTGATTAACCTCAGCAGCAACAACTGCCGTATTATGCTTAAATGATGACTCCAGATAATATAAACAAAGTAACAGACAAACAACACAAATCAAAACAAACAAAAGATTCCAAAAGATATTCTGCTTTAAAACAAAAACCAGATAAGTCAGAAAAGCAATGGCAATCACGCAAAAGAAAGCAATGATTATCTTGATTATGTTCTTTGTCTTCACTGCAACATCTTCCTCTCAAGATAAGACTTAAGTGGCCCACTTCCAAATAGAAAACCCAAAACCATCAGCACTATTAAAGAAAAAGGCATTAAGAATATTAAGAATAATAAAACAAAAAACGTTATATTCTTCTTTAAAACAATTCTACCAAAACAGATACAAAAAATATAACCACTATAAATCAGAATCATTGCCGACAACATCTGCAAAGCCACAACAATTGAAGACAAAGTCTCATTATCAACATAACGGCTTATAAAAGTACCAGCCAGAAAAATCATGATACATAAATAAGCTGTCAGCGGCGTTATCTGCAAATCAAATAATGTTGAATCACCAATATCCCTGATTTTAAAACGCTTCAGCAGAAAAACCACCAGCAAATGCGTTAATAAACCCTCAGTAACGCCCATGATAATAGCTGAAACACAGAGGATTATCAGCAAAAGCTGAGAAGTGGAAATATTCAAAACCGAAAAATCATAATTGTAAGCAGCCATCAGCTCGCCCATTTCCGCCAGCTGATCACCAATTGAAGCATAACCCAGTAAAGGGAAAATAATATAAGTAATCAGAATCTCGCCAATGATAAAAAGCATCATCGCCACCAGCATCAGCTTCTTCTTAGCCAGATTCCTGTTTAACGCAAAACTGTAACCAACACCCACCAGCAAAGCTATAGGCATATAACAGTAAGAATAGAGATTACCAAACAAAAAAGTCAGAACCAAAAGACCAAAACACAACAAAAGTCCATCTCTAACTTCATACATTGTTGAATAAATAATAATGATAACCGGCGCAACCAGAATAATCAGATCCTCAAACAGGAAAGAAAGCTGCCGATCTATCATCATCAGAGCACCAACGATTGCCAGCAGCATAGCGCCCTGGGTTAT
>DCGB01000059.1:0-5819 GCA_002314515.1 Solobacterium sp. UBA1789 | reverse complement strand
TTATTTTTTTTGTCTGATTCATACTACTACCTCAAAAAATAAGAAGCCTCCTTAAAAAACAGGAGGCCCGGATAATTAATCAATAATATAAGGAAGCAAAGCCATCTGACGTGCACGCTTGATAGCAGTTGTCAGCATTCTCTGATACTTGGCACTTGTACCGGTAACCCGACGAGGAGTAATCTTGCCATTAGCGCTGATAAACTTCTTCAGTAATTCAACATCTTTATAATCGATATATTCGATCTTATTTTTAGTGAAATAACAAACTTTCTTATATCCAACTCTTTGTTTTCTAAAAGCCATAACTTTTTCCTTTCATCAATAAAACGGTAGATCATCAGAAGAAATATCTAATGATGGTGTACTCGAGAAATCATCGAAATCATTAGTACTATATGCAGCCTCATTATTTGGTGTAAAAGTCTGATTAGTACTGGAAACACTGCGTGGAGCCTCAGTATTGTTGCGATTATTACCCAATAAACGAACACTTTCAGCTGTTACTTCTGTCGTATATACCCTACCATTCTGACCATCATAAGATCCGGTTGTAATACGACCATCGACCGCAACCATTGCGCCCTTTGAGGCATACTGAGCCAGGAAATCAGCAGACTGATTCCATGCCACACATTGAATAAAATCAGCGGTTGGTGCATTAGCCTGCTGTGACTTTCTGCGATCACAGGCAACCGTAAAACGACAAACCGACATATTGGAACTCGTCTTACGAAGCTCGATATCCTTAGTCAAACGACCAACTAACACAACGCGATTAATCATTATTATTTACCGCTCTTTTTTTCGTCACTGCAGATAGTCATCGTACGAACGATATTCGCATTGATACCCATCAGACGATTGAATTCATTTAAGCCATCGACATCAACTGTATAAGTTGCAACGACATAATAACCCTTTGTCATATGATCGATAGGATAAGCAAATTCGCGTAGACCCCATTCATTGACATCATCAATAGAACCGCCATGGTTTGTGATAATTCCATGCATTTCTTCGATTAAAGCCAAGCGATCAGCATCATCAAGAGTTGACTTAATGATATACATAGTCTCATATTGTTTCATGTTTTACCTCCTTCTGGACTAACGGCCCACTTCTGGGCAAGGAATAGTATATAAATTATTCTATTCGCTCAATAATTATACCTAAGAAATTTCCATAAGGCAACTATCTTTTGACATTTCCAAAAATACTCTCACATGCCACTTCAGCAGCCTCATCTTCCATATTGCAAGTCAGCCTATATAAAGAAACCTTAGACATCATTGCCTCCAACAAATCCAAAGTCTTAATAGACATAATCTTATCCTTTGGCTTATAAGTCTGCATTAGAAGTCTTGGATATGCTTCCTTTTTATTAATCGCAACAATCCGATTATTCTGTCCTCTTTCCAACAGAACAACAGCTCTGATTCTAACAGCTGTATTAGTCGACAAATGACCCTTACCATTCCAGGGGCCACCATAAACATAAGCACCGTCATCTCTGATCCTGATAAAAGGCTTATCATCATTAACATAAAAAACTTCTTCTTTAAACAGCTTTTTCCATAAAGCTGCATGTGTTGACTTACCCGTACCAGATAAAGCTGCAAACAAAACAGCCTCGCCTTTATAAGCAATTGCACTGGCATGAAATAAAAAACTGTCATCCTTTGGCAAAAGCTCGGCAATCTGGGTATGTATAGCCGTCAACTCCCCATAATATAAAGAAGAAGTACCAAGACTATTCATACACTCAAAAATCTGATCTTCATGACATTCAATCAGAAAATCAGCCTTTGTATTTACCTCATAATCACTAAAAAAAGTCTTAATATCCTCATTTTCAGTACGGATATCAAAAACCTTACCCGCCAAAGACACCAGCATTATTCCAAAGCCCCAATACTCTCTAGCTTCGCAATAACCGCCTCAATATCCTCTTTGACCACCTCATAACTTACCTCATAAGCAGCCATCATCTTCTCAATGATATCCTCAATCTCACAATCATCTTTTAAACAATCCAGAATAAAAGCTGTTGTCTCGTTGGCCATTACGACACCATGGAAATCACCGGCAACAGGAACCATCACTGTTTCGCCATCAACGTTTCTAATAATAAAATCATTCTTTAATCTCATGACTTCATTATAAACCATCCAAGGTCAAAGACAGATGGGCTATAATATTTTCATGAAACTACTTTGTCCAATCTGCAATCAAAACCTGCAAATCAAAGAAAAAGCCTATATCTGCCCCAACAGACATAACTTTGATATTGCCAAAGAAGGTTATATAAATCTCTATCTGAAAAATTCATCCATCAGCGGTGATTCCAAAGAATCCATCCAAGCCCGCACTAACTTTTTAAATAAAAACTATTATCTTTTTTTAAGAGATGAACTAAGTAAAATAATAAATAAATACCAGGCCAATAACCTCATAGACCTAGCCTGTGGAGAAGGCTGGTATACCAGATCATATAAATGTAAAAACAAGATCGGTATCGACCTGGCCAAAAATGCGCTCAAATACGCCTCAAAAAACGACAAAAGCAGCCAATATATCCTCTCTTCCATCTTTCATACTCCATTAGAAGACCATTGCGCTGACATCGTTATAACCTGTTTTGCCCCCGTAGCCAAAGAAGAAATAGTCCGCCTGTTAAAACCAGATGGACACTTTCTTTTAGTCAAACCAGGGAAATACCATCTTCAGGAACTACGAGATATCCTCTATGATACTCCTTACAACAATAATGAAGAAGATATTGAAATACCCCATTTAAACAAAATCAATGATATTAGAATTACAAGGCAATACAATCTGAAAAAAGAAGAGCTCAAAGAACTCTTCCAAATGACACCATACTACTATAAAACTTCAAATAAAGATAAAGAAAAGCTGAACGACATCGATAATATCGACATCACCTTCAGCTTCATCATCAGTGATTATCTTAGCCTTTTCTAATCTTTTCATCCTTGGCAATGACTGCATCAATAGCCTGATGAACAGCCGATTCAAAGCCCAAGCGCTGTAAAGTCTGAATACCCTCAATTGTTGTACCACCTGGCGAAGTCACCTGATCAACCAGAGCCATAGGATGTTCACCAGATACCAGAACCAATTTACAGGAACCCATAACTGCCTTGGCAGCAACCTCAAGGGCAAGCTTCTTAGGCAAACCATTTTTTAGACCCGCTCTAGCCAAAGCATCAATATACAGATATGCAAAAGCTGGCGAAGCACCGGCAATTGAATTAAAAGCACCCAGATAGTTTTCAGAAATATCCATAACACTACCGGTTGTTTCAAAAATCTGCTTAATCAAAGGCAAATGTTCCTGGCCCTTCTCATTGGCACAGATAGCCGTCAAAGAAGCCTGAACCTTGGCATTGATATTTGGAATAACTCTAACAACCGGAATATCACCAAATACATTACGATAAAAAGTAAAATCCTTGCCGGTAACAATAGTTACCAGCGTTTTTTTATCATCCCAGTTTTTAATGATCTCATCTTTTACATCATTTAGAAACTGCGGCTTAACTGCCAGAAAGACATAGTCAGATTTCTTAACAACCTCGCCATTGTTTTCTAAACAGACAACGCCAAAATTCTTAGCTGCCAGCTCCATCTTTTCCTTGGAACGATTATGGCCATAAATAACATCATCCTTAAAAGCGCCACTCTTATACATACCTGTAATGATCGCAGTTGCCATATTACCCAAACCTATAAAACCATAATTCATATTTATTCCTCCTCATTAATCGCAAAATAGAAACATGATCCTTCACCATAAGAAGACTCAACACCATAAGCCAAATGATGCTCAGATAAAATCGTCTTACATAATGAAAGACCAATACCACTACCAATATGATAACGCTTATGTTCTCTATCTACCTTATAATATCGTTCCCATATCTTATTTAAATCTTCTTCCTTAATCCCCTCGCCATTATCCGCAACATAAATACATAAGACACCCTTGATTTGTCTCAAACCCAAAGTAATCTGTTTGTCATCTTTATCATTATGATTAAGGGCATTATTCAAAAAATTATAGACTACCTGACCAATACGCTTTTCATCAAAAACTGCTCTGGCAGATTCTTCAATATTCAATCTAAAATCCACATTCTGAGCCAGGCAGTATTTCTCATACTGGTGATAAATATCATTTAAAAAACTTCCAGATCAACTTCCTTCTTATCGAAATCAATACCTGCGTTCTCCATCCGCGAAATATCAATCAAATCATCAACCAGAGAAGAAAGACGCCGAGCTTCAGCAATTATGACATCAATATTCTCGCCATTCATTTCCTCTGGAATATCCTTCATCATCTCCCCATAACCAACAATCATTGTCAATGGCGTTCGCAAATCATGAGAAACGTTGGCAATCAGCTCTTTACGTGTCTTATCAACCTTCCTGATTTCTTCATTTGCTTCCTCTAAGGTCTGATTTAAAGATGATAATTCCTTAATATCTGTCTTAATTATATTGTGTTCATAATTGCCACCTGGCAGATTATGAGCCTCTGCTTCCATCAGTTTTAATGGTGCAATCAGAAAACGTGATAACAGTACTGCCAGCAAAAGAGTTGCTGCAATAACAACAGCCGCAATTACAATATACTGGTCTCTAATCGTCTGAATAGTCGCTGCCAAAGGTGTAACAATCGAAGAAACAAGGACCATAACTCTCTCATCTTCATAATCAACCATTTCGCTATAGATATACAGATCCAGTACCGTCTCTGGCGACATCATTAACCTGACATTGCTGAAAAGTCGCTTACCACCAGCTTCTTCTGTCTTACGGGAAATATCCATAATTGTCCCATTGTCAATTCTACGCAAAGCACAGGCTGAAGCCTGATTAAATCCTGCAATATTAATGTTACGGGAAACAATGCGAACACAGACCTCATTATTTAAGGTATGGGATTCCAGTACTGATTCCAGATTATCATTTTCAATATTGTTTACAATACTATGGGCTGTCTCCTCAATATTGGCAATCTTTGAAGCCTTATAAAAGTCATCGATGAAAACTGTCTGAAACAGATAAATCAGACCCAAAATCAGAAAAACAAAAATCAATAGAATTCCAACTAAATAACGACGAATGCTAGATGTCTTTTTCAAAACGATAACCTACTCCCCTGATAGTAGTTATATATTTACCATATTCTCCCAAGTCTCTACGCAATAATTTGATATGTGTATCCAGTGTACGATCATCATTGTCATATTCATAACCCCAGACCTTGGTGATAATCGACTCTCTGCTCATTGCCCTACCTCGATTTTCTGCCAGATACAGCAGTAATTCATATTCCTTATTTGCCAGATCCTTCTTTTCATTATTAATAATCAGATTATGAGCAGACTTATCAATAATCAGGTCATTAACAATAATCTTATCATTATCAATATTGTCCCTTTTCAGAATAACCTTAATACGCATCATCAGCTCTCTTAAAGAAAAAGGCTTAGTGACATAATCCTCGCCGCCGACATCAAAACCATAAACCCTATCATCTTCCTGACCAAGTGCCGTAAGAAAAATACAATGAACCTCCCTGATCTTCTTCATACGCTTCAAAGTCTCATAGCCATCCATCTTTGGCATCATAACATCCAGAATGACTACATCAAAATTTTCCTTAGAAAAAACTGATAAAGCCTCCTCGCCATCAGCTGCCATTACAACCTCATAACCCTCATGACTGACATATTTTGCGATCATTTCCCTGATTTTTATCTCATCATCCGCAATAAGTATCTTTG
>DCGB01000057.1 GCA_002314515.1 Solobacterium sp. UBA1789 | reverse complement strand
CTGCCTGGGCAGTGGCGGCAAAAATCATATTGCCTTTTAATTTAATATCTGCTTCCTTAAGTGCACGAATACAGCTTAGAACAATTTCAACACCACGGGTATTATCCAGAATACCTGGACAGTAGATATTGCCATCTTCGGCAATCTCTGGTCTTTCTTTGACGGTTCCAATCGGAAAAACAGTGTCCATGTGGGCTTCCATAATATAACTTGGAGCCTTATCATCATTATTTAAATAGGCGACTGCATTTTTAGCACTGTCTAAATGGGCATCTGTCAGACCATATTTTTCAAAAAGGGAAAT
This sequence comes from Solobacterium sp. UBA1789, assembly GCA_002314515.1. Classification (GTDB taxonomy): domain Bacteria; phylum Bacillota_I; class Bacilli_A; order Erysipelotrichales; family Erysipelotrichaceae; genus Colivicinus. The sequence goes on along the minus strand of DCGB01000057.1, from coordinate 2,205 downwards.
GATGGCTTTGCCCTTGTTTTCTTCATGAAAAGTTGGGGCTTCGATGACTGTCAGGTCTATCTGTTCTTCAATGCCTTCAAGGTGATTGTCTTTGAGATATTCAAGTGCTTTTTGAACTTTAGGATTATTAGTAAGTTGGTCTAAAAGCTGTTTTTCTTTATTCATTATAAGTACTCCTTTATAGTCATTATTCTATCTTAAATCAGAAGGAAAACCAATTGCTTAAAGAAGTCAGCTTTTATGCTGTTTCAATAAACTTTATAATAGATATGTAAATATTATGAGGTAACTTATGTGGTCAAAAGATAGAATTGATGAAATATATTTGAAACAGCAGGCTTTTTTCAGAACTAATGTCACCTTGGATGTTGCCTGGCGCAAAAAACAGTTAAAAAAACTTTATAAGATAGTCTGTGATAATGAAGATAAGATTGCTGAAGCCTTATATGAAGATTTGGGCCGCCACGAAGCAGAAGCCTATCTTTTGGATGTTGGTGTCATCAAGCTTGAAATCAGCGAAATTCTTCATCATATCAATAAGTGGGCCAGAAAAGAAAGACATTACAGTGGTCTTATCTGTTTTCCCAGTATCAGAACTGAAGTTCTGAAGCTTCCTTATGGTAATTGCCTGCTTATCAGTCCCTATAATTTCCCTTTTTTATTAGCTTTTGGCGTTTTGGCTTCCTGTATTGCAGCTGGTAATACGGCAATCATTAAAACAAGTTCCCGGTCTAAGGAATCATCACTGCTGATGAGAAAACTGATAAATGATAACTTTGATGAGGCTTATATCAGTGTTATTGACTGTGATCATGATTTGGCTGATTATCTGCTGGAAAAGCCTTTTGACAAAATATTTTACACTGGATCACCTCAGGTTGGTAAGAAGGTTTTGCATAAGGCAGCTGACAACCTGACTTCTGTTGCCTTGGAACTGGGTGGTGAAAATGGTAACTGGTGTCTTTTAAGAAAAGACTGCGATATTGAGGATGCGGCAAGAAAGATAGCATTTTTTAAGATCTGTAACAGTGGCCAGATCTGCATTGATATTAATCAGGTAGCAGTTCCTGAGGAGATTGCCGAAGATTTTATTGCTGCTTTAAAGAAAGAATTTGACAGGCAGCTTCCTGATGCCTTGCATAATGATGAATATTGTCATCTTATTGATAAAAAGGCCTATGATAAGGCTATAAACTGGTGTCAAAAATATGAAGATAAGATAATTTATGGTGGCCATGGGGATAGTAATTCCTTAAAATTTGAGCCAACGATTATTTATCCACTTTCGATTAATGATGATATTGTTCAAAATGAACTGTTCTGTCCGCTGCTACCAATAGTTACTTATGAAGATGACAGATGGCAGGAAATAGTTGATATAATCGAAAGCCGTCAACATGGTCTGGCTTTCTATGTCTTTACTAAAGATGTCAAATGGGCAGAAAATCTTTTATCGAGGATGCAATTTGGTGGTGCCTGTGTCAATGAGGTCTGCTTGCATCATATGGTTAAGGGTGTTCCTTTTAATGGTGTTGGTCATTCTGGTTTGGGTGCCTATCATGGTGAATGGGGATTTAGAGAATTTTCTCATCCTTCAACTGTCTTATATGGAAAGAGTCATTTTAACCTTTCTTTGCGTGAGCATCCTTATAACAGAATCAAACTTTTATTACTGAAACTCTTTGAAAAGTAAAAAACCGCTATTGCGGTTTTTAATAATCACTCATTTGATTCTGTTTCTTCTTCAGCTTCTTTCTGATTGCTGAGGTCGATGAAATCAATCTTGTCATCATCTTCATTTTCTTTATTGCCAGATATCAGCTGGTCAATTTTTTCGATGGCTACTTCGCCGATTTCTTTGTTTTCTTCTTCTGCTTCAGCTTTTAATTTTTTTACAATGACTGCTGCAGCACCTGCTAATGCAGCAGCTACCAGTAATTTACCAAATGTATGATTCTTTTTTTCTTTCATTATTTTTTACCTCAACATTATTATAAAAAATAAATGTGAACATTGTCTAAAATGTGTTTGTCTTTTTTGAATAAAGTGTTAAGATATACAAGCAACACAAGAGGTATAGAAGATGAATGAACAGATAATTAAAAATATCAGTAATGAATTAAAGATCAAGGTTACACAGACTTCCGCTGTACTTGAATTACTGGAAGATGGCAATACCGTTCCTTTCATTGCCCGTTATCGTAA
>DCGB01000018.1 GCA_002314515.1 Solobacterium sp. UBA1789 | reverse complement strand
TAACGGAAGCTCTTATAAATAAACCAAAGGTCAAGGATTTTGAAGATATTGCCAATGATACTATGACTTTTAAGGGATTCTTTAAAAATCAGGTTACCAGAATCCTGCTGATTGTAATTCTGGCCAACGTTTTTTCTTCGATTGCGACCTTTATTTCAGGAATTGACATCATTTCAACTTTTATAAATATTCTTTAGGTTATTCTAAAAGTTATTCTAAAAAATAAAATTTTTGATAAAATAGACATTTTTTATGTTTTTCTTTATGTATTTGCTAAAATAAACTTAAGGCAAAGCCGGCGAAAGTCGGTGACGCAAAGCTTAGTGTCTAAACTTTTTGTTGGTATGATCGACTGGCTGCATCCACGTTAATATACTTTTCTAACTTTTTAAGGGGGTCGCATGTCTACACAGTCTATTATTATGGGTATCCAGATAATTGCCTTAGTTGTTCTGTTTATAAACCTGCTTTTTGTTGTTAGACAGGAAGCTTCTTCAATGCAGAACTATCTTATTATATTGCTGATTTCAACAATACTTATGTTTGTCGGCTATATTATGGAGATTAGGGCAAACAGTTTAGAATGCGCAGAACTTGGTGCTGCTGCTGCCTATTTGGGCAAACCATTTATTATGTTATATTCGGCGATGTTTATCTGCGCCTTTTATGGTTTCAAGGTTTCAAGCTTTGTTTTCCATTTATTAAATGTTTTCTGTACAAGTTTTTATATTCTTGTTTATACCAATAGTAAACATCATTTATATTATGGTACTACCGCCTACGATGGCAGTAGGCCTTTTTCACCTCTGATTACTACTCAGGGAAGTCTTTATTTTACTTATATTGTTACTGCTGTTTTGTTTTTTGTTGCCTGTCTGATATTGATTATCAGAGGTTATTTGAAGAATAAAACCAAAGAGAATTTAAAAATATCGTTATTAATGTCATTGATGGTTGTCTGTGGCATCCTTGGTTATGCAACTTATCTTGGTAATGTCATTAAAGGTTATGATACGACGATTCTTGGCGTCTTTGGCAGTGTTATCTGTCTTTCGGTTATGTTCTTTAAATATCGAATATTTGACGTCCTGTCTTTCGCAAAAAATGAGGCTTTGATGGATTCCAGTGTTGGTCTTGTTGTTTTAAATCAGTCGGATTCTGTTTTATATTCCAATTATGTCGGATCGCTTCTTATGAAGAAGGTTGGTCTGGAAATCCTGAAAAAAATTGATGAAAAAGGTGAAAATATCTTCTTTGATGGAAGAGTCTATTCTGTTAAAACAAAGCTTTTCCACATGAAGAATCAATATTATGGAAAATCTATTGAAGCATCTGATATCACAATTTCTTTCAATTATCAGCAGCAGCTTGAACATGATGTCGAAGAAAGAACGCAACAGATAGAAAATATTCAAAGAGAAATCATTGGCTCTTTGGCCAGTATTGTTGAAGCCCGTAGTTTTGAAACTGGTGAACATATTGTCAGAACCCGTGAATATGTGGAATTGACAGCAAAAGCCCTAAAGAAACGTGGCCTATATGCCAATATCTTAACCGATAGTTATATTACCCTGTTATCCGAGGTTGCCCCATTACATGATATTGGTAAAATCACAACACCAGATAGTGTCTTAAATAAACCAGGTAAATTAACAGCTGAAGAATATGAAATTATCAAGAACCATACCAAAGAAGGTGCTATTGTCATCGAGAAAACCATGCGTGGTGTTGAAAGACACGAATACGTTGAAATGGCTATTGAAATTGCCCTCTATCATCATGAATGGTATGACGGAAGTGGCTATCCTGCCGGTTTGAAAGGCAAAGATATTCCACTGGCAGCCCGCATTATGGCTCTTGCCGATTCCTATGATGCCCTGATTTCTAAACGTGTTTATAAACCGCCTTTCACTAAAGAACAGGCCATTAATATTATTAAAGAAGAATCCGGAACGCATTTCGATCCGGATGTTGTAGAAGCCTTTCTCTCCGCCGCTTCGGAACTCTGACAGAAATATCNNCGGAAATTGCCGATATTTTTATCTCTGTCGTCTAAAATAGCCAATTATTGGCTATTTTTTATATCAAGATAGAATATTTTATGATTAAATAATAGTGTGAAAAAGGTTTTTGATTGGCTTCTTTCCAAGTTGCCGGAAACGCATCTGGAAGATGATGATACAAGAATTCATACGCAATTTATTATTGTGTTTTTTGTTTTATCCATCGTTTCTTCTTTCATGACTTTTTTGAATTATCTGACATCCTGGAATAGACTGGCGCAGTTAACATTACTATTGGCAATAGTTTGTCTTATTTCTCTGATTATTGAGGTCTATGCCAAGTCTCGTGCAGTAATAATTACTGGTCGTATTTTATTTGCATCAACGACTTGTGCTGTCTTTCTGGCTTTTGCGATTGTTGGTGAACCGGAAGGTTTTTCTATCTTGTGGTCGCTATTACTGCCAACCTGTGGATTCTTCCTGTTTAGAAGAAAATATGGATCCATTATTGGTTTTGTCTTGTTTACGCTTTTAGCCATTCTATTCTGGACACCATTTGGCAATTCCTTCCTTATGTATGGCTATACAACAACTTTTAAGCAGCGTTTCCCAATTCTCTATTTCAGTTTCTTTATCATTGGTTATATATTTGAATTTGTCCGTTTTAAAACACAGCAGGCCTTAGCTGAGTTAAAGGACGAATATGAACAGTTATACAATCACGATATGTTAACAGGCTTATATAACCGTTATGGTTTCAATTCAACTTTCAATGAATTCCTTAAAAATCGTAATGGTCATAAATATGCTTTTGCCATCATTGACCTGGACTTCTTTAAAAAAGTCAATGACACCTATGGTCATCAGGCAGGCGATGCCATTTTGACAGAAGTTGCAAAAAGAATTAAAGAAGGTATCTGTCCACATTGCATTGCCTCAAGATGGGGTGGTGAAGAATTTGCGATTCTCTTTACCTGTGAAGAAGATGTTGAATCCCGCTGTAAAGCCATGGTCGAAAGACAAAGGACAGATCCAATTAAATTCGGTGATGTTGAACTGATTATTAAATTATCAATGGGCATTATCTTCATTCCAAAAGACGAAGATGCCGATATGATCGAAGTTGTTAAAATGGCAGATGATAACCTGTATGAAGCAAAACATACTGGTCGTGATAAATATGTTTATTCTGAATATTCCAAATTTAAGAAGTTTGTTGCCAAAGACTAATCCCCTCCCAATAGGGGATTTTATTATGAAAATATCTCTAAGTCATTGACAATAGCCTGATTTATTGGTATATTAATAAAGCGCACATGGAGGCTTAGCTCAGTTGGGAGA
>DCGB01000011.1:2528-2856 GCA_002314515.1 Solobacterium sp. UBA1789 | reverse complement strand
TATTGTTACATATCAATAATTACAATAGTGTTACAAAAATAATAAATATTCGTCAAATCTCTTTTTAATTGTCGGTTTATTTTATTTTACGACATTAAGTGTAAAAATTGTATTTATCTGGATTTACAATAACGATAAATGATTAATTAACTATCTTTATTTCGCTCAATAGTTTTAGATGTTTTTTCATAATGGTTTGATTCTATCATACTTAAAATTCTTACTTATCAATTGTTTAGATTTTCACACAATAAATATATTAAGCAAAGAAAAGCCTTGGGTGTTCGTTATTTACAAGTTATAGAGGGCAAACATAGTATTTATAGTA
>DCGB01000011.1:1440-2492 GCA_002314515.1 Solobacterium sp. UBA1789 | reverse complement strand
AATACCTATTTATCTATTCCCACTCAATAGTATCCAAATCATCAGGTACATAGATATTGCCATTAAAATATCTGGCAGCTTCTAATGTATATAAATCCTTCCGACTTTCTAGACGATTATCCTGTGTGTGATATAACAATAAATTCTTTATGTTTAATTTGCTGGCATTTTCTGCTGCATCTTTTACTGTTGTATGTGCAATCGCATAAGGATGATAAATATCTTTTTCACTATCCAGGCAAAAGGCTTCATGTAAAAGATAAGTTGCATTATGGGTATATTCATATTCACAATCCCGATATGGCTCATCACCCAGAAAACAGAGTCTGCCCTTCTTCAATTCAGTATAAAACCCAAACTGTTTGGCCTTATTGGAATGAATATCAAAGAAGTGATAAGTTCGACCATTGATATCAAACTTATCGCCATCATTGACTTCAACCAGATTAAAACCACTATCAATCACTTCGTATTCGTCTCTGGTGAACAATAATTGAGCATTCTGACGCAATATATTTATGACCTCATCATGGGCATAGATATTAATGAACGACCGCTTCTGATCCTTGATCCTTTTCAGACTCATTCGCATAATCCACAAAGCACCAGTAAGATGATCAAGGTGACGATGAGAAATAAAAACATGAGAAATATCGTTTAAAGCAATCCTAAAATAAGCTAACTGTTTCAATAAAGTATTGCCACCACCACAATCAATTAAAAAGTATTGTCCCTCATCATCAAGCACAAAACAGGTATTGTAACATTGCAAGGCTCCAGCATTGCCTGTCCCAAGGATTCTTAATTTCATAATTATTTCCTTATTTCATAATAAATACAAAGATGTTGTTTGCCACGATATTCAATATATTCACTTTTGCCACTGGCCTTCAGACCACATTTTTCCATAACCCGTTTTGAAGCTATGTTTTTTTCAAAGAAAGCTGCTTCTATCTTTTCATATCCACATTCAAACAGTTCTTCAATAGCTCTATCAAAGGCCTCTGACATATAACCATGATTCCAGTAATCTTCATTTAATACATAGCCCA
>DCGB01000011.1:0-1413 GCA_002314515.1 Solobacterium sp. UBA1789 | reverse complement strand
AGAACAGTCATTCATAAAACCAATAAGAAGATTATCAAGAAAAATTCCATAGACAAAGCGTTTAGGATTGTTGCTCAGATCAATTAATCTCTTAAAGAGCTCATTGGCTGTCTTTTCATTAAAATCAGGCAGCATATAGGTTCTGGCAATATTCTTATTCTTAAATATCGCATACAACATTTCCCTGTCTTTTTCTTCAATGTTTTTTAAAACCAGACGCCTTGTTTTTAAAAATAACGATCGCTCTTTCATAACTATTGACCTTTCAATGACTAAATCAATTATAATTCAAAAAGCACTGGCATTTGTATTATCATAATTATTGAGAACCATCATATATGAGGTGAAGAAGATGAATATTAAAGCTAAATTAAACTTCGATTATGCCTTTGTCCAAGGCGCTCATAACTTTGTCCAAGCAGGCATGATTTCTTTGGCCTCTTTAGTTCTCCTGGCCAAGGGCTGTTCAGCTACAGAAGTTGGAATAGTTTATTCTTTGGGTGCTGTTACTGCCATTCTTTCGCAGACTCTGATTTCCAATTATCTCGATCATCATCCCCGTACTTCAATTTTTAAATTAAGTATCCTGGTTGGTATCCTTTTTATTGGTGATACTATTCTCATTTTCTTCTGCAACTATGCCTCATTTTTTCTATCACTCATATATATTGTCTTGCTGACTCTTTTCTGGTCACTAAATCCAATCATTAATTCCCTGGTTTTTAAATTACGTACAACCGGTTATGATGTCAATTTTGGTGTCTGCCGTTCTGTTGGCTCGGTTACTTATGCCATTATGTGTACATTTATTGGTATAGTTAATGCCAAATATGGTACTACTGCTATTTTAATTACCGGTCTGGCTTCTACTCTTTTATTTATCATAGCTTTTAAACTCTGCGAAAAAGATTATAACTATGCCATTGAACATCGTCCTGATGATTATAAGGAACTTGAGGCAACAGAAGCTGAAAGTGTTATTTCCTATGGTGAATTTATCAAACGTAATTTAAATTATCTGGTTGCCATCTTTGGTCTGATTCTCATGAGCTTTGGCATGTGTTTCTTTAATAATTTTATTTCTTTGATTGTTGCCAATGTTGGTGGTGATTCAGCGGCCACAGGAACCATTTTAGGTTTTTCTGCCTGGTGGGAATTGCCGGTTTTCTTTCTTTTTGCCCGCTTATCTAAAAAATACAAGGCTACAACTTTATTAAAGTTTGCCTCACTTTTCTATATTTTCCGTAATGTATGTTATGCTTCTGCCCGCACAACAACCTTACTCTATGTCGGACAAGCTGGTAATATGCTGGCCTGGCCATTGTTGTATTCGGCAATGCTGATTTTTATCAACGAAAACTTTCCAAAAAGCGAAAATATGCGAGGACATGCCCTCTATGCCATCCAATCCAG
>DCGB01000016.1:2454-3055 GCA_002314515.1 Solobacterium sp. UBA1789 | reverse complement strand
TACCGACACCAGTTGGACCTAAGAACATAAAGGAACCTATTGGACGGGAATTATCTCCAATCTGTACCTTTGATCTGAGAATGGCATCAGACAATAAGTCCAAAGCCTCATCCTGACCAACTACTCTTTGACTTAAACTATCTTTAAGCTTCAATAGCTTTTGTCTTTCCGACGACATCAGTTTAGATACTTCAATATGAGTCCACTTAGCCACAACCTTGGCAATTGACTCTTCGGAAACAACTTCAGATAAAATCTTTTCCTGTTTTTCTCTTAATTCCAGTTCGTTCAGTTTCTTTTGTAAACCTGGAATTGTTTCATATTGTAAACGGGAAGCTGTTACATAATCTGTATTGTTTTGGGCATCATTATAAGCTAATTTTGCAGCTTCCAGATCTTCCTTACATTTCTTAATATCGTTGAGTTCGTTTTTCTCTGATTGCCATTTTTTATCCAGTTCGTCATGTTGAGCTTCTAATGCAGTTAAATCATTTTTAAGGTCAATTAAACGTTTCTGTGCCTTGGAATCATCTGCTTCCTTGGAAAGAGATATTTCTTCAATCTTTAACTGCTGAATACGACGATATAATTCATCAAGCTC
>DCGB01000016.1:189-2388 GCA_002314515.1 Solobacterium sp. UBA1789 | reverse complement strand
ATTAAGTCAATTGCCTTATCTGGTAAAAATCGATCAGTAATATAACGACTTGAAAGATTAACAGATGCAATTATGGCCTCATCCTTTATTGTTACACCATGATGGGCTTCAAAGCGGTCTTTAAGACCACGCAATATGGAAATAGTTTCTTCTATTGATGGTTCATCAACTGTAACCTTCTGAAATCTTCTTTCAAGTGCCTTATCTTTTTCAATATATAGACGATATTCATTAAAAGTTGTTGCACCTATACAGCGTAATTCACCTCTTGCCAGCATTGGTTTCAACAAATTTGCCGCATCCATAGCACCTTCAGTTTTACCAGCACCAACCAGATTATGAATCTCATCGATAAATAGAATGATATTGCCGTTTTGTTCTTCAACTTCCTTTAAAACAGCCTTCAGTCTTTCTTCAAATTCACCACGATATTTAGCACCGGCAATTAAAGAACCCATATCCAGTTCATATAAAGATTTATCTTTTAGAGTTGTTGGTACATCACCATTAAAAATACGCCAGGCAAGTCCTTCTACAATAGCCGTCTTACCAACACCAGCTTCACCAATTAAAACCGGATTGTTTTTTGTCTTACGAGATAGTATTTCAATAACTCTTCTAATCTCATCATCACGACCTATTACTGGATCTATCTTGCCACTACGGACATCTTTAACCAGATCTCTACCATATTTTTCTAAGGGATTAAGATTGTTTTCATCTTCCTGATTATTGATATTTTTATTGCCTCTTAATTCATTTATCAGTGTTTTGATATTGTTTTTGTTTAACTTATATTTTTTAACAAGTTCTTTGGAAACTGTCGAATCGTTAAATAAAACACTAAGAAATAAGTCATACACTGATATATAATTATCACCTTTTTTATTAGATTCCTTTAAAGCCTCATCATAAGACTTTTCTAGATATCTGGATAAAGCCGGTTCACCACCAGAACTGCTTGATAATTTATTAAGATAATTATCAATATCATTAGAAAAAGCAAAGACATCGATATTCATCTTTTTGAATAATGATTTAATATCCTCATCATTTACAAAAGCCTTTAACAGATGTTCACTGCTTACTTCACTGTGATGATTATCTTTGCACATCATGAAGGCTTTGTATAAGATATTCTGAAGTTTTTCACTCATTTTTTCAATATTCATATTTCCTCCTTTTAGCAATCTTAAACATAGACTGCTAATATTTAAGCTTTATTTAAGTAAGGTTGCCCTTACTTAAATGATTTTTTGAATTTTTCAAATACTGTTTCTTTCTTTTTGTTTTTCTCAGAAAGCTTAAGATATAATTCCTTATCTTCCTTGGAAAGCTTGGTTGGAATCTCTACTTTAATGATAACAATCTGATCACCCTTACTGCCATTTCGGATACTTTGAACGCCATAGCCTCTCAATCTCAATTGAGCACCGGGCTGGGTTCCAGCTGGAATATTGAGTTCAACATCGCCATAAGCTGTTGGAACATCAACACTACAGCCTAAAGTTGCATCAACGGCAGAAATAGGGACATCGATATAGACAGTTGAACCATCACGTTTGAAATACTTGTGCGGTCTGACATTTATTTCGATATAGAGATCGCCATTTGGACCACCATTGGCACCTCTTTCACCATAACCCTGAACTCTAATCTGCTGAGAAGAATTAATGCCAGCAGGAATTGATATTTCAACATCTTCACTGACACGATTATAGCCAGTACCATTACAATGTGGACATTTGACCTTAATACGTTTACCACTGCCATTACAGTCAGGACAGCTTACTACCTGCTGCATAACACCAAATGGTGATCTTACCTGCTTGGTAATACGTCCAGAACCATGGCAGGTAGGACAGCTTTCAATATCACTGGAATTGCGGGCACCACTGCCACCACAGTGATTACAGGTCTTATCATATGTAACCTTGATTGTCTTATCAATGCCATGAATCGCATCCAGAAAATCAATGGTTAAAGACATGAAACGGTTTTCACCCTTTATCGGACCACTTTGTCTGGAAGAACGGGATCCAAAACCAAAATTAGAGAAAGATCCGCCCATAAAGGTTTCAAAGATATCGCCCAAATCAGAGAAGCCACCTTCAAAACCACCAAAGCCACCATTGTTTTCTAATCCGGCATGACCATACTGGTCATAAATCTGTTTCTTTTGGGAATCAGATAAAACTT
>DCGB01000016.1:0-178 GCA_002314515.1 Solobacterium sp. UBA1789 | reverse complement strand
CCGTTGATTTCTTTGAATTTTTCTTCTGCACCGGCTTCTTTATTGATATCAGGATGATATTTTTTAGCCAAACGCCGGAAGGCTTTTTTAATTTCGTCATCGCTGGCACCCTTACTAATTCCCAGGACTTCATAATAATCTCTTTTTGCCACGTTTTGCCTCCCTTTTTACTTACTTA
>DCGB01000031.1:3528-19749 GCA_002314515.1 Solobacterium sp. UBA1789 | reverse complement strand
AAAGGTTGCACAAAATTTTAGTATTATGAAGAGCTTGTCAAGAGATTGATGGGTTCTTTTTTTGTTGAAATGGAGAAGAATATTATAAATTAACATAAAAGTCCAAAAATGTATAAATATAGTATAAATTGGAGTTATAATGTTATCGGAGGGATATCATAATGTTAATAAATAGAACTATATTGCCAATAGTAATTCAAAATACACAGGAATATCCAGTTACACTAGTTACTGGAGCAAGACAAGTTGGAAAGACAACATTGGTTTCATATTTTGAAAAAGAGAGAAATTATAAATATTTGTCTTTTGATGATAACGCGATTCTTAATGATGCGACAAATAATCCAAAAGATTTTCTAGAAAAACAAGGATATCCTCTAATAATAGATGAAGTTCAAAAGGCACCAATTATTTTTGGCGAAATAGAAAGATTAGTTAATGAAAAAAGAAGAAGAGAGGGAAGCGTTGCCGCAAATGGAATGTACATCTTAACTGGATCGCAAAAGTATTCGCTAATGAAAGAAGTTAGTGAATCTATGTCTGGACGAGTGGGAATTGTTGAAATGCCTACTCTTAGTCAAAGTGAGATTAAAAATTGGATTGAAAAGCCATTTGTAGTAGATAACGAACAAATGATATCTAAATGTGATCAAAGAGAACTAAGTGATGATGATTTCTACAAAACTATTATTCGTGGTTTTTATCCAGCTAGATGGGAAATTGAAGGAAAACCAATAAATAATTATTACTCAAATTATGTAAAAACATATATTGAACGGGATGTTTCGCAATTAATCAATCTAAAGGATAAAGTTAAATTTGAGAATATGTTAAAGATATTAGCTTCTTTAACAGGGGAAGAATTTATCGTTAATAATGTCTCCAAAGCAGTAGGTGTGGATAACAAAACAATTGATGCGTGGATATCGATAGCTATAACAGGAGACATTGTCACCTTGCTACCGCCATATTATGAAGATTCAATTAAAAAAAGAATCGTAAAGAGAAACAAACTTTATTTCAATGATACTGGTTTAGCCTGCTATTTATTAGGAATAGATTCACCGAAAGCTCTACAAATGTCATCCTTCAAAGGAAGAATAATAGAAACTTATATTCATAATGAAATCGTAAAGTCTTATTTGAATAATGGAATATCGCCAAACATGTTTTTTTATCGCGATAACAATCAAAATGAAATTGACTTTATTATTCTTAGAGATGGAAAACTTAATTTGATAGAATGTAAATCTGGCAAGAATTATAGTACAGTTGATGTTAAAGCCTTTAAGCAACTATCAAACACTAAATATGACTTTGAAGGTCAATGCATTATTTGTACAACACAAGAGTGTTATAAAATATCTTCTTCGTTATTTTCTTTTCCGATTAGAGGAATATAAAAAGTTTTGTAATTTGAATAATATTTTAGTGTCTTTTCGACTATGAAAAACTCAAATTATCTTTTAATGAATAAGTTATACGCAATTGCGTACAACTGAAATTAACAGTCAGAGATGGAAAGAAGTATTTTACTGACGCTTTAAATCCGTGAGCAAATAAACGAATTGTTATTATTGATGAATAGAAACAATGAGAATGTTAGAAATTTGATAAAAGATTCAAACAATACACCAGATGTAATTGACATATTAAACACTAGTTGTTGAAAACAATGATATCTAGCAATAAAATGAAATTAGCTAATAAGGAGAAGATTAATGAAAGTTAAATCATTGTACCCAATTGTTGCGACTGACAACGCTGCAGAAACTATCGAGTTTTATAAGAACCTTGGTTTTGAAATTAAGCATGATGCGGTTACCAGGATTGGAAGTCATGTTTATATATTGAGTTGTGGTGACTTGGAAATGGAAGTTATGGAAACCGTAAGCAGTGGTCCTGTAACAATTCCTGCTGGTCTTTATGGTTTTAGAATGAATGTTGATGATATAGAAGCAGCTGCTGAAGAATTAAAACAGAAAGGTGCTACGATTACTGCTGGTCCTTTTGAAACATCAAGTGGTATAAACCTCTTTGTCAAGGATAATCAAGGTATCAATATTACTTTGGTTAAACATATAAAAAAATAATAATTGACAGTCATGATGAAAAGCCCTATTATGGGCTTTTTTTGAGATAGAAATTATTAGTTATCTTTTTGGATACTTGGCCCAGCATTGCTTTAATATTTCTCTGGCTTGGGTATATTCGTCGTTTTTGTATTTGTAGAGATTTGGTTCTTCGGTTATTTCGAAATTGAAGGACTGATATAATCTAACTGCAATATGACTCCAGGTTTGGGTGTGGAGGTAGACATTTCTATCGCCTTCAATTATTAAAGATAATTCAAGGATGTGGGATATGAGGGCTTTGGATAGTCCTTTACCCTGATATTGTGGTTTAATGGCTACATAATTGACCCATGGGTCTCTTCTTTGGCCGGAATATTCCCACCAGATGGAGGCGGTGCCAACGATTTCGTTGTTTGGGGCAACAATGAAGCATACTCTTCTTTTGGTTTCGTCAGTGATGGCCATAAATTTCTTGAATTTATTTAAGGCAGCCTGTTCATCGATGTATTCTAAAACAGATACTTCGATGGCGGCCCAGTCTTTTTCATTGCCTTCTTCATACATTTTGAAGGAATAGCCTTCAGGTAAATCATAGTGTTGGACGGGGATTCCGGCATTTCTTTTCATTAGAATGTTGTAATAGGGAACAGAACGATCTAGCATATTTAAACTCCTTATTTTGAATATAATTTCTTAAGGTCATTAGTCCTTGGATTTTTCTTTAATTCTTCGTAGATGGCTTTTAATTGCGTCTCATAGCGATTTGTATTGAAGCCTGTGATAAATTCGATATCTTTTATTTCATCAGGCAGATATTGTATCTGATGGAAACAATCGTAGCGGTCATAGGAATACTGTTCATCAGGTCCAAGGCCAACAGGTGTCAGTTTTAGATAATTAGGTTGTTCATAGGCTTTTTCTTCAACCAGTGCTCGAGCTTTTTTGATGGCATCAACTCCAGTACGGGATTTTGGTGAAAGACAAAGGTCAATGATATGAACACCAAGGGGGATAATTGCTTCTGGGAAGCCGGTTCTTTCGGCTGTTTCACAGGCACTGATAGTTCTGGCAATCAATGCCGGGTTGGCAAGGCCAATATCTTCATAGGCAATAATTAATAGTCTTCTTTCGATTGATTCAACATCGCCAATTTGTGCTAACAGCGATAGATAATACAAGGCGGCATTAACATCACTGCCACGAATACTTTTTTGAAACGCTGACAATAGATCATAGTGGCCATCTTCCGAGGCAAAAGAACGCTGATTGGCCATTTTACAGCGTTCTTCAACAATATCTCTGGTAATATTTGAATCACCAGCAACAATTGCCGAAATTTCCAGAATATTCAGGGCATAACGGACATCACCATTGGCAACATTGCAGATGAGTTCGATAGCATCATCATCGATACTGCATTTATTATTTAAACCATCTGGACTATTGATAGCGTGAATAACGGCTTCCTTGATATCTTCTTTCTGCAAAGCCTTTAATTCAAAAAGGTGGCAGCGACTGCGAATAGCCGGATTAATTGAATGATAGGGATTAGCAGTAGTAGCACCAATTAAAATAATTGAACCATCTTCAACATGAGGCAATAAAAGATCCTGCTTATCTTTATTCAAACGATGGACTTCATCGCAAATCAGAATCAGCTGATTGGAAAGTCTGGCTTCCAGAAAAATGGCATCAAGATCTTTCTTATTGCCAGTAACTGCATTAAAACGTCGAAAAGGTTTATGCAGTTCATTGGCAATTACTTCTGCCATTGTAGTTTTGCCTACACCAGGAGGACCAAAGAAAATACAGGAAAAAAAGACATCCTCATTAAGGCATTTACGAATAATACCATCTTTTGCGGTAAGGTGTTTCTGACCAAGAACTTCATCAAGTGTCTTTGGTCGCATGCGAAAGGCCAATGGTTGTCTCATAGTCTTATTATAGCTTATATTTTTTTGTCTTTTGTAATGGGCGATGAATAATGATAATATTAAAACGGAGGGTACCTTATGGACAATAATCTATTAAAAAAAGAAGCATTGGGCGTACGTCGAAACATCGTCTCAATGGTATACAGTGCTCAAAGTGGACATCCAGGTGGATCTTTGAGCTGTGCAGATATTTTAACTTACCTGTATTTTGAAGCAATGGATATCAACAAAGATAATATCAATGGCATCGATCGTGATCGCTTTGTATTATCAAAGGGTCATGCTTCACCTGCCTTATATGGTGTTCTGGCTCAAAAGGGTTTACTGGAAGAAGATATTCATGGTTTCAGAAAACTCGGTTCTAAACTGCAGGGTCATCCAAATATGAACTATATCGCTGGTGTTGACATGTCAACAGGTTCTTTAGGCCAGGGCATTTCTACAGCTGTTGGTATGGCACTTGCCAATAGTCTCGATAACAATGGCCATCGTATTTATACTCTTGTTGGCGATGGTGAATCTGAAGAAGGTCTGGTTTGGGAAGCAATGATGGCAGCTGGTCATTATAAGCTGGATAATCTGACAGTTATCTTTGACAACAATGGTTTACAGATCGATGGCAAGGTTACAGATGTCATGAATCCAACACCACTTGATAAGAAAGCAGAAGCCTTTGGCTTCCATGTCATTACTATTGATGGACATGATTTTGATCAGATCAGAAATGCTATCAATGAGGCAAAAAATACTAAGGGTTGCCCAACCGCAATCGTTTGCAAAACAGTAAAAGGTAAGGGTGTTTCCTTTATGGAAAATCAGGCATCATGGCATGGAGTTGCTCCAAATGAGGAACAATTCAATCAGGCAATGAGCGAACTGGAGGATAAATAAGATGGCAAAAGAAACGAGACTGGCTTATGGCGAAAAATTAGCTGAACTAATCGTTGAAAATCCGAATATCGTAGTTATCGATGCGGACCTGTCCGGATCAACTCGTACTTCACTGGCAAAAAAAGTTTGTCCTGAGCGTCATTTTAATGCCGGTATTGCTGAGGCAAATCTAATGGGTATGGCTGCTGGTATGGCCGCCAGTGGCAAGACAGTTTTTGCATCAACTTTTGCAATTTTTGCAGCTGGAAGAGCTTTTGAAATTATTCGTAATTCAATCTGCTATCCAAAACTAAATGTTAAAGTCTGTGCTACCCATGCTGGTTTAACTGTTGGTGAAGATGGCGCTTCTCATCAGGCTGTTGAAGACATAGCTTTAATGCGTAGTGTTCCAAATATGCAGGTATTTGTACCATCTGATCAGTATGAGACTAAGGCTGTCATTGACTATGTTACTAAGGTAAATGGTCCATGTTATGTACGCCTGGGTCGTGGTAAGGTTGATGATGTCTATGATGAAAACTTTAATAAAGATATTACTAAAGTTAATGTTGTCAAAGAAGGTAAGGATATCTGTCTTTTGGCAACAGGTTTAATGGTACAGGAAGCTCTGAAAGTGGCAGCTTTATTAAAAGAAAAGAATATTGAAGTAACAGTTGCTGATATCGCCTGTCTGAAGCCAATTGATGAAGAAGGCGTTCTAAAACTATTAAATAGTCATAAGAAAATCTATACTCTGGAAGAACACAGTATCATCGGTGGTCTATATGGTGCTGTTGCCGAAATCAAGGCAAAAACAGATATTGCTACACCAGTTATTCCAATCGGTATTGAAGACGAATTCGGTGAAAGCGGCCAGATGATGGAAGTTCTAGCAGCCTATAATCTGACTGCTGACAAGATTGTTGATCGCATCAAATAAGTAAAAAACAGCAGACAATTGTCTGCTGTTTTTCTTATATTGTTCGATCGGCCTGCAGAATATCATGATAAACAGGTGAATAGAATAATTGCCGTTTTTCTGCATTGGAACAATCAAGTGATAAAACCCACATGAGTTTTGTAAAGGCTGCTTCAACAGTCATGTCATAGGCTTCCATAATACCACTGCGTTTCTTTAAGACATTGCCAACATGGTAGACGGCAATATCACTGCCTTCATTTGGTACCTGGGTAGTAAGGACAACGAATTTACCTGCTTTAAGAGCTTCTTCAATTTCGCCATAGAAGTCCGCATATTCAGGTATTCCACCTACACCAAAGGATTCAATAATCAATCCATCATAGCGTTCCAGCATGAAATTAATAACATCGCGGCGCATACCAGGGACCATTTTAATGATGCCAACATTAGGATTTAGACCATTGGCAAAGATAACATCACCCTGATAGTTGTCTTCAATAAAACGCAGGATTCTGCCACCTTGTATTCTGGCAATTTCCGGGAAGTTGATACTGCCAAAGGCATCAAAGCGTTTGGAATAGTTTTTGCGGGCTCGGGTTCCACAGATTACTGAGCCAGAAAAGACAATCTGAACACCACAGCTTTTGTCATCACAGGCATAAATGAAGGCATCAGAGAGATTACGCTCGGCATCAGAATTGCGTTCGGATGCTGAAATCTGAGCACCAGTGCAGACAATAGGCTTTTTAGAATTCTGGATCAGATAACTCAGAGCAGCTGCCGTATAAGCCATTGTATCTGTTCCATGGGTAATAACAAAACCATCATAATTGTCATAATTATTCTGAATTATTTCCGCGATTTTTATCCAGTGTCCTGGTCGGATATTGGTACTGTCCATACTGATAGGCTGGCTGCAGTCGACATGACATAATTCAGCAATTTCAGGTATCATTTTTAGTAATTCATTACTATTTAAGCCTGGTACCAGACCATCATCTGTGGGCACAGAAGCAATGGTACCACCGGTTCCAATCAAAAGTATTTTTTTCATTTTTTAGTCCTTAAAAACATGATAAGTGTAACATGGCCAATATATAAGTACAATTAAATTAATTATTTGTTTCTTATTTTGATAAAATATTAATATTAGGTAGTGAGGAAAAACAATGAACGATATCTTAGAAATCTTTGAAAACGGATTTATTAATAATAAATATGAGACCTATTATCAACCTCAATATAATAATTTTACTGGTATGTTAGTAGGAGCGGAGGCTCTTGCCAGATTAAATGGTCCAGATTCAATGATATCGCCAGGTGTCTTTATTCCTATATTGGAACAGAATAAAATGATTGGCAAACTGGATTCATATATTTTTGAATCAGCCTGCCAGTTCTTAAGTAAATGTAAACAGGATAATATTCATTTAGTGCCAATTTCCATCAACCTTTCACGTGATGATGCCTGTGAAGATGGTTTTATCGAAAAACTTAATGACATCAGACAGAAATATGATGTTGATCCAACTTTACTGCGTATTGAAATAACTGAATCTATTGCCTTTGAAGGTAAAGAAAAGGCTATTGAAGTTGTAGATAAGCTTCATAAGTATGGCTTTATTGTTGAACTTGATGATTTTGGCAGTGGCTATTCTTCATTAAATATTTTAAAAGACGTTGACTACGATATTCTAAAGCTTGATATGGGCTTTTTGAATGACGATATTAAGGGCAAGGGTGGAACAATCATTTCATCGATTGTCAGAATGGCCAAATGGTTAAAGATGCCGGTTATTGCTGAAGGTGTTGAAACCAAAGAACAGGTAGATTTCATGAAATCTATTGGCTGTGAATATACTCAAGGCTATATTTACTCAAAGCCATTGCCGGAAAAAGATTACTATACTCTTTTAAATCAGTCGATTATTGGTCTGACAACTTCAAACATGCAGCTTAAAGACAGCATTAATCCAATTTCCTTCTGGAGTGAAAAATCATTGGATACCCTGGTTTTTAATGCCTATGCCGGCCCTGCTATCGTTTTTAATTATGATGGCGATGACACGGTTGAAGTATTGAGAGTCAACAAGAAATATATCAAAGAAATTGGCATGAATATGTCTGAAGAAGATCTGGTTAAGACCAATATTTTAGATACAATGGATGGCGAAGCTGCTCAGATATATAAAGAAACTCTTCAAAAAGCAATCAGGAGCGGTGAAGAAGAAGAATGTGAAACCTGGCGTACACTAAGTTCTTCGTGTTGTGGTAATGAAGTTATGTGTATCAGATCAAATATCATCATGATTGGTAAGTCAGAAAATGAATATATCTTCCATGCAGCAATACGCAATATCACTGGTGAAAAACGGAAGATGGCAGAAGGCGAGGCCTATGAAGAAAAATTCCGCAATGTCATTGAACAGGCCAATATCTACTATTGGGAATATACAGTTGCTACAAAGGAAATGCGTCCTTGTTTCCGCTGTATGCGTGATTTAGGTTTACCACCACTGTTAACCAATTATCCGGAACCAGCTTTTGAAGCAGGCATTTTCCCGCTTGATTATGCTGACATGTACCGTGACTGGCACAAGCAGATTGCGAATGGTGTCAAGCATCTGGAAGCCGTTATTCCTTTAACCGCAGGCAGAGTTCCTTTCTTTGTCAGATATGATACTGAATTTGATGAATTGGGTCGGCCAATTAAGGCCTATGGTTCAGCAACCTTTGTAACGGATGCCGATATCGAAAGTTATCTTAAAAAGAACAATAAAATATAATGTTTGTCATGATACTGTAAGATTCATGGTAGATAATAAAGATGTTTATAAAGAAACAACAATGATTAAGAGGTTGATATGACAAAAAGAAAAGAATTAAGTTTAGATGAACTGGAACAGGTAAGTGGTGGAACTGGACAAAAGGGTAGTTATTATTATTTCACTGCTGAAGAAATCTATACTTTGCAGGAAAATGTATACGTTACTTTATTTAAGGTTCTTGCGAATGGTGATTTGCAGAAGATCGGTCGAGGTGTCTATAAAAAATATATTTTGAATAGCTATTCATTTCCACCTACGGTTACAGCATATGTTGTATACAATAGTAAAGAATATGCCTGTTTACCTGGTTATGGCGAATATTGCATAGGACCTGATCGTCAATAGAAAAAACAATGCAGCATGAAAAGAACTTCAAAAGTTGGGCAAAACAACTATAAGGGTTCTTTTTTTGTTTATATATGTTTAAATATTCTTTTCTATCATCTTTGTGAAGAATGCTTTCTGTTCAGGTGTTCTTAAAACTCTTACTGGTTTTAACTGATTTCTTGAAGCGCCTTTCATTATTTGCAGTTCACGATATAAAAGATGCGTTTCTTTTTGTTGAATCAAAAGCTTTGCGTGATTGATATTTCCGCTTTGCCTTTCGTATTTATAACCAAATTGTATTTTCATTCCTTCTTCAATAATTTCTTCATATTCTTTTAATCTGCTCAAATCTATTGCACATTCTGGTTCTAAAAGTAAAACATAATGCCCTGGTGTATCATTTGTTTCTGAATATGCACAATATTCAGATATTTTTATATTTGTCTTTTTCTCAAAATACCTAATGGCCTCTAATAGATATGCTTCAGAAGTCTTTTCTCCAGCTATATTTATAAACACATTAGTACGATGAGAAAATTTTATTTTTGGAATTTGTCCATAAAAGCCATTTACAGTGATAACATCACCAATTCTATACCTATATAAACCAGAAATCGTGGTTAATACCAATTCATAATTTTTACCGGCTTCCAGTTTGTTCATTGGCAGTATTTTTGTTGGATCATCTTCTGGAATAAACTCAAAAAATCCGGCTTGAGGAACAATTATAAATTCATCATTATTACACATGGATGCTACAGCTATTAATGATTCGCTTGCTTCAATGACAGGAGAAATTAATTCTACATCATCGCCTGCAAATCTTTTGACTTTTTCAGCATGAATCTTAAAGCTGCCAGTTCCAATTGCGGATATACCTGACAATTTAGGCCATATAAGTTTTGCAACCGCTTTATTTGTGATACCACCGTTAAATATTTTTCTTAATTCATCAGCTCTAATAGGATCTGGTTTTAATTTCCTGTTTAATGCTGTGCGAGTATATTCAGGCATTTTTATATCAGAGCTTATTTCGCCTTTTTCAATGTCAAGACATAGTTTTTCCCAGTTCTTATCTAAACAATCAATGATGCCTGCAATAACCGTCATATATGTAGAAGCAATCCAGCTCATATTTTTTTCTTTCAATGCAAATAACAAATGCAGGTATTTACTATCTAAATACTCGCTGGCAGTGATGATTTCTTTTGGAGAAACCGTTATTGCTTCTATTGCTTTTAAATGTTTTCTAATAGATGCTCCTGAAACACCACCTTTTCTGACACCGGAATCCGTAAAAGAGTCTAAGCCAAAATCAATAAGCATTAATCCCTTTTCTCTTGGCAGCTTTTTTCCTTTTTCCCTTAAGGCCTTTTCAACGTTAGCCATAACAGCTGGAACTGTATAAACCGTACATAAGTCAATTCCTTCTTTTATAATTGGAATAAGCTTAGGCGTTGAGGTTGTTCCCGATGTTACAGCAAAATGAACAACAGGTTTTTTTGTTAGGACATTCTGTTCGTTATTTTCAGATATTCTATTAATCAGATCTGCATAATCAGAGTAATCACTTAAAGGCACATTTTTAACATAATCATCGTAGTTTCTGATACTGGAAAAGTTATACTTTTGGCCATAGATAGTATCTTTATTCTCCTTAATTAGTTTTTGCAATTGATTATAATAGTAATCTTTATATCCGGGTGCTATTTTATCTATCTGTTTTAAAGCTTTATTCCCTTTTGCGATTAAGGAACCAATTATTACTTTTTGTATTAGTGACTTCATTTATATTTCCTGATTAAGTATATTACTATTATAACGATTTATTATTATTTTGAAGTGAGCTTATGCATTATTGAAACAATAAATAAAATTCCTGATGTAGAATCAAAAAAGATAAGGCACATCTCCTGTCTAAATCAGGATCAGGCCTTATCGTAAAATAATTATTTATGTATAATACACATCGTTGTTTTTTAGTATGAACGTATTGCTTTTCTGGCTTCTTTTTCCAGTGTTTTGATCTTATCAGTCTCTCTTTTGTCATAGAGTGACTTACCTTTGGCTAAGGCTATTTCCAGTTTGGCCAGACCATCTTTGAGATATATCTTTAAAGGAATGACTGTATAGCCCTGAAGTTTGACCTTATTTTGCAGTTTGCGGATTTCGCTTTTGTGTAACAGCAGTCTTCTTTCTCTTGTTTCATCATGATTAAAGCGATTGCCATGGTCATATTGGGCAATGTTCATGCCTTTGATAATGGCTTCGCCATTGGAAAAGGAAATATAGGATTCTTTGAGTTGAACCTTTCCTTTTCGTAAGGACTTTATTTCTGTTCCCAATAAAGAAAGCCCGGCTTCATATTTATCTTCAATGAAGTAATCGTGGTAGGCTTTTTTATTGACAGCGATATCTTTCATAGTTTAAAAAAAGGGACATGGCCCTTATTCAAAAATGCGGATGACAATTACGAGGATAAAGAAGACGATTCCCAGTATCATTGTAATATTGGAAATTAATTTTTCAGGACCTCTTTCTTTAGCATTCTGAAACAGACCCAGGTCACCAGAACCGGTAAAGGCACTAAGACCTTCAGATTTACCACCCTGCAATAAGGAAATTAAAATCAGTAAGATTGCTACAACAAGTAAAATAATTCGCATAAATTCACCTCTAAGCGTGCATTAATTATATAATTTTTTTTGGCTTTAAGTCAATTGATAATATTTGGACAGTTTTCATGTTTAGCCATGGCAATACAGTTTTCAATCAGCATCAGCAGCTGCATACTATTGGCCTTATCGGAATTAGCTCCAACATGGGGCGTAATCAGTAAACGGGGATATAAGGACAGACTTTCTTTAATAACAGGATCAGTAATATCTTCCAGTTTGTTCTTAAAGTAGATTTTCTCATTTTCCAGCACATCAGTACCATAAGCTTTAATATTATTATTTTTAATAGCTTTATTGATAGCCGTCAGATCAACTAGTTCTCCGCGAGCCATATTGATGATGATGACATCATTTTTGACATCTTTAAGAAAATCTTCATCAACGAAGTGATAGTTTTCATTTGGAATATATGGCAGGTGCAGGAAAATGATATCAGAATTCTTTTTTAAGGTTTCTAAATCACAATAGTCCAATAAGTCCTGTTTATTAGGATCAACATGATTGGCAATTGCATAGATATGCTTTACCATAGGTTTTAATAATCTGGCTGTCATTGTGCCAATAGATCCAGCTCCAATAATGCCAACATTGCATTCGCTCATTTCTTTATAGCTATAGTCAACCAGGAAATCATAGTTTTCTTCCTTTTTGGCAATATGAAACAGGTCACGGTTAAAAGACATGGCCATGGCAATGGCTAATTCGGAAATAGTCTGTGGTGAATAACCTCGACCGTTGGCGACATCAATGCCATTTTCTCTGGCAGCCTTGACATCATAGAGATTATAGCCGGCACTCCTGACGGCAAAGGCTTTGATGTTCATGGACTTTAGAAATTCAAAATACGTATGATCCAGATTTGCACCAGAAGAGTTACCAACGGCCACAACATCCTTATATAGTTCCTTATTGAAGATGTCTTCACCTGGACGATGTATATTGACTTCTACTTCAGGATGTCTGGCTAGTGCGCTTTTAAGAAATCTGTCGTCTTTTTCTTTGAGATTAGTTATCAGCAGTTTCATTGCTTTCTCCATGTTTTATAATCATTTTTTTACATTTGCGTTCAAATTCTCTTCTTTCCATCATAACGATGGCACCACAGCCTTCACACTGTATTTTGATATCAACACCAACTCTGACGATTTTCCAGTAATGAGATTTTCGACAGGGGTGGTCTTTTTTCATTTGAACGATATCTTCAAGATCGTAATTCTCTATCATTTAAGACCCTCATGAAGCTTGTAGGCTTTGATGGTATTTGCAAGCAGCATTGTTATAGTCATTGGACCAACACCCTTTGGAACAGGGGTAATGGCAGCACATTTGTCTTTGACATTTTCAAAGTCGACATCACCGCATAATTTGCCATCAACTCGATTGACACCGACATCAATGACATAGGCGCCTTCTTTGATATATTCGCTAGTAAAGAAGCGGGCTTTGCCGATAGCTGCAATCAGGATATCTGCCTTAGAACAGATTTCTTTCAGATTCTTAGTATGAGAATGGCAGATGCTTACGGTAGCATTTTTCATTAACAGTAATCTGGCAACCGGTAAACCAACAAGATTAGAACGGCCAACAACAACGACATTTTTGCCATCGGGATCAACGCCCATCTTATTTAATAATTCAATAATTCCTGATGGTGTACATGGATAGAAGGCTTCTTCACCCATAAATAACTTTCCGGCATTAATTGGATGTAAACCATCGACATCCTTTAAAGGAGAAATAGAATTGAGAATATTCTTTTCACAGATCTGTTTTGGAAGAGGCAGTTGAACAAGAATGCCATCAACTTCTGAATTTCCATTCAGTTCTTCAATCAAAGACAGCAGTTCTTTTTCTGTTGTTTCTTCTGGCAGATTTATCTGCATGCAGTCGATGCCAACTTCACCGCAGGCTTTGTTTTTACCTTTGACATAGGAAACAGAAGCTGGATCTTCACCAACCAGGACAACTGCCAGCTGAGGCTTGCGTCCCTTAAAAGTTTCTGTTTCTTTTTTGAGTTTTTCTTTAATTTCTAAAGACAGTTCACTTCCATAAACAATGTTCATAAATTCAGCTCCTTGGAATCCATAATGATTGTAACCGGGCCATCATTTAGCAGTCTTATCTGCATATCAGCTCCGAAAATGCCGGTTTCCACTACCAGTCCTAAATTACGCAGGCACTGGTTGAAATAGTCATATAATTTTGTAGCCTCATTGCCACCTCTGGCATCAGTGAAACTTGGTCTGTTGCCTTTTTTACAGTCGGCATAAAGGGTAAATTGAGATATTGAAAGAATTTTTCCCTTAACATCAAAGATGGAAAGATTCATTTTCTGATTTTCATCTTCAAAGATTCGCAGTTTTGAGAGTTTTGTAGCCATTTTTTCCGCAGTTGTTTCGCTGTCATCCTGACCAAAGCCAACCAATACCATATAACCCTGTTCTATCTGTCCGGTAACCTGGTCATTGACCGTACAGGAAGCTTCTTTAACTCTTTGAACAACTAACTTCATTTTTTAAAAATAAATAATTTAGACAAAACATAATTGCCTAGGACGACCAGAACCTGGGCAGCAAGTTTAACAAGCATATTATCAATATGCAGATAGTCAATGCCAACATAAAGGATGACTTCTTCGATGAGCAGAGTTAATAAGCGGGCAGAAAAGAAAGAAATAATTTCTCTAAATAAATCCTTTAAATCCTTTGCCTTTGTCTTAAAGACATACAACTTATTGGTAACATAGGCAAAAGCCACTGTAACAACCCAGGAAAAGATATTGGCAATCAGTTCTTTTATAAGCAGAATATTGGCAAAATAGTTAAAACTGATTATCGAAACTATGGTTGCCATTCCACCAAAAACAACGTAGAGAATGAATTCTTTGTATTTATCAAATAATGTTTTCATATTATATATTTTAGCGCACATTATTAGTGGTTTACAGGAAAAAAATTCTGAAATAAGACGGATATTTATTATAAAATAAAATAAGAAAGAGGGTGAGAAGCTACATGGATGCCGGTGGGGTGCACATATCTAATTTAAATAAAACTGGGGCGTCCGGCGTGGCTTTTTAATTCACTGTCGGCGTCCACTATAGGAGGCCGAAAATGGATGAAAATAAAGAATTAATCATCAGCGAAGAAAATCACGCTGATGAATTTCATGACTATTCCGATGAAATTTTAAAAATAATCAGAGAAACCAGCGACAGGGAACAACTTGGCATTCTTTTATCTGCCTATCATGACAACGATATTGCCGAAGTTCTGGAACTCTTAAGCAAAGAAGAACGTAAGATTCTATATGATAGTCTGGGTGATGAGCGAACATCTGATATCTTTGCCTATCTGGATGAAGTAGAAAAATATATCGAAGAACTTGATGTCAATGATGCCGCTGATATCCTGGAAGAAATGGATGCCGATGACGCTATCGACATCCTGGAAGAACTGGATGAAGAAAAGGCCCAGGAATTAATTCAGTTATTTGAGCCTGAGGCTAAAGAAGATATTGAGCTTATCAAGTCGTATGATGATGATCAGTTTGGTAGTATCATGACAACCAACTTTATCATGGTCAAACGCAATATGACTGTTAAGCAGACAATGAAAACCCTTATAAGTCAGGCTGCTGATAATGATAATATTTCGACATTATATGTTGTAAATGAGGATGATTCTTTTTATGGTGCTTTGGAATTAAAAGAACTGATAACTTCAAGAGAAGGAGATGACCTGGAATATAAGATTATTACTTCCTATCCCTTTGTCTATGATGATGAGCTTATTTCTGAGAATTTAAATAACATCAAAGACTATTCAGAAGACTCTATCCCAGTCCTGGATCGTGATAATAATCATATTCTGGGTGTTATCACTGCTCAGGATATTGCGGAAGCTGTTGATGAAGAAATCGGTGAAGATTATGCCAAATTAGCCGGTTTGATCAACGAAGAAGAACTGGATGAACCATTATTGATGTCAATCAGAAAAAGACTGCCATGGCTGATTGCCCTCTTACTATTGGGTCTGGTTGTTTCTTCAGTTGTTGGTGTTTTTGAAGGAGTTGTCCAACAGGTTGCCCTGGCTGTCTGTTTCCAGTCACTGGTTCTGGATATGGCTGGTAATACTGGAACCCAGTCTCTGGCTGTTACTATTAGAGTTCTTTCTGATGATGAATTGAATAAAAATAATACCCGACGTTTTATTTTCAAAGAAATGCGGGTCGGTCTGACCAATGGCTGCATTCTGGGCCTAATGTCTTTTATCTTATTGGGAACCTATATCTATGTCTTTAAGTCTCATGATCTGGATTTCTCTTTTGCGGTTTCAGCCTGTGTTGGTATTTCTTTGTGGTGTGCAATGATTATTTCCAGTCTTTTGGGTACTTCAATTCCTATGTTTTTACAGAAAATCGGTATTGATCCAGCTGTTGCCTCAGGTCCATTGATTACAACCATTAATGATCTGATTGCCGTTTGTACCTACTATGGTCTGGTCTGGTTATTCCTTATTGAGATATTTAAAATAGTATAGATATTATAAAAAAACAAAGACCCCAGGGTCTTTGTTTATTAATCAG
>DCGB01000031.1:0-3523 GCA_002314515.1 Solobacterium sp. UBA1789 | reverse complement strand
ATCAGGCTTTCTTGTTAAGAGTAAGATGATAATAATCACCAGAATAGTGAAGATTATCAGTATAAATGATAAGACAAAGGAAACAATTGGGAAGCAGAAACCAACATTACTTGGATCGGCATAGAAGGCATTGATTTCCGATGTGTAAGAGAAATAGAGAACAACAACAGAAATAATAATTTGAACAGGAATCACCAGTAATAGCTTTTTGTTGTCTTTGTGTTCTTTGATTTTCTTGATTTTGTCTTCTTTTCTAAAGATATTAATCAGCGAGCGAATAATGACAACAACGGTAATAATAGCCATTACTATTGAGGCAATCAGGCTAATGGCTGGGATGCCATGTCCTACAGCTTCACTTTTAGAAAAGATGTTGACATCAATAATGCCGCTTATCGTTAAAACGACAGCATCAATAAGCAGGATAAGTGGTATGTTCAGGAGATATCTCCACCATTTTTTCTTTTTCATGTTTTTATTATAAATCAGATTTATACTAAAAATATGAGTTATGGTATTTCTTTAGCAATTTTAGCAGCTGCTTTATACGCAATAAGTACTCCGTTTTCAAAAATACTGCTAAACTACCTTCCTTCAACGATGATGGCAGCCTTTTTATATCTTGGAGCAGGCTTAGGCATGTTGCTGCTGTCGCTGCTTAGAAAAAATAAAAATGAAAAGAAACTGTCTAAAAAAGATCTGCCTTATACAATAGCTATGGTGGTATTGGATATTGCTGCTCCGATTTTTTTAATGATGGGATTAGAAGAAGCCAGACCATCAAATGTAGCACTTTTAAATAACTTTGAGATTGTGGCGACAGCTATTATTGCTGCCTGTGTTTTCAAAGAAAAGATATCACCCAGATTAATATTGGGAATCCTGTTTGTTACCTTATCATGTTGTCTTTTATCATTTAATGGTGCCAGCGATTTTTCTTTTTCTAAGGGCAGTTCTTTTGTTCTGCTGGCAGCTTCCTGCTGGGGTTTGGAAAACAACTGTACACGGATGATTTCAAACAGTGATCCCTTGCAGATTGTTTTGATTAAGGGTATATTTTCCGGTTCGGGTTCTTTTGTTATTGCCTTGATTAGAGGTGAAAGAATCAATGATTTTAGGGCTATTATTCCCGTACTGTTACTGGGCTTTGTTGCCTATGGCCTAAGCATTTATTTCTATGTTTATGCTCAAAGAATGCTAGGAGCTTCAAGGACTGGTGCTTATTATGCGATTGCGCCTTTTATTGGTTCGTTTTTATCTTTACTGATTTTTAGAGAAATACCGGGAACTATTTATTATATAGCCTTGTGTCTAATGCTGATTGGAGCCTGGCTTTCTTCAAGCGATACGCCACTAAAAGATCTGTTAAAGGGGAAAAAAGATGGAAATCGAAAAAATTAATATTGGCAATATAGAAGCTAATAAAGTCTGGGTTGATTCTATTCCGACATATTATACTTTGCCAGCTGGTTTGGATGAAAATGCTGATCTGAAACTTTGTATCTTCTTATCTGGTTTAAGTGGCAATAAGGAAAAGATGCTGGTGAAATATGCCCCATTTATTAATAAAAGGGGCTATATGGCTGTTTTCTTTGATCACTATGAACATGGTGAAAGATCAAAAAAAGGATTAACGATTTTAAACAGTAATGAAGAAGAGATAAAAGAATTATCAAAGAAAACAGCTGATCGCTGTTTCCAGAATATGTATCGCTATGGCTGGGAGATTATAGGCAATGGTATATTGGATAGTCAGAGAGTTATTGACTATTATTGTGAGGAATTTAGAATCAAAGAACTCGTCATGGGCGGTGTCAGCATGGGTGGCGATACCACTTTTGCGACCATGGGTGTCGATGATCGCATTAAAAGAGCTCTATGTCTGATTACTACGCCAGACTGGTTGCGTCCAGGCATGCATTCGTTGTCTGATGATACCATTATGGATCCCGGCAAGCCTGATCATAAATCGCAATGGTATTATGACCAGTTCAATCCTATAACACATTTGAGTAATTATAAGAATGTTAATGAGGTCTTGTTTGTCTGTGGTGAGAATGATAGACATATCCCGCCAGAGAATGTTGTTCGTTTTATTTCTAATCTGGAGCGGATTGATAAGGAAGCGGCTAAAAGGTTAAATATATGGTGGAACAAAGGACAGGGTCATAAGGTTCCCGATGACAATGATCTGGAAATGTTATTTGACTGGTTTTTGTTAAAAAAAGATATCAGATAAAATATAAGCAGAGGGCAGATTATGTTAAAAGTACAATATCATATTTACATTTTTTTAGGTATTATTCTTCAGGGCTTTTTTATAAAAATTGAACATGAAGAAAAATATGTTCCAGCAGTTGTTCTAAAAGGCAGTGCATCTTTGATGTTTGTATTACTGGGATTGGGAGCTTATGTTACCTTCCCCGGTCTTGTCCATGTCAAATATATATTCTTTGGCTTAATTTTTGGTATGTTGGGTGATATATTATTAAATCTGCGCTTTGTTTTTGTAAAAAATGGTCAAAAGGTTTTTCTGATTGGTATTGTTGCTTTTCTGATAGGCCATATCCTTTATCTTTTAGCCTTGATTCCTAAAGCTGTTAATTTGAGCTTATGTGTAATTATTGGTGTAATTCTGGCAGCTGGTTTACTGGCATATATTTTTAAGACTATGGATGTCAAAAAAGCATTCAAGATTTTTGGTGTTATATATCTTGGCGCTGTAATCATTATGACCGTTATTGCGATTGGTATTGCCTTTGGCGGTGAAACTGCAGCTATTATTTATGCCATAGGCGCTGTTTTGTTTACGGCATCGGATATAGTGCTGATTTTCAATACATTTTCTGGTGGAGAGACAAAATTCAGTCTGCGCATAACGAACTTGTCTCTATATTATCTGGGGCAGATTCTGATAGCCTGTTCACTGTTCTTCTAATATAAATAATAAGCTTCCCAATTGGGAAGCTTATTATACTAACGTTCTTTACCGTAAAAGAAGAGACCTAACATACCGGGTCCAACATGGGAACCGGAAAATGGTTCGTGCATACAGATAGTTATTTCCAGCTGGTCGTGCAGCTGTTTTAGCTTTTCAGCCAGTTTATTGGCATCTTCCAGACAGTTTCCGTGAGAAATACATACCAGATTATTGTTGACATCAATAGCCTTTTCTTTAAATTTGTTAAAGAGAGCTTCAATAGCGGCTTTTCGGCCCTTTACTTTGCCGGATGAGATAATATGACCGGTTTCATCACCAAAAAGAATTGGTTTAATGTTCATAATGGCGGCAATTGCTGCCGTAGGGCCACTGACACGGCCAGTCTGTTTCAGGAAATTCAGGTCATCAACAGTAAAATACTGACAGATATGAGGGACATCAAGCTTGAGTTTTTCAAAACTTTCTTCGGCATCCATTCCTTTTTTGCCATATCTGACAGCCAGCAGAGCCAGCAGACCAGCACCAAAACCACAGCCAAGCGAATCAACGATAAAAATCTTTCTTTCCGGATATTTACTTTCC
>DCGB01000017.1:20042-22119 GCA_002314515.1 Solobacterium sp. UBA1789 | reverse complement strand
GTTGCCTTACCACTTGGCTATATCCCAATATCCAAATAAGTGGTGGAGGGGGGCAGATTCGAACTGCCGAACCCGTTGGGAGCTGATTTACAGTCAGCCGCGTTTAGCCTCTTCGCTACCCCTCCAAAATCTGTAGCACAAGTTAAGGAATAACCCTATAACCTACTGCTAAATAATAATAGCATATCTAATAACTTATTGCCAGTATTTTTTTCTTTTTTAGCATTTCTTCAGCATGAATAATGATGATATCCAAGTTATAATTGATTAAAAGGAGGTCTTTATGCTGCAAATTAAAAAGATTTCTAAAACTTATCAGACAGGCGACCTGGTTCAGGTTGCTTTGGATAACGTATCATTAAACCTGCGTGACAGTGAATTTGTTGCCATATTAGGACCATCGGGCTCAGGTAAAACAACACTTTTGAATATCATAGGTGGCTTAGATCAATATGATAGTGGTGACCTGGTAATAAACAATATTTCAACTAAAAACTACAAGGACCGTGATTGGGATTCTTATCGCAATCATTCTGTTGGTTTTGTTTTCCAGTCATATAATCTTATTCCTCATCAGACTATTCTTTCTAATGTCGAACTGTCTTTAACTATTGGTGGTATCAATAAAGCTGAACGTAAAAGAAGAGCTCTTAAGGCTTTAGATGAAGTTGGACTTAAGGACCAGGCTCACAAGAAACCTAATCAGTTATCAGGTGGTCAGATGCAAAGGGTTGCGATCGCCAGAGCACTTGTCAATAATCCGGATATTGTTTTAGCTGATGAACCAACGGGTGCCTTGGATACCAACACTTCTATTCAGGTCATGGAATTATTAAAAGAGGTTGCCAAAGATCGTCTGGTTGTTATGGTAACACATAATCCAGATCTGGCTAATGACTATGCAACACGTATTGTTCGTCTAAGAGATGGTCAGATAACAGATGATTCCAATCCTTTTATTATTGACTACAATGAGGCTGATAAGGCTTCTGAGCGTACCTTGGGTAAGGCCCATATGTCTTTTTTTACAGCCTTGTCTTTATCTTTTAACAATTTATTGACAAAAAAAGGTCGAACGATATTAACAGCTTTTGCCGGTTCAATTGGTATTATCGGCATAGCTCTGATTCTTTCATTAAGTACCGGTTTTCAGAATTATATTGATAAGATACAGGAAGACACTCTGTCTTCTTATCCTTTAACAATCAATTCGGAGACGGCTGATATTTCTTCACTGATTCTTTCTTTTGTTTCTGATGATGGTGGTAAGGGTGTTGAAACAGGTGAAATTGTTGAAAAACCTTATTTGAGTGAGATGTTTGCTTCAATTGGAACCAATGACCTGAAGTCTTTAAAAAGCTATCTGGATAGTCATAAGGAAGAATATCAGGATTATGTTCAGCGCATTCGCTATACTTATACAATTACTCCGCTTATTTATACGATAGATGCGGTTGGACAGCTGGCTAAGCTTAATCCTAATTCCATGATGAATATGATGACTTCTTCTTCCAATGCTTCTTTGATGTCTTCTGTTCAGTCTTCCAGTGGCATGGGTATCTTTTCAGAAATAGTTTGCGATGAACAGGAACTTGCTGATAACTATGATATTCTGGCTGGCAGATTGCCAGAGAATTATAATGAGATGCTGATAGTCTTATCTGAACATGGTTCAATTTCTGACCTGCTGGTTTATTCTTTAGGATTAAGAGATACAGATGAACTGATGGAAATGGTCAGCGATTTAACAAATGGTGATAAGGTTGAAAACAATAATACACCAATGCATTTGTCTTATGATGACTTATTGAATCTTGATCTTCGTCTTATTTCAGCTGTTGATACTTATAAATACAATGAAAAATATGACATTTATGAAGATATGAGCAGTGATGATGATTATATGCTTGATCTTTATGATGATGCCCTGCGATTAAAGGTTGTTGGTGTTGTCATTTGTAAGGAAGGCGGTTCAACATTATTAAGTCCAGGTGTTGCCTATTCCCAGGATCTGATTGACTATATCATCAATAAGGCTGCTGATAGTGAAATTGTTCAGAAACAGTTAAGTAACAAG
>DCGB01000017.1:0-20035 GCA_002314515.1 Solobacterium sp. UBA1789 | reverse complement strand
ATGTCGATGTCATTTCCGGCAAGGACTTCGATGATGTTAAAAATGAAAATGGTCTGAATCTGCAGGATATGGTCAAAGTTGATGAAAATATGCTGAAGAGTGCTTTTAAGATCAATGCTGATTTTGCTTCAGCCTTTGATCAGGAAAGCATGCAGAAGATTGTCATGGCATCAACTTCCGAAGTAGTCAAAAAATTAAATACCCTGGATCAGGCAACTTATGCAGCAATGATCACAACTTTAGATGAAAATCTGGCATCAGCCATGATTGGCAACTATGTTTCAAATAATCTGAATAACGTTACATATCAGCTTGATATTTCTGCGACTAGCGTTAATTCCTATAAGGAGTCTTTCTTTACTTCCCTTATGTATGAAAATATCATTAGTAACATTACAAGCAGCAGCGGTATGGATAAGACAATGATTGAGTCATTAACCAGGGATACGCTTATAAATCTTTTTGATGCCTTTATTACTGATGCACGTAACAGGAGTGGCGATGGCGGCAATTCTGTCAGTATAGCTCTTTTGGATGTCACTAACTTTGCAAAAAATGAAATTAAGAAAAACAGTTATCAGCAGGATATAGCTGTAAAGACAATGACGTTGATGACGCAGCTATCAACTGCCTATGTTGCCCAGGGTATGGGCGAGGCCATATCAGAAACAATGGCACCTTTGAGTACGATGTTTAATGGTGATTTTATGACCTTTGATACCCAAAAGTTTGCACAGGCTTTTAAATTTGATATGTCTGATGATCAGCTATCAAGAATTATGGAAAGCATGTTTAATTCCAGCGGTAGTGTTTCTTCCTGGAAGGCTAACTTAACAATATTTGGTTATCAGGATAAGGAAGAGCCAACTAATATTTCTTTCTATTTTGATACTTTTGAAAATAAAGAATTTTTTATTGATTATCTCAATGCCTATAATGAACGTGTTGATGAAGAAAAGGAAATTTCTTTTACCGATGTTACTGGTATTCTAATGAATGGTGTTAAGAAGATTATCGATTCAGTTTCCTATGTTCTGATTTCCTTTGTTTCGATTTCTCTGGTTGTTTCTTCAATAATGATTGCCGTTATTACTTTGATTTCTGTCATGGAAAGAACGAAGGAAATAGGTATCCTAAGGGCCATGGGTGCTTCCAAACACAATGTTTCTTCAATCTTTAATGCTGAAACCTTTATCATTGGTTTACTGTCCGGTTTACTGGGTGTTGGTGTGACTTTGGCTTTGATTCCGCCAATTAATCATCTGATTCATTCTCTAACGGATAATTATGCAATCAATGCGGTATTACCGTTTGAGGGTGCTGTTGTATTAATACTCATTTCTGTTATTCTGACTATTTTTGCTGGCATTATTCCTTCTCGTAAGGCGGCTAAGCAGGATCCGGTTATTGCTTTGCGTAGCGAATAATGTAAAAATTTTCTGAAATAGTTATTGACAATTTTCAGAAAATGACTTATAAATTATTTATATTCATAACAACAGAAGTAATCTTTCTTCCCATAAGCGAGTCTGAACAGAGTGGAAGTCAGGCGGTACAGGAAAGATGAACACGCAGTTGCCAGATTCTTATCTGAACTCAGTAGGATAAGGCGTCTATCCGCGTTAAGGATTCGAGTGATTCATATTTATATGAATAATTAGAGTGGTACCGCGATATTAAGTCGTCTCTTTGTGGGGCGGCTTTTTTGTTTTTATGGAGAAAGTGATCAAACATTAACTAAGTAATGAAAAGGAGACAATCATGAAAAAATTATTAGTTATTTTATTTGCATTATTATTACTTGTTGGTTGTGGAACTAAGTCTGATGATGTAGTCGACAATGAACCAGTTGAAGAAGGTGGCTGGGTTTATGAAGGTGTCGGTTATGATGCTTTATATGACAGCTTAGGTAAGGCTGAGGTTGATCTCAGTAATGCTGATGGTCAGCTGGCAGCGATTCTGGAAAAGGGTACTTTAGTTATTGCTACTAGCCCTGATTATCCACCAATGGAATTCCCTGATGCTGAAACAGGCGCAATCAAGGGTGCTGATATCCTTTTGGCTAAATATATTGCTAATACATTAGGTGTTGAACTGGTTGTTGAAGGCATGGAATTTGGTGCTGTTATCACTTCTGTTGATACTGGTAAGTCTGATTTGGCTATCAGTGGTTTCGGTTATACTGCTGAAAGAGCTGAGAGCTATGAAATTTCTCATGGTTACCAGGCTGATTCTGATGCTGCTCACCACACTATTCTGGTTCCAGCAGCTGATGCTGATCAGTATAACAGTTTAGCTGATTTTGCTGGTAAGAAGATTTATGCTCAGGCTAATTCTTTACAGCAGATGTATGTTGAAGATCAGCTCTTAAATGTTTATGAGGGTGTTGAAATGGAACTGGTTTCTGATATCAATGAAGCTATTCTTGGTTTATCTGCTGGTAAGGCTGATGCTATTGCATTTGATTCAACTACTGCTATTAACTATGCCAATACTTCTGATGGTATGTTTGTCAGCTTGTATAAAGAAAAGGGTATTGAATTTGATTTATCTATGTACAACGACTATGCCGGTAATATCGTTTTAATGAAGAAGGGTGAAACCAGCTTATTGGATGTTGTAAACCAGTGCATTGATCAGATTATGGAAAATGGTCTTTATACTGAAATGTACTATGCTGCTTGCGATGCCAGCGGTGTTGATCCAACAGCTGAGGACTAATTAATCATGGGTGCTTCTATCTTTGAAGTATTGATCAAATATTATCCGATCTTTCTCAAGGGTTTAGTCGGTACATTAAAATATGCAGCCATTGCCGTTTTCTTTGGTACGGTTCTGGGAGCTTTAATTTCCCTGTTGCAGCTTTCAAAAAATAAAATCATCAAGGCAATTGGTGTTATCTATGTCAATGTTCTGCGCGGTACGCCCTTGCTGGTACAAATGTATATTTCTTATCTGTTTCTGCCGATGGCTTTCCCGATTTTTAATGCTTTCACCAAGGAACAGTGTGTCTTGTTGTCGCTTATTCTGAATTCCAGTGCCTATGTTGCCGAGATTATTCGTGGCGGTATTACTTCTGTTGATATTGGACAGACGGAAGCTGCCCGTTCTCTGGGTATGAGTGCTAAAAACACGATGATAAAGATTATTCTGCCACAGGCTATTCGTACTATCCTGCCTTCTTTGGCTAATGAATATATTGCTATGATCAAGGAAACTTCACTGGCTGGCAGTTTCATGTTGTACGAATTGATGTATACCAGAACTTTATTGGCAAATAAGTATCTCGTATGGCAGCCTTTGTTTATTGTTGCTGGTATTTATCTCATCGTGACCATGGTCTTGTCAGCGCTTGTCAGTAAATTGGAAAAGAGGTTAGCTATCAGTGACAAATAAGAATGAAATTATTATCAAAGTCGAAGATATCTATAAGTCATTTGGTGATCTGGCTGTTTTAAAGGGCATCAGTGAAGAGATTTACAAGGGTGAGGTTGTTACGATTATTGGCCCAAGTGGTGGTGGTAAGTCTACTTTCTTACGCTGCATGAATCTTCTGGAGGTTCCGGAAAAGGGATCGGTTTACTTTGAAGGTACAGATATTACAAAACTGTCAAAGAGTAAGGATCTTGATAAACATCGCCAGAAAATCGGTATGGTTTTCCAGCATTTCAATGTCTTTCCTCATTTGACGGTTATTGACAATATTACGATTACACCAATTCTGGAAAAGGGTGTTGATAAGGAAACAGCTGTTAAGAAAGCCAGAGAACTCTTACAGCTGGTTGGTTTACAGGATAAGGAAAATGAATATCCTAACAAATTATCTGGTGGTCAGAAACAGCGTCTTGCGATTATTAGAGCTATGGCTATGGAACCTGATGTTATGTTGTTTGACGAACCAACTTCAGCTCTCGATCCGGAAATGGTTAAAGGTGTTCTGAATGTAATCAGACAATTAACTGATTCTGGTATGACCTGTGTCATTGTTACCCATGAAATGGGTTTTGCCAGGGAAGTAAGTGATAGAATTCTCTTTATTGCCGATGGCAAAATAGTTGAAAAAGGAAGACCAGATGAGGTTTTAAATAATCCAAAATCTGAGCGTCTGCAGACCTTCCTGAATGAGGTGTTGTAAATGAATACTCTATACAAATATGATCATTATTTTGACCAGAATGAAAGAAAAAAGATTATTGAAGAATTAAACAGTAAATATCCTGATTTCTTTTCTTATGAAGTCATTTTAAAGACGCTCAAGGATAGAGAAGTTTTTGCGGTTACTTTAAACAATAAGAAAACAGGAAAGGCTGAAGATAAGGTTGCTTTCTATATTGATGGCAATACTCATGCTGGTGAGGTTACTGGTATGATGGCTGCCATGTATACAATGGATGCCTTGCTTTGTAATTATGGTAAAGATGAAAAAGTAACTTTCTTATTGGACAATTACGCCTTCTATATCATTCCTTGTGTTTCTCCAGATGGCTCCGATACTTATCTGCATAGTCCATATATGTTAAGAAGTGTTGACCGCGACTATGAAAAAGACGACAAGGGACTAGTTGCTGAAGATATCGACGGTGATGGTGTCATTAGAATGATGCGCTTTAAAACCACATATGGACGCTATAAGGCAGATGGTAATCTGATGATTCCACGAGCTGCAGATGATGTCTGTGGTGACTTCTATGATGTATATACAGAAGGAAGCATTAAAGATTATGATGGTCTTGATCTGGAGGTTGCCAGACAGGCCTGGTCTTTGGACTTCAATCGTAATTATCCTTATGGCTGGTTTAATGATTTCCGTCAACATGGTGCTGGTCCTTATCCTTTGTCAAATCCGGAAAATAAGGCTATTGTTGACTTTGTCATTGCCCATCCAAATATTTCTTCTGTTTTGACACATCATACCAGTGGTGGTGTCTTATTGACTCCTCCTGGTACTTATAATGAGAAAAAGGCTCCATATTTCGATATGGCCGTTTATAAAACACTTGGTAAACTCTGTGAAAAAACCATGGGTTATAAGAGTGTCAACATCTTCGATGGTTTTATGTCAGATCAGGAGAACTACGATTCAGGTGCTTTTGATGACTGGTGTTATGAGACCAAGGGTGTTTATGCAACAACCTTGGAACTCTGGAATCTGGAAAAACGTGTTGGTTATACCGATGAGTGGACTAAGATTCCGACATTAGAAGAAGAATGTGAAAAGTTCAAAAAGTGTTATGACTGGGTCAAAGAAAACTGTCCACAACATTATAAGGATTGGGAAGAATTCGATCATCCGGTTTTGGGAAAAGTTGAAATCGGTGGTTTTAATTCTAAATATACTTTCCAGAATCCGCCTGCTGATTTCCTTTTGCAGGAAGTTGAAAAGACATTTGATTTTACCCTTGCCTATGCAGCTCTTTTGCCGAGAATCGAAATTGTATCAGTTAATAAGACAATAATTTCTGATGGTGTATATAAAGTTGAAGCTGTTATTGGTAATCTTGGATATTTGCCAACAAATATTACTGATAAGGCAACAATGATTAATATTGCCAAGGGAATAGATGTGAGTGTTGACTGTGAAGTATTAAATGGTGAAAAGAAGATTAATATCGGTGAACTTGCCGGTTTCTCTTCAACCGATACGGGTTGTATGTACTATGGCAATATTTCAACACTGACTTCTGCTGCCAAAAAGAAAAAGGTATGTTTTATCTGTAAAACAGAAAAGGATACTATTGAATTAAAAGTTTGTGGCAACAGAGTAAATACAATTGTTAAAAACATCTAAAAGCTGCAATTGCAGCTTTTACTTTGTTTTGATTCATCCTTTATAATGATTCTGGAGGAACAACAATGAAAAAATCAATAATAATTATTTTGTGTATTTTTAGCCTTTGTGCCTGTAAAGATAATGTGACTGTTGAAGAGGTAGAGGAAATAATTGATGATAATAGTGCTGTTCTTGAAGAGGCATATAGAGTTTTGCGTATGGAAGATTATCAGCGCTTTGAATGTTGTGCTGGTCAGTATTATTACATCCTGGAATTTGAAAAGGTTGATGATAAATATCTTGTTTTTATTGCTTTGGAAGAAGCCAATGAAATGCGTCAGCTTTATGAATATGAAGTAGTATCGGCTACTTATGATGAAAGTACAAAGATTTATGAGTTAACATTGGAAGACAATGACAATATTCCACTTTTACATGTTGATGTTTCATATATTGATGATGCTTTTATTAAAGCAGAAAATATCTTTGATGAAAACAAAATAGTTGAATATTCAGTAGTTGGTGTCATGGAAATGAATGGTGCAGTTGATCTGGATAATTCCCTGTGGGTTTGTCATAATCCAGATGCAGGCGAGGGTGAAGATCTGTTGCCTTCTGTTCAGTTTGATAGTGCTGGAATGTGTACAATTAAGGAAAACTACTATTCTGGTATGGAATTCTATTATGGTGGCTATCATTTTGATGATAAGGGCTACTATGTTCATATTGATAGCTGTTCAGATAATGCAGATACAGGTTTTTTGGATAAGGATATCAGTTTTACAAAGATTGATGAAAAGACAATTGTTATTGATACTGATCTGTGTATGACACGGGCTGGTGATGAGTTCGTTCGTCAATAAGTAATATTTTTTATTGTAATGACTTTATAACGCTTACTTATGGCCATAAGTAAGCGTTTTCATTATTTTAGACTATTATCCAAATATAT
Organism: Solobacterium sp. UBA1789; assembly: GCA_002314515.1. Classification (GTDB taxonomy): domain Bacteria; phylum Bacillota_I; class Bacilli_A; order Erysipelotrichales; family Erysipelotrichaceae; genus Colivicinus. The sequence goes on along the minus strand of DCGB01000017.1, from coordinate 13,313 downwards.
AACAAAATATTATATATCAAGAGTTAATTATTATTTGATTTTATAAATGCGAACACTGAAAATAAGAAAAGGGGCGTTTATATGAAAGAAGAACATAATTATCTCTTTGAAAAAATGCCGGTTCTGCAGGCTATGCTGCATCTGGCTCTGCCGACTGTTGCCAGTCAGATCATTCTCGTCATCTATAATATGGCTGATACTTTTTTTATCGGTTTAGTTGGTAGTGATGCTATGTTGTCGGCGGTTACAGTCTGTATGCCGGCTTTTATGTTTCTTTCAGCCATTGCCAATCTGTTTGGCGTTGGTGGCGGTAGTACGATTTCCCGTTCCTTGGGTAAAAAGAATAAAAAAAGAGCAGTTTTAGCCTCATCTTTTGCGTTTTGTTTCTGTCTCATTGTAACTTTGCTTTATGTTGTTTCAGTTTATTATTTTCGTGATACTTTTATTGATCTGCTCGGTGGCAGTGATTATCGCGTTCATGATCTGGCAATAACTTATCTGACGGTAACAGTCGTTATTGGCGGTCTGACGACAGCTCTTAGTATGCTGATATCTCATCTTTTAAGAGCTGAGGGTCTATCTTTTGCAGCCAGTTTTGGAATAGCCCTTGGAGGTATCCTGAACTGTTTTCTTGACACTTTATTTATGTTTGTCATACTTCCGGCTGGTAATGAGGTTTTGGGTGCAGCAATCGCAACAGCCTTAGCTAATCTGCTTTCCTGCCTGTATTTACTTGCTTATTCGTTCTATAAAAAGAAGGAAGTTGTTTTGTCACTGTTCTTTCATTGGGATTGTCTAAAAGATGGTATCCCACAGGAGATTCTTATCACTGGCTTGCCAGCTTGTATCATGACATTATGTGAAAATATTTCTTATGCAATACTAGATAAGTTGATGTCACTTTGGTCAATGTCTTATCAGGCTTACCTGGGAGTTGCCAAAAAGGTAAATATGCTGGCTCATTCAATTGTCAGAGGTATCACCCAGGGTTCTTTACCACTGATTGCCTATAACTATGCTTCCAATGATCATAAGCGGATGAATAAGTGTGTGCGTTGTGGTGTTTATATGTCGGCTACAGCAGCCATGTTATGCATGTGTTGTAGTCTGCTATTTGGCAAAACAATCATTTCTCTATTCATTTCTTCGAGCAGTCAGGGTGTTGAAATGGGGACAAGGTTCTTAAAAATATTGTGTGTTGGTGCTCCTTTTTCGGCCGTTGCCTATTCTTTTATTTCTTTTTTTCAGGCTGCTGGCAAGGGTGGAAGATCTTTTATCCTCGCTCTATTGCGTAAGGGTCTGTTAGATATACCTTTAATGTTTATCTTAAATATCTTTATTCCGGTCTATGGCGTTGTCTACGCCACACCATTAACGGACATCATCTGTTGTTTTGTGTCAATTACTATGTTTGTCTTATTCAGAAAGAAGTATTTATTGGTATAATCGGGGTATATTATGGTCGATGTTAAATTAATTTCTCTCATAAAAGTTATTGAAACCGGTTCTTTTACAAAGGCTGCTGAAGCACTGTCTTTAACACAGCCTGCTGTATCGCAACATATTCAGCAGTTACAGGATGAGTTACACGTCAAGCTGATTGAACGTTCACATAATGAATTACGACTGACTAAAGATGGCGAGATCGTTATGAAGTATGCCAAAAGGATACAGGCCCTTTATAACAATATGTCTCAGGAACTGAAAGACAGGGAGTCACTGATTACTTCTTTGAATGTTGGCCTGACGCATACTTCAGAGTCTAATGCCATTGCTGAAACACTGGCAAAATATGCCTATGCCCATGAGGGTCGAACAATCAAGATTACCACCGGTTCCCTGGCCAATTTACGTTCACAGTTAAAGAATTATGAACTGGATTTTATTATTGTTGAAGGGCGGATTAACGACGATTCGCTAAAGCATCTGGTTCTTGATACGGATTATCTTGTTCTGGCTGTAGCACCAGAACATCCTTTGGCTAAAAAAACTATCGTTTCAATCGATGACTTAAAGAAAGAACGTCTTCTTTTGCGTCTGCCAAATTCCAATACCCGCAATCTTTTTGTTTCTTCTCTGGAGGCCAAAAATATGAGTATTGATGAATTCAATATCGTTCTGCAGATTGATAATATTGCGACAATCAAGGACCTGGTCAGAAGACAGTTTGGTGTCAGTGTCGTTGCCCGATCAGCCTGTCTGGATGAAATAAATAAGAAAAAACTGTTCTGCCTGACAATCGAAGACCTATCAATGACAAGGGAAATCAACATTGTTTATCGCAATGATTATGAGAATTCCTTTATCTTTCAGGATATCATTAAAACTTATAATGAACTGGTTAATAACTAAAATACAGCAAAAAGCTGTATTTTTAGTTCATAATATAAGTAGAGGTGTAGTTATGAATACAATTGAAAGAATTAAAGAAGGAAAGATTATTGCCATCGTCAGAGGCATTCCTTCTAATCAGATTTCTGACTTGGTTAAGGCTATGTTAAAGGGTGGCGTTAACTGTGTAGAAGTTACTTTTGATCAGTCTTCAAAGGAAGCTCAGAATGATACTTTAAAGGCTATCAGCTTAATTAAAAAGAATTTTCCTGAAGTCTGTGTTGGTGCTGGAACCGTCATGACAAAAGAACAGGTTGACCTGGCTGTTGAAGCTGGTGCAGAATATATCATTTCGCCAAATGTTGATTTAGCAGTTATTAATGAAACCAAGAAATTAAATAAGGTTTCTATTCCTGGTGCTTTAACTCCAAGTGAGGCTGCCTTAGCATATAATTCGGGTGCTGATATTGTAAGGATTTTCCCGGCTGGAAACCTGGGTCCGGCTTATATCAAGGCTTTGAAGGCTCCTTTAAAACATATTCCAATGACAGCTGTTGGTGGTGTTAATCCGGCTAACTGTGCTGATTTTATTAAAGCTGGCTGTATTGGCGTTGGCTGTGGTGGCAATCTGGTTTCTAAGGAACTGGTCGAAAAAGGCGATTTTGAAACAATTACCAAGACAGCAGAAGCATATATGGAGGCTTTAAAGAATGCCTAATTATTACTGTTATTATGATTCCGGCACAACTAATACCCGTATTTATCTTTTAAATAAGGATTTTGAACTTATTGATACAGCAAAGCGCAATGTTGGTTCTAAAGATACATCTATCAGCGGAGATAACGGATTACTTATTCAATGTTTCTATGATCTTTATCAGGAAGTATTAGAAAAGAATCATTTAAAGGATGAGGATATTATTGATATCTATGCTTCAGGCATGACTTCTTCTCCTTATGGTTTAATGGAAGTTCCTCATTTGGAATTACCTTTGACCCTAAGTGGTTTTGCCGGTCGTTTGGCTGTTTATCATGAAAACAGATTATTAAAAAGAGATATCTATATTGTCCCTGGTTTAAAACGACTGGATAAGGATCTGTCTTTTAATGGCAATATGCGTGGCGAAGAAATTGAAATCATGGGTGCATTAGATGAACTGAAGAAGCGCAATGTCCATGATGTTGCGATTATTCTTCCAGGCTCGCATACTCATGTAACCAGAGTTGTTGATGACAAGATTGAAGATATTATTTCGAATATGAGCGGCGAATTGTTCTATGCCCTGAAATCTGATACTATTCTGGCACCGATTCTTGCCAAGGATTATGAGAATCTGGATAAGGAAATGGTCAAACTGGGTGTTAAGAATGTCATACGTTTTGGTTTTAATCGTGCTGTCTATATTGCCCATGCGATGCGTATTCTGGAAACAGCTGGTGAGCTTGAGCGTTATTCCTATTGTGAGGGTGTTGTTAATGGTGGCATTCGTCAGATACTGGAATACTATCTGGCTGAAAAGTGGCAGGGTTGTCGGACTATCTGTCTGATTGCCAATGATTTTATGGCTGAATTGTTTAAGACTGTTTTTGAAGATTGTGAATATATTGATGAAATTATCTGTCTGCCTTTGAATGAGGATACGATTTATTCAATCAAGGGTTTAAAGAAGATTGTGGAAGTGAAGAATAATGGCTAAGATACTGATTACCTCACGTTCTTTTGGTGAGATTTCGGAAGAACCTTTACAGATTTTAAAAGATGCTGGCATGGAAATTGATTTCATGCGTAAATATGATGCCGATAAATTTAAGGAAATCATTGGTGATTATGATTATCTGATTATTGGTGGTCATAAATTTGATGAAGAACTGATGCGCAAATGTCCAAAACTAAAGCTGATTGCCAAACATGGTGCTGGTTTGGACAATATTCCCCTTGAGGTTGCGAAAGAATGTGGTATTGTTGTTACTTTTACACCAGGTNNNNACCAATTCCAATGCAGTTGCGGATCTGGCAATCTGTCTGATGCTGAATCTTTGCCGCAGAGTTTCTTTGGCTGAAAAAGATGTTCGAAATGGCAACTGGCAGACTATTATGGGAGAAGATCTCTGTAATAAAAAATTGTCTCTGATTGGCTTTGGAGCAATTGCAAAAAACGTTGCCAGAAGAGCCTTGGGTTTTTCAATGAATATTAAGGCCTATGATCCTTTTGTTAAGGAAGTGCCTGCAGAATTTCAGGGTAAAGTTGAATTAGTCAGTTTGGAAGAGGCATTAGCTTTTGGTGATATTGTTTCTTTGCATCTGCCTTTAAATGATGAGACTCGTAATATGTTGAGTGATAAGGAACTTGAAATGATGAAAGAGGGTTCTTATCTGATTAATACTTCAAGAGGCGGTATTGTCAATGAAGTGGCTTTGGCTAAATGTCTGGAAAGTGGTCATTTAAAGGGTGCAGCTTTGGATGTTGTGGAAAATGAACCTTTAGCTGCTGATCATCCTTTGCGTAAATTTGATAATTGTATTATTACACCACATATCGGCATGTATTCCAAAGAAGCTATCGGTGCAGTTAGTTTAATTTGTGCCAAAAATGTTGTTGCCCACTCAAAGAATCAGGAATTACTTCATAGAGTTGTATAAAATGTCATGTTTCTGTCATGTCAATTAGTTACAATAAGGATGATAAAAGGAGATAAAAAAATGACTAATAAGATTAAGATTGATGATGGTATAGAAAAAGTTAGTGGTGGTGGAGTCGAGAGGGGAGTAGTTCATGATTCAAAAAGAGCAGTTGTTCCTTTGACATTAGCAGAAAAGCAAAAGCCAACATTTATAGCTGGTAATATGCCATTTCCTCAGGGTGATTTGAATTCGCCTGAAGCATTGCGTTCATCACTTGCATTACCTACATTAACTAATGAATCAAACAATGATGAAACTGCTCAGAAATTTGCTGAAGGTGGCCTAAGGGCTTTTGAAGAACAGTATTAGAAATCATTAGTAAAAACCATTAATAAAATAAAAGCACATTTTGATCAAATGTGCTTTTTGATTTGTTACTTTTTCCAGAGATTATCAGGATAGATGCCAGCATCTTTGTATTGCTGGATGCGTTTGACAACGATTGGCTTATCTTCTTTGTAGGTTACGCCAAACCAGGAGTCATTGGATGTCAGTACTTTGACTTTGCATTCATTGTTTTTAACGAGCTTGCCAACATAGTTTGGTAATAGAGCTTCGTATTTTAATGGGTTTTTCTTAATGCCTTCTGGAATTTCTTCAGCAAACATTTTTTCGAAGCGCTGAATGATATTAGGCATAAAGCCCCAGAAGTTCATTGATACTGGTGTTCCAGTTTCAATTGGTACATAAATACCATATTCTTCAAACTCGGCTCCGTTTTTAGCCTTGCGGATATTCATGACTTCTTTAATAGATGTCAGATAGCCATTATCATCTTTCTCACAGATTCCTCTGGTAACAGTACCATTATCAGATAAGGTATTACCTAACTTATAGCCAGCCATGCAGTATTCATTTTCACCAATGCCATTGTGGAAGTAGTCGTAAACAATCTTAAAGGCATCACGGCCATAGAAATCATCGGCATTGCAGATGATAAATGGATCATCTTTCAATACATGACGACATGATAAGAGGGCGTGAGTTGTGCCCCATGGTTTTTCTCTTCCTTCAGGAATTTCAACGCCTTCTGGGATATCATGAAGATCCTGATAAACGTATTCTACTTCAATGAAGGGTCTGACTTTTTTAATCAGGTGTTCTTCAAACAGTTCTTCATGTTCCTTACGAATGATGAGCACTAGTTTTTTGAATCCAACCTGAATTGCATCATAAATAGTAAAGTCGATAATTGTTTCGCCATTGGATCCAATGCTGTCGATCTGCTTAAGGCCGCCATAACGGGATCCCATACCTGCAGCTAATATTACTAATGTTTCTTTCATAATTTACCTCTATCCTTATTATAGCGATAATTAGATAAAAAAAGGTATAATACTAATAGTTTTAGTAAATAATCATACTAGAAGAGGTGAATCATGGAAAATTATATATTAGCGATTGATCAGGGTACAACTTCAACACGAGCAATTATTTTTAATCATAAACAGGAGGCCGTTAAGGTTTCACAAAGTGAAATAGGTATTACTTTCCCGCAGCCATCCTGGGTTCAGCAGGATGCCAGGGAAATCTGGTCATCAGTAAAAAAGGTTATTAATGGTGTTTTTGAAGATGGCGAGATTAAGCCGGAACAGATAAAGGCTATTGGCATCACCAATCAGCGTGAGACTTCAATTATCTGGGATAAGAAAACTGGTGAGCCTATTTATGATGCAATAGTATGGCAGTCCCGTCAAACATCAGATCTGGTTGAAAAATATAAAGATGCCGGATTGGTTCCGATGCTGAAAGAAAAAACAGGTCTGGTACTTGATGCCTATTTTTCAGCAACCAAGATTCGCTGGCTTTTAGGTAAGACTAATAGAGCCAAGAATAATGAAGATCTTTTATTTGGTACTGTTGATACCTGGGTATTATGGAATCTGACAGGTGGCAAGGTCCATGCAACCGATCATACCAATGCTTCCAGGACCATGTTATATAACATTAGAGAAATGAAGTGGGATAAGGAACTATTGGAAGTATTTGGTGTTCCTGAGCATATGCTGGCTCAGATTAAGGATACTTCTGGTTTCTTTGGTGAGACTGATCCAGATGTTTTCTTTGGCTTATCCTGTCCAATTATGGCCATGGCTGGTGACCAGCAGAGTGCTTTGTTTGGCGAATCCTGTTTTGAAAAGGGTGATGTTAAGAATACCTATGGTACTGGTGGTTTTATTCTGGTTAATACGGGTGAACAATTGGCTTTTTCTAATGAAGGTTTATTGTCAACTGTTGCCTGGAAGATTAAGGATAAGGTAAATTATGCCATGGAGGGTTCCATTTTTGTTTCAGGTTCTTTAATTAAGTGGTTAAGAGATGAGATGCATTTTGTTAAGAGCTCTTCAGAAACGGAAAAAATAGCTGTTGATATCGGTACAAATGGCGGTGTCTATGTTGTTCCGGCTTTTACTGGTATGGGTGCTCCTTACTGGAAGCAGGATGCCAGGGGTGCTTTCTTTGGTCTGACCAGAGGTACCAAGATTGATCATATTGTCAGGGCGTCTATTGAATCAATGGCTTATCAGTCAAGGGATCTGATTGATTTAATGAAAAAGGAGATAGGTCTGGATATTGCGGCTTTAAAGGTTGATGGTGGTGCTGCTAACAATAATTTTCTTTTACAGTTTCAGGCTGATCTTTTGCAGATGCGGGTTACTAAGCATCTTAATCCGGAGTCTACAGCCCTGGGTGCTGCCAGATTAGCAGGTATTGAAGTCGGATATTGGACTTTTGATGATTTTAAAAATGAAGAGGTTGTGGTTTTTGATCCGCAATTGCCAGCTGCAGATGCTGATATGTTATATGCTGATTGGCTAAGAGCGGTTGCAGCCTGTTTGAAATACTAGGAGGAAACAATGAAGGTTTTATTGATTAATGGTAGCCCTCATGTAAAGGGAAGTACTTATACAGCTTTGAAAGAAGTAAGTGATACGTTAAATAGCGAGGGTATTGAGACTGAATTTCTTCATGTAAAAAATGATACCCGTTCCTGTATTGATTGTGAGACTTGCCACAAGACAGGTAAGCCCTGTGTCATGAATGATGATGTCAGTGAATTATCATTGCATCTTGATGAATACGATGGTTTTGTTGTAGGCAGTCCGGTTTACTATGCAGGTCCTAATGGCACCTTAATGTCTTTTTTAGATCGCTTATATTATTCCAATAATAGTTCTAAGTTCCGTCATAAGGCTGCTGCTGCAGTTACGTCATCTCGAAGAGCTGGTAATAGTACAACTTTTGATGCCATCAATAAATTCTTTCTGATTACTTCTATGACAGTAATTGGTTCTGATTACTGGAATGAGGTCCATGGCAATGAGGCCGATGAGGTTAAGCAGGACCTGGAGGGTTTAAGAACAATGCGGGTATTAGGTCGTAATATGGCCTATTATCTGAAAATGCGGGAAATGGCTAAAAACAATGGTTTGGAAGAGCCAAAGATTGAAGACCGCGTTTACATGAATTTTATCAGATGAGGCAGGCTATTCTTTGTGCACTAAATTTGCGCGATGATCATAATTTTGATGAATATCTGGCTGAATGTGTGAGTCTTTGTTCAGCTGCAGGTATTGAAGTAATGAAGACTATTACTCAAAGCGCAAATACACCGGATCCGGAATATTATTTTCGTCATGGCAAGCTGGAAGAGATTAAGGCTGTTTTAGAAGAAACAGCTATTGATCTTCTGGTTTTTTGTCATGATTTGCGTATTGATATTGTTTCAAATCTGGAGGATTATTTTGGAATTCAGGTTATGGATCGTACCAATCTGATTCTGGATATTTTTGAATCCAGAGCGCGGTCCAGGGAAGCAATTCTACAGATCAGTATGGCAAGATTAAAATATAATCTTCCTGCCCGTTTAAAGGATAATGATGATGATTCACATCAGCGTGGTGGTAGTGCTGCCAACCGTGGTACTGGTGAAAGAAGAAGATCGCTGGTTAAAAGAGAATATGATAAAAAGATTTTATCTATTCAAAGGGAACTTGATCTTCTGGCTAAAAATAAAAGACAGATGGCTCAGAAGCGTAAGCGTTCAGGCCTTAAGCAGGTTGCCATGGTAGGATATACCAATGCCGGCAAGTCAACATTGATGAATCTGATTTTAAAGAAGAATAAAAAAGATGATAAGGCTGTTTTGGCCAGGGATCAGCTCTTTGCCACCTTGGATGCATCAGTTCGTCAGGTCGAACATAAGGGGAGACGTTTTCTTTTGACGGATACGGTTGGTTTTGTTTCCAATCTGCCTCATGAACTGGTTGATTCTTTTAAGTCAACTTTACAGGCCTGTAAGGATGCCGATCTTCTTGTGCAGGTGGTTGATGCGGCTAATCCTTATTATGATTTACAGACGGCAACAACTATCAAAACTCTAAATTCTATTGATGCAGGTGGCATTGAGATGATTACGGTATTCAATAAGATGGATATTGCGGAAAATCATGAACAGGGTCTGGGTATTTCCTGTAAGGAAGATAGAGGTGTTGATGAATTGCTGGATCTGATTATTTCTAAGCTCTATCCTTTTGAATATCAGAAGGAGATCAGGGTTCCTTATGATAAATTAGGCATTTTAGATGAATATCGGCCTTATCTGGACGTTGTTTTAATTGAAAACAGGGAAGACCATGCTTTGTATGTTTTAAGCGGTCAGCAGCGTTTAATTAATGATTTAGAAAAAAAGGTGAGTTAATTCTCACCTTTGATTTGTTTAAATACCTTGCCAAGGGAATCATGAATGACAATGTCGCATTTTTTATCCTGACTGGTTGCATCCTTATTGATGATGGCCAGGGTTTTTCCTTTGAAAAAATGAATAAAACTATTTGCCGGATAAACATTGAGAGAGGTTCCGCAGATTATCAGGAGGTCAGCATTTTCAATGGCTTCAATAGCCTTTTCAATCGTGTCTGAATCCAAACCTTCCTCATATAAGACCACATCAGGCTTTATCAGCCCACCACAATCGCAATAAGGAATATCATCACTTTCAATAATCTTTTTTAAATTAAAGAACTTGTGACACTTCTGACAGTAATTGCGATGAATAGAACCATGGAGTTCATAAACCCTGCTTGAACCAGCCAGCTGATGAAGTCCATCAATATTCTGAGTAACAATGGCAACATCTTTTTCTTTTTCCAGTTCGGCCATAAATAGATGCCCACTATTGGCCGTGGCCTCAGGATAAATCATCTTTTCCCGATAGAATTCATAAAATTCTCTGGTACGGCCAACAAAGAAGTGATGTGATAACATTTCTTCGGCATGATAGCAGTTTTTGTAAAGGCCAGTGGCTGAGCGGAAATCAGGAATGCCGCTTTCTGTCGACATACCAGCTCCAGTAAAGAAAACAATTCTGTTACTTTGGCTTATCGCCTGTTTTAATTTATTTATCATATGTTTATTTTACGAGATATTTTTAACTTGTTATAATTAATGTATTCTTTTGGAGGCATGTTTATGAAAAAGTCCGTATTTTCGACAGAAGTTATTGTTAAAGTAGCAATACTGGCAGCTGTTTCCGCTGTATTGCTGATGTTTAATTTTCCAATAGCTATTGCCCCAAGTTTTTATAAGATTGATTTTGCCGATGTGGCTGGTCTTATTGGCGGTTTTGCCATGGGGCCTTTAGCAGCTTTGATGATTCAGCTGGTTAAAATAATTCTAAATATAATTATTGAAGGTGGTTCGCAGACTGCTTTTATTGGTGAATTTTCCAACTTTTTAATCAGTTCAGCATTATGTGTAACTGCTGCCTTTTTATATCACAAAGATCCAAGTAATAAGGGTGCTATCAAGGCCTTACTGATAAGCGCTGTCTTTATGACAATAGCAGCAGCTGTCTTGAATTATTATCTGATTATCCCGGCTTATGTAAAATTTATGAATTTTCCATTAGAAGCCATTGTAGGTATGGGCACTAAGATCTTCCCAATCATTCAGAATAAATTTACACTGGTCTGTTTCTGTACAATTCCTTTTAATCTGATAAAGGCAACATTAACAGGAGTCCTGACCTTCCTTTTATATAAACGTATCTGGCCTTTATTAAAGAATCATTAGACGGCTTCGGTTCATACCGGAGCCTTTTTATAAAGTTCTAGAGTTTATTGTCAGTTTTTGATATAATATTGTCGCAACTATGATTGGAGGTTTTTTGTATGGCGAGATTAACACGTACACAAAAGTATGCCGAATTGCGAGGTCAGATGGACAGTGATCGTGAACAGACGATCAAAACCGAGGAACTGTCCCGTTATGAAGATAAAATAAAGCAGTTAGAAGAAATTTTTAACAATACAGTTCAGGAAAAAGCTAAGGCTTCTTCCACTGACGAAAGTTTTTTAAACTTTATCAATCGTGGAAATGAAGAAAAAACAACATCTTCCATTTTTGATAATGTTAAAACAGTTATTCAGGATGAACCTGAACTAAAGACTGTTAAAGAAGAAGTACAAACAAGTGATGAACTTGATGACTTATTCAAAAAGGTTGCTGAAGAAGTAAAACCGCTTGAAGAAGTTAAGGCTGTTATCGAAGAAGTAAAACCTGTTATTGAAGAAGTTCAGGTTGAAGTTGAAGAAGAAAAGCCGCTTATCGAAGAAGTTCAGCCTGAAATTGAAGAGGTTCAGGAAGTTGTTGAAGAAGAAACAGTTGAAGAAGAAAAAGCTGTTTTCGAAGAAACTGCACCTCAGGTTGAAGAAGAAGCAGTAGTTGAAGAAGATACTGTTCAGACTGAAGAAATTCAGGAAACTGTTGAAGAAGAAAAACCAGTCTTTGAGGAAGTACAGCCAGCTGAAGAACTTGTTGAAGAAGCTGTAGAAGAGGTTAAGCCAGTCTTTGAAGAGACTAACCCACAGCCTGAAGAGGTATCTCCGTTTACTTCTTTAGCTGATGAAGTTAAATCTATGATGGAAACTGATGAAAAGGCTGTCTTCGAGGATGTTAAGCCTGAGGAAGTTGTCGAAGAAGCAACTGAGTCTGTTTTTGAAGATGTTAAACCTGAAGAAAAAGTTGAAGAAACAGTAGAAGCTGTCTTTGAAGATGTTAAGCCAATTGTGGTTGAAAACAGTTTTATTGAAGATACATTAAAAGAAGTTAATGAATATAATGATCAGAAGGGTCTTGATACAATTGATACTTTGGCTTCATCTTTGATTGATGAAGTTAGACATCCGGAAGCTGATGTAGTTGAAGAAAAAGAATTCTCTAATACTGTTTCACTGGAAATTGATAAGGTTTTAAGTGAAGTCGGTGAGGAAGCTCCAATTGAGGAACATCCAGTTTTGACTAAGGCATTAGAAGAAGATGTTGTTGATATTAAGAATCTTTCTGAATTAGAGGAAGAGTTGAATAATCGTAGTGCTGAGGCTGTTTTAGATGATACAATTCCATTTATCGTTGAAAAGAAGGCTCCAGTAAAGAGCGAGGTTGTTGAGGAAGTTGATGATTCTACTCCTAATAAGGTCTTGAATATCATTCTTGCGATTTTGATTATCGTCTTATTTGCCATCCTTGGTGTCATTGTATATTACATTCTAGTGGCAAGAGGTATTATTGGATGAGTATAAATATTGCGATTGATGGTCCAAGTGGTGCTGGTAAAAGCACCATTTCTGGTCTTTTGGCTTCTGAATTAGCTTATGTTCACTTAGATACTGGTTCAATGTATCGGGCTGTTGCCTATAAGGCTTTAAAAGAAGGTATTTCTGTTGATGATGAAGCTTCGCTGGTTCCAATGATTAAGCGAATGGAGTTAAAGATTGAAACAGATGGCACAATTTATTGCGATGGTGAAGATGTTTCAAAAAAGATAAGAGAAAACAATATTTCGATGGCTGCCAGTGATGTTTCCCGTCATGCGGGTGTTCGTAAGGAAATGGTTGCCATGCAGCAGGCTATTGCGGCTAATAAGGGTTATATTTTAGATGGCCGTGATATTGGTACTGTTGTTTTAAAAGATGCCGAATTAAAGATTTATTTAACCGCATCAGCTGAAACACGGGCTCAACGTCGTGTTAAACAGAATAAAGAAAAGGGTATTGATGCCGATTATGATAAGATTCTGGCAGATATTATTGCCAGAGATTATCAGGATATGCATCGTGATAATTCACCTTTGACTCAGGCTGAGGATGCAATACTGATTGATAGTTCCTATTTGAGCATCGACGAAGTCGTCAATCAGATTCTTCTTTTAGCTAAGGAAAGGTCATAAGATGATTGATGGAACAATAGCTATAGTAGGTCGTCCAAACGTTGGTAAATCAACGATTTTTAATCGTAT
>DCGB01000089.1 GCA_002314515.1 Solobacterium sp. UBA1789 | reverse complement strand
TTTAAGATTGTTTCTATTAGAAATATCGTCATTAAATTACTGGGTGTCGGTTTAATTCTGCTGATCATCAAAGAACCAGGTGATTTGTGGAAGTTTGTTCTAATCAATACCTGCAATGATGTTTTTGGCCATCTGATTACATATTCGGAATTGCCTAGGCATATTACCAGGGTTAAGTTTAGTTTTAAAGAAAGTTATCTTAAGCATTTAAAGGCTACTTTTATCCTTTTTATTCCAACTATTGCGATAAATGTCTATACCTTGTTGGATCAGACGATGCTGGGCATACTGATTGAAGATAAATCAGCTGTTTCTTTATACAAGACAGCTCAAAACTTTGTCAAAATGTTTCTTTATTTTATAACTTCCATTGGTTCGGTCATGATGCCAAGAATTGCCAATGTCTATCATAACAATAATAATCTTGAGGAAGTAAATCGTTATTTGAATGTTACACTGCGTTTGTCAATCATCCTTTCAGTTCCCATGATGATTGCGATGTTGTGTGTTTCGCCGTTTTTTATTCCCTGGTATCTGCCTACACAGCTATCAATAACGAGGCTTATTCAGGTTTGTTGTCCAATAATTGTTTTCATTTCTCTTAGTAATGTCTTTGGTATCCAGTATCTGGTTCCAACTGGACATAATAAGGAATATACGATTTCTGTTATTTCGGGAGCAGTTGTCAATTTTATTTTCAATTTACTTTTGATTCCAAGGTTTGGGGCAGTTGGTGCTTCGATTGGTTCGGTTATTGCGGAAATGTCAGTTACATTAGTTCAATATTTTTCGGTACGGCAGGAACTGCATTTCGATTTATCTTCAACAACTATCAAAAGTTTTATTTCAGCAATTATAATGGGCGTATCTGTCTATTTCCTGGGAACTTTATTGAATGCTTCAATGCTGACTAATATCATTCAGGCTATTTGTGGTGTAATTGTTTATTTGCTTGTAATGATTGTATTGAAAGAGGAGACAATACATAATATTCTATCTTCACTGCTAAGGAGGAAAAATGCCTAAATTAAGTGTCATTGTACCTATGTACAATATTGAAAACTATATTGAAAAGTGTCTGCTTTCAATCCAGAATCAGACCTTTAGAGACTATATCTGTTATGTCGTCTGTGATGGTTCGAAAGATGGCAGTTTGGTAATTGCCAAAAAGTTTGAGGCTGATGAACACTTTGTTGTTCTGGAAAAAGAAAATGGCGGCTTGAGTGATGCCAGAAACTATGGTCTTAAATATGTTGATAGTGAATATGTCATGTTTATTGATGGCGATGATTTCTTAGAGAATAACTGTTTTGAAACCTGTGTTTTGCAGATGGAAAACAAAAATCTGGATATTTTTATCTTTGGTTATAATCAGTACTATACAGAAACCAAGAAGAAGGAAGTTATACATTTGGGAGTAAATGATGGTGTTTATTGTTTGAAAGATAACAAGGATCTGTTGTTTAAAACGCCAAATGCCGCCTGGAATAAAATATATAAAACATCCTTATTCAAGGAAAATAATATCGGCTATCCTTTAAATTCCCGCTATGAGGATTTAGGTACAACGGCTAAGTTATTGTATCTGGCAAAGACTATAGGTTATCAGGATATTCCTTTATATAATTATCTGATTGATCGTCCTAATAATATTTCAACCCAGATTGATGAAAAACTATATCATATTTTTGACATGTCAAAGGAAATAATTGATTTCTATCATAAAGAGGGTGCTTTTGAGGATTATCAGAACGAGCTGGCTGTTCTGATTAAGCGAAATATTATTTCTGCTTTGCGAAAAGTAGTGACAATAAGGGATAAGAACTTTGTCAATTCCTTTATTGATCATGCCTTTGACTTTGAAGATATGTATCTGCCAAAAAAGAATATCTATCAGATTGAAAATGTCAAAGATGATAAGGTATATCTGAATCGTCTGTTATGTAAGACATATTATTCCATTAAAAGGAGGAAGTAATCATGGCTAAGAAAGTATCAATAATCGTTCCGGTTTATAATGTTGAAAAATATATTGCCAAGTGTCTGGATTCGCTGGTTATTCAGGACTATGACAACTATGATGTTATGGTTGTCAATGATGGCTCACCTTTTAAGGAACAGGAAATCATTGATAAATATGTGGAAAAATATCCAAATATTGTCAGATCTTTTGTCAAAGAGAACGGCAATTACGGCTCGGTATTGGAATTTGGTTTTACCAACAGTGACAGCGAATTTGTCCTGGTTTGTGATTCTGATGACTGTTTAACAGAAAACTGTCTTTCAACTCTGGTTGAATATCAGAATAAAACTGATGCCGATATCGTAGTTGGAACTAAATATTATGTCTATGAGGGCAGTGATGATAAAGACTATACTCCTTCTTATGCCCAAAGATTTGGCACTATTGAAGATGGCAAGGCTTATCGTAAGTCTGATGATGATTTTGATATCTTCTATTTCTGTGATTCTTCACCACATGCCAAGTTATATAGAAGAGATATTGTCAAGAAAATAGCTTATCCGCATAAGATCAGTTATACTGATACTCTTTTGTATTACTATGCCCTTAATGAGGCTGAGAAAGTTGTTTACTGTGACAAGGCTTTATCATATTATCTGGTTGATCGTGCTGGTAATACAATGACTGATCTCAAGCCTAAGGTTATTGATGACCATGTCAAGGTCTATGAATCGATTATTAAGGAATGTCAGAATGCTAAGGATGTCTATTATTATTTTCTCTTTGATTCTTTTAATAACCTGTACTATATGATAGATAATATAAAGGCTGACAAGACAGAAAAAATCAGTAAGTATGAGAATATTTATACCATCTTAGAAAAGTTATTATCCAGGAAGGACATCATTCTCAAGAAAATTAATGAATATGATTATAATGATAGTTCAATCATTCGTCGACAGAAAAAAGCTCTGCTTGATGAAAAGAAATCAAAGAAAACTTATGAACTCTTGTATAAATATCGTTTAGATAAGTCTTTAGTAAATAAACTTAAGT
>DCGB01000068.1:338-2754 GCA_002314515.1 Solobacterium sp. UBA1789 | reverse complement strand
GTTACATCCAACGAACAGCTGAAAATGGCAATACAATACAAATAAGAAATATATTGATTATTTTTAACAAAAAAGATTACATATAACGTATAAAGAATTAAGATGATGGTCATATTGAAAATCT
Source organism: Solobacterium sp. UBA1789 (assembly GCA_002314515.1). Classification (GTDB taxonomy): domain Bacteria; phylum Bacillota_I; class Bacilli_A; order Erysipelotrichales; family Erysipelotrichaceae; genus Colivicinus. The sequence goes on along the minus strand of DCGB01000068.1, from coordinate 2,630 downwards.
GTGTAAACAGAATCTCAAAAAAGACCCTTGAACATTCTTCCCTGTTATCTCTTACTTTGGCAATTTCTCTCTGGCCATAGATATTAATACCCAGGATGCCAAATAAAGTAAACCATGATGCGATATTATTGGCGAAATCACTGATTCCCAAAACACTGGCACCCAAATTGCCCATTGTACATGGAACAACCAGAAGTGGTGCCACAATCTTTATCAGCTGAAACAGGATATTGTATATATAGTTCTTAACAAGATTCTTTTCCATTAGCTACCTTTTTCAGATTCTTAAGCAACAAAGCGCAACACAGACTGATGACCATTGAAGTCGATAACTGATCCATTGTATGACCAGATACAAGTGATGACCCCAGTCCCATCATAATTATCATCATAAGAATAATATTGAAGAAATTCCAATATCCCTTTTTATAACCAAACAATAGTTTAACACCAAGATACAAGGTCACGAGCAACCACGGTAACATCACCAAAGCAAATCCAAGATAACCTAAGGTATAGGCCTGCTGAATAAAGTCTCTTTCAATAACGATACCACCACGCATAAAAGTTCCATAACCCATGCCCAATATCTTCTGTTTCAGATTCAGATCCTGATATTTATAATTAAAGAAAATTGTCTCAACCTGACGGCCACTGACTCTTTCTTCCAATTCGTAGTTAAAGATAAAATCAACCCAGAATTTCGGATCAACCTTATAACTATAGAACTTGGTATAGTATTCTGGCGGCGTGATATTGATTAGAAATCCATAAGCTTCAAACATATAAGTATAGAAATTCAGCCATTCTTCTGAATAAGGTTCAAGGTCTTCACCTTCTCTTAATAAACCACTGCCTTCTTCTTTCTGATAATCATCGACTTTTAAGAAACCATAGTTTTTGGCATCAAGCTGCTGATTCTGATAAGCTGGACTATACTTTAGAACACCGGCATTTATAGTTGTTAAAACAAGAAGAAAAATAATATACAGTTTCTTTAATGTCTCCTTTTTGATAATTACAAGAAAGACATAAACAACAAAAATAATTAACGGAATAAGAACAGCACCATAGGTTGCAATACGGGTTGCCAGCATCATCATAGCCAGACTCTGAACGATGATCAGTAAGGATAATGATATCTTTTCTTTCTTATTGTTTGACTTATATAAGAAGTAATACAGCAATGGCAAAACCATGAACATTAGGATACCAGTTGTATTGCCCTCCTGAAAGAAAAACTTGCTGGTATAAAGTCTTGGATGATTGGCTTCAGCATTATATGGCAAAGAAAACCACTTAATGATATTGCCAATAATCTTATCATCATATGTTGAATAGCCAAAAAGAAAAAGATTTGACAAAAAGATTGGAACGGCTGTTAAAAAAGACAAAGCTATACTGATTTTCTTAATTATCAACTCAGAAATATTGCTCAAATAAAGAACATAAATATAAACCAGCGGTATCAGTAAGGTCAAAAAATAAATAACTTCATCACTTAATAAAAAGACAAAGTTATTAGTTAAATGCAGGTTGTATTGAAGATAAGCGGCATTTTGGCAATGTAGAACAAAATATACTGCAAATATTACTGCATAAATACCAAACAGTATAAAAACCTTTTTCCTGTTTTTTTCACATAAAAAGAAAACCAGGATAACCAGCAGGGGATAAACAATAAAATTAATTACTGTTGTCAATCTTGGCAAGCCAATACTATTTAATATTTCATAAGACAGGTAATCAAGTTCAATAAAAGGATGTAATGCAATAATTACAAAGACTATGGCAAAGACATTTTCTTTTGTGAATAGTTTCCTGATTTTTTCCATCTAATTTATTATACCAATTATTTGTTTTTAAAATACAGATGCCATAGTGGCAACGTCAAAGGACCATTGGTTTTTAAGAATAGACGATTTTTTAATCCCAGAGTTTTAAGATACCTGTTGTTTTTGTAATTCTTAAAGTTATCTTTAACAAATTTAAAGGACTTAGTCATTAAATCCTGATAATGATCGGTTTTTAAAAAGCGGAAAGCACCATATAAAAGAAAGTGCTCAACTGCCAGATATTCAAGTTCATCATAGTATTTATCGAATACTTCTCTATCTTTAAAATCCTTGATGACCATTTCAAAAATTGTAAAGATGTTATACATCTTATCATTATAGGAACTGCCTAAAATCGACGAAGCTCTTTGAAGATAATGATAAGCCTTGCCCTGGCAATGACCTACTTTTTTGATATTGGAAAAATATTTTAATGATACCGGAATATCTTCATACC
>DCGB01000068.1:0-297 GCA_002314515.1 Solobacterium sp. UBA1789 | reverse complement strand
GTTTTTCAAAGATTTCTCTTTTATATAACTTATTCCAGGCAAATAAAGGCGAAAGAAACAAAGAACGAATATCATCATCACATGCCTTATTAAAACCGCTCTTATATATCGGTTCTTTTGAACCGTCTTCCCATTCATAAACAAGATCACCAACTACCAGATCCAGATCGCCAGCTTCAGCAATGGCATACATTCTTTCATATAAGTCAGTTTCAATATAGTCATCGCTGTCTAAAAAAGTTATATATTTGCCACTGGCATAAGGAATTCCGTAGTTTCTAGCATCACTTAAGCCAC
>DCGB01000072.1:8225-9592 GCA_002314515.1 Solobacterium sp. UBA1789 | reverse complement strand
AAGACACCACATAATTATTCATATTTTGAATTGCCATAATCGTATAATAGTAGCAGAATATCTTTTGTTTTTTTATTTACGCAAAGGAAAATTACCATTTATCAATATGAACACGATCCGCTTCCCATTCGATTCTTGGACGATTTGGATCTTCATCTGCATGGCCAAAAGAAATAATGGAATGAGGAATAATATTGACTGGCAGATTAAATAGCTTTCTTTGTGCCTCAACTTTATTCAATTCCGGCCAGGTTCCCAGCCATACCGATGAAATACCTAATGATTCAGCGGCAACGTTCATAAAAGATGCCGCAATTGAACAATCAATTATCCAATAATCAGTAGCACTACAGGAACGGGAAAGATCACCGCAAACCAGAACAGCCATCTGTGCTCCCTTTAAAGGATTGGAGTCTCTGCCGTTGGCCTCAGCCATCTTATTTATAATGTCTCTGTCTCTGGTAACAATAAATGACCAGTCACGGGCATTGGTTGCGGATGGTGCTGCCATAGCTGCTTTTAAAATATATTCCATTTCTTTATCAGCTATTTTTTCTTCGGTATATTTTCTAATACTCTTTCTTTTTTTGAGCAGTTCAAGCGTTTGATTCATTCTTTTTCTCCTCTATTAGACAGACAGCCTCAGCTATCACGCCTTCACCACGACCAACAAAGCCCATCTTTTCACCTCTAGTGGCTTTGACATTAATCTGATTAATACTGATATTTAATACTTCAGCTATGTTTTTCCGCATTAATTCAATATATGGAGCCATCTTTGGCTTTTCAATCATGATCAATGAATCAATATTTACAACACTATAATGATGTTCTTCCAGCATTTCAGCCGTCTTCTTTAAAAGAATCATTGAGGATATTCCCTTATATTGAGGATCATTGTCTGGAAAATGACGGCCAATATCGCCAAGCCCCATAGCTCCAATCAAAGATTCAATAATTGCATGAAGTAAAACATCCGCATCACTATGACCTAAAAGTCCTAACTCATAAGGAACATGAACACCACCAATAACAAGATCTCGTCCCTCAACCAGCTGATGAATATCTTTCGACTGACCTATTCGCATATTTCTACTTCCTCCAAACTATCAACAACCCGACAGGCAGCTTGTAATAATGTCTCTTTGTTTTGATGACCACGGGCTACCAGAATACAATCAATGCCCATTTCTTTAGCAACCATATAATCATGTAAGGTATCTCCCAGCATCAGGCAATCACCTTTATTTTTTCCCTCAATGAGCTTTAGAGCTATATCACTCTTGCCATGGCCATAAATATTATCCATACCATATATTTCATCAATATATTCATATACATTTAATTCTTTCAGTTGTTCAATCAAT
>DCGB01000072.1:2080-8201 GCA_002314515.1 Solobacterium sp. UBA1789 | reverse complement strand
CAATACATCCTTATAGGAAGCAGACAAGACAATATTGTAATTACCTGCTAGATGATTTTTATTCAATAATTCGACCACTCCAGGCTGCAGTTTACAGGAATGGCGATTACGATAATAATCTTCAGCCCAATCGGCACCAATCTGGGCAAAAGACAGTTTAGAAAAATCAAAACCAATTTTTTTATAATAATCAATAACTGGAAAAGTAAATATATCAAGATATTCTTCTCTATTTAATAAAGGACGCTTTAGATACTTCTGTATCTGTCTGTTCATACAGGTAATACCCAGATCAACATCATCAATAATCGTGCCATTAAAATCAAAAATGAGATATTTTTTCATAACTACCTTTATTGTACAAAAAAAGGAAACCTAATGTTTCCTTAATATTCATCCTCTTCACTTTCTTTAGAATAATCGTCATCTTCTTCCGATGATTCTTCGTTTTCTTCGCCGTTTTCATTTTCTTCTTCATCAATGTCGTCATCATCGACTTCAATTTCAGAAAAATCAATATGAGACTCTGCATACTTGTGACGTTCACGCAAATCCCATTTGTTTTCCTCCAGAGAAACAAAACGATTATCCAGAGTCAGATTTGTATAAAACTGTGCCATTTTTGACATATTGGCACCCGTGATTTCGGAAACCTGGGTCCATAGTTTTCCAAAGACCAAACTAGATTTATTGGTTGACAAAACATCATACGCTACATCTGTCATTGATTTTAAACCGCTCATATTTAACTCCCAATATACTTGATAACTATTTTCTTTTCGTATCCTTCGATACTATACAACAGAGATAATATATCATTAGTACAGATAAAATCAAGAACTTTTATTGCAAATTCTAAAGTTCCTTCTTTACTTATGATTGAAACGAAGGGTTTATCCGTCATTTTAAGGATTGTCTGATGGTCATTATCTCGGCGATAGAGCTGAAAATATTCATAATTACTAATTTCATAAAAACAGCCCTGCTGATCAAAAAAAGAAAAACGGGTTGCTTCTTCAACATCCCTGATCAGATATTTTTCTTCATTTTCCGCATCTTTAAATCCAATCTGAACATCCATATAAAAAATGGCACGCCTGAAGGGATTTGAACCCCCGACCTTCCCCTTAGGAGGGGGACGCTCTATCCAGCTGAGCTACAGGCGCATAAACAACACTATTATAATAAAAAAATCGTTAGTAACAACGACTTTTTTACAAGGATAAAATGAAAAACTTTTATAATTCTTATTATAATCACAAATGTGATAGTTTTGTGAAATTTTTACACGAAATGTAATATTTTACATATTATGTAAATAATTTCATTACTTATAGGAATCAACAACAGACTTCATGGCCTTCTCCAATAAAGCTGCATCTCTGGCAACGGTAAAAATATGAACATCCTTGGCCTTGATCCGCTCCAGTTCCTCTTTTGAAGAAACCAGTATTGAAGGCATTTTGCCATGTGCCAAGGCTGATTTAATAACCTTATCCTCAAAAGCCAATACTCTTGGATCATTCTTCTGGCCTGGAATACCCAGCGATTGAGAAATATCATTACGGCCCGAAGAAACCAGATCAATTCCCTCAATTGACAATATTCTATCTAATTCTTCATCGGCAATATTGGCATTCTCTATCTGAACCGTTAAAGTTATCATATCATTGGCTTTTGCCAGATACTCTTCTCTGCTCATTCCTGATAATAATACAGCACGGGCACCCAGATTCATTCCTCTTTCGCCAACAGGATAATATTTCATCAGATCGGCTGCCTTCTTGGCCTTTTCATAAGAATCACAGTTTGGAACAATCAAACCATCAGCACCAGCAGTTAATAAAGCTGGAATATCATCAAGATTACGAATGCGAATTAGACAGGTAATATCCAGAAGGTTGGCAGTTCTTATCATTTGTGTCAGCTGTTCATAGCTAAAAGCCATATATTCATTATCAAGGCGAACAAAATCAAAACCAGCTACCTTGGCCTCTTCAATAACCAATGGATCATAGTAGTTAATCCAGATTCCAATATACTGACCCTGTTCCTTTGCGATTTTCTTAATATCTTTCATAAATAATCTCCCTTTTTTATTATATGAAAAATGAGCGGAAAACCGCTCATTAATACATCATATTTGGATTTGGCATTGGAACATCAGACTTTTCTTTGATGGTACCAACGGCAGCTTCAGTCGTAATCAATAATCCAGAAATTGAAGCTGCATTAAGAATAGCCGACTTACTGACCTTACATGGATCAACAATACCAGCCTGATACATATCAACCCACTTACCATTCTTGGCATCAAAACCGATATTATCCTTTGTCAGCAACTGTTTTTCAACGATATCCTTGCCATTATAACCAGAATTTTCAGCTATCTGATATAGAGGCTGGGTCAAAGCATCCAAGACAATACGAATACCCTTGGATACATCTGGATTGTCATTGTTTAATTCGTCTTTTAATTCACGATAAATTTCAATCAGACAGGCACCACCACCAATAACGATGCCTTCTTCAATAGCTGCCTTGGTTGCGTTTAAAGCGTCTTCAATACGCAGTTTCTTTTCCTTTAATTCAGCCTCTGTTGTTGCGCCAACTTTAATAACTGCAACACCATTAGATAACTTAGCCAGTCTTTCTTTCAACTTATCCTTATCATAAGTAGAAGTTGTCAATTCANNAATTCAATAGTCTTTTCAATTTCCTTGATTCTTTCATCGTAGGCTTCCTTAGAACCGCCGCCTTCAATAATAGTTGTATTATCTTTCTCCACTATTGCCTTCTTGCAGGTACCAAGATCATCCATTGTGATGTCCTTCAGGTTATAGCCAAGATCCTTAGAAATAAATTTAGCACCCGTTAAAACGGCAATATCACCTAAATTATTCTTCTGATTATCACCAAAACCTGGAGCCTTTGTCGCTACAACATTGAAAGTACCTCTCAGCTTATTGACAACCAGTGTTGAAACAACTTCAGCTTCAATATCATCAGCAATGATCAGTAATGGACGATTCTGCTGAACAATCTGCTCTAAAATACCCAAAACATCCTGAATTGTTGAAATCTTCTGATCAGTAACCATAATCAAAGGATTATCCATCTCAACATTCATCTTTTCACGATCAGATACCATATATGGTGACATATAACCACGGTCATACTGTAAACCCTCAGTAACTTCCATTGAAGTATCAAAACCCTTGGATTCATCAACATTGATAACACCATTCTTGCCAACCTTATCCATGGCCTCAGAAATGATACGACCAATTTCCTCAGAACCAGATGAAATAGAAGCTACAGAAGCAATATCAGAAGAAGACTCGACCTTATGAGCCTTAGCCAGTAATTTTTCTGCAACCTTCTTTGAAGCTATTTCAATGCCCTCACGCAATAAAACCGGATTAGAACCCTTATCTACTGCATTAAGACCAGCATGAATCATAGACTGAGCCAGTAAGGTAGCTGTTGTTGTACCATCACCAGCTGTATCATTGGTGTTGTTGGCAACCTCCATTACCAGCTTGGCACCCATGTTTTCAAATGGATCAGCCAGTTCAATTTCTTTTGCAATCGTAACACCATCATTGGTAATTAATGGTGAACCGAATTCCTTATCCAATACAACATTACGGCCCTTAGGACCTAAAGTAATCTTAACAGCATCTGCCAGTGTATCAACGCCTCTAAGCATTGCCTCACGGGCATCCTTTGAATATTTAACTTCCTTTGCCATTTTATTTCCTCCTAATCAACAATAGCCAGAATATCTTCAGCCTTGATCAAAATAAATTCTTCTTCACCATCTTTGATATCAGTACCAGAATACTTACGATACATAACCTTATCACCAGCTTTTAGTGGCATTTCGTAGACTTTATCGTTGATCTTTACTTCTTTACATTCGCTTACGGCAACAACTGTTGCATAATCTTCATTTTCTTCTTTTGAAGAAATAATAATACCAGAGGCCGTAGCCTTTGATGCCTTTTCTTTTTTTAATAATACGTTGTTATATAAGGGTTTAATCATTACCTTTACCTCCTTGACATTTTTTATTATAGAAGAAAATAGCACTCTGTCAATAAGAGTGCTATTATTTATCAACACTTTAGCAATGCTCATTAATGAAACATTAATTCCTGCCTAAAACCATGTTCATCCGCATTAAACTGCGATGCATAAAGGTCATAATAAAGACCCTTTTTGGCAATCAATTCCTCATGTTTACCCTTTTCTGCAATTGAACCATTAGTAACAACCAGTATCTCATCAGCATTACGAACAGTCGAAAGACGATGGGCAACAACAATAGTTGTACGACCTACTTTTAAAGTATCCAGAGCCGCCTGAATAAGAACCTCAGTAGTATTGTCCAAGGCACTGGTAGCCTCATCCAAAATAAGAATCGGTGGATTCTTTAAAAAGACTCTGGCAATCGACAGACGCTGTTTCTGCCCACCAGATAAGCGAACACCTCTTTCACCAATATCAGTATCAAAACCCTTAGGCATTGACATGATATAGTCATAGATATTGGCCTTTTTTGCAGCCTCTATTACTTCATCATAAGTTGCAGAAGGCTTACCATAAAGGATATTGTCATAAAATGTGCCATTAAAAAGGAAGACATCCTGCTGAACAATACCGATATTTTCCCTCAATGATTTAAAAGTCAATTTATTGATATCGTAATCACCAATCTTTATTAAACCACTATCACAATGATAGAAATTGGGAATCAGATGACAAATAGTTGTCTTGCCACCGCCAGATGGGCCAACAAGTGCCATTGTTTCACCCTCTTTTACAACAAAAGACATATTATCAATGACTTCCTGTTCACTGTTATAGGCAAAACTGACATGATCAAAGACAATATCACCGTTCAGAAAATCTACATCAACGGCATCTTTAGCCTCTTCTTCAACCGGAAGATCCATAATTTCCACATAACGCTCAAAACCAGACATGCCATTCTGATATTGTTCAGTAAATTGGATAAGTGTGGTCAAAGGTGAAACAAATAGATTGATGGAAACAATAAAAGTTGAATAATCACCAAAACTGATCAAACCCTTATACAGGAAAAGGCCACCAGAAATCAGACAGACAACATTGAAAGCATCGGTAACAAAACTGGTAGTAGAATGAAATTCACCCATGGCCTTATAAGAATCTCTGCGGGCTTCAACATATTCTTTGTTTCCTACTTCAAATTTTTTTAATTCCATATCCGCATTATTAAAGGCCTTAGTTACTCTAATACCTGAAATACTTGTCTGCAATGATGCGTTAATCTTGGCAATACTTTCTCTTGTTTTGCGGAAAGCCAGACGCATTCTTTTTCTAATAATCAGCATAATGACAAACATTAAAGGCAGACAAGAGAAAATAATCAGTGTCAAAGGAAAAGAAATTGTTGAAAGATATAAAAATGATAAGGTCATCATGGTTATAGACATAAAAATATTCTCTGGACCATGGTGAGCAAGTTCAGTTATTTCCTGCAAATCATTGGTCATACGTGACATGATCTGGCCAGTTTCATGATTGTCATAATAAGAAAATGGCAGCTTCTGCAATTTAATAAAAAGATCATGCCGCATTCTAGCCTGCATCTTAACACCAATAAGATGACCATAATATTGAACAAAGTAGCGTAGCAGCATCCTGATAAAATAAATGATAAACAAAAGAATTCCGAAAATAATGACCATATCTACCTTTCTATTCGGAATAAAATCATTTAGCATATTGCGGGTGATCACCGGATAAAACATACCAATCAAAGAAATACCCAGCGATGCCAGCATATCAAGGAAGAAACCAAACTTATGAGGCTTATAATAACTGATAAATCTTCTAATCATACTTATCTAATATAACACAAAAAGGACCGAAGTCCTTTTTAGCGAAACATAATCAATAAGACAACAATGCCAATAATACCCAAGGTATCCAAACCCGTCAGTTTTATCAACAGGCGATTGATATCACCTCTTCTATTTACCATCAAACCCTTAAGCAGACAGATTAGGCCGTCTACCGCATAAATAAATAATGCACGACTCTCAAAAGTAAAGAAAGACAAGCCCTTATA
>DCGB01000072.1:267-2053 GCA_002314515.1 Solobacterium sp. UBA1789 | reverse complement strand
AAAATAAAAGTGATGAGGCCAAAAACCAGACCCGTACTTGCCATAAATACAAAGAGCAGCTTCATCTTATTGTCATAATCAGTCCGATATATCAATGACAAAGCAGTCAGAAAACAACAAATGACAAAAATAAGCATTATTAGAACAACTTGTCAGCAGCCTCTTCCAGTAGACCCAAATCCCACAACAATCTGGTTGCGATATATTTATCGCGAATATCCTTAGTCATTGTGAAAGTTGTCTTAACCTCTTCTTTTGACAAACCGATTTCCTTTGGATCAACTGGTGCACCAATCATTTTCATGGTGTCATATACTTCTTTGTAAGATGGCATTTCATTAACGATAGCCATGATATCATCCCATTTTTCAATAATCAGATCAAGGCGCTTTGCATGTTTTTCAACATTATATTTGCCCTCTTTGACCTCTCCGGCAATCATGGCACCGGCACCTTCGCCAACAAATTCTTCCAGAGATTTGTTCCAGGCGGCAAGATCAAAATTCTTAACATAATTTAAAGCCTTTTCCTTATCAATACTGATTTCCTTGATATAGTCATAAACCGGCAAAGAAAGTAAAGTACCAAGACCACATTGGATACCATGTAAGTCACAGGCAGCATTGAAAGCTAAAGAACGCATATCCCAGATATGAGAGAAATAATGTTCCATGCCAGAAGCCGGACGAGATAAACCGGCATAATGCATTGAAAGACCAGCAATAACCATACCTTCCATGACAGCCTTAACAGCTTCCTTATCGCGAGACATCAGCTTTGGAGTAGCATCAACAACCTTCTTTAAAGCAACATTAACCAGTTCAGCAACCACCGGACAATAGTATTCACCAATTAAAAGATGGGCAATCTTCCACTCGCAGATGGAAATATATTTGGCAACCATATCGCCAACACCAGCCTGCAGCATATGCATTGGAGCTTCGCAAAGGATATCCAAATCACCAACAATAGCCCAGGCACCCTTGGAATTCAAAGAAATCTTTAAACCATCTCTATCCATAGAAGAAGTACTGGAAGCATAGCCATCCATTGAAGGAGCTGTACCACAGACAATATAAGTATGACCGGTAGTTGCCGCTAAAATCTTGGAAATATCATTGATAACACCAGAGCCAACACCAATGATCAGGTCGCAGCTGTGGTCATAATGCATGATAGCCGAACCAACACAGGTCTCATTTGGAACAACTGGGGAAAATGGGAAAACATATTTATTGTAATTAATGCCTGCCTGATCTAATACAGCACAAACGCGTTGACCAGCAGCCTCATAAGTAGCCTTACCAGAAACAATAAAAGGTTTCTTGGCACCACATTCCTTAATCAGATCTGGTAATTTATTAATTGCTCCACTTTCAATAATGACATGAGGAGTACCAGCTGGATGTGTTTTTCCGCATTCACATTCAAAACTGCCAAGAGCGATTAAATCTTCTAATGACATGTTTTTGATTTCTTCAACATTCATATTATTTTTTCTCCTTATACTTCTTCTTTATTTTACATCATAAAAAAAGGCATAGCCTAATGACTATGCCTGATTTTGATTAATAAGAATAACTTATTTCAACTTTACGTTGTAGAATGCTGCCTTACCTAAGTACTGAGCAACATCACCAAGTTCTTCTTCAATTCTCATCAACTGGTTGTATTTTGCAATACGGTCAGTTCTAGAGATTGAACCAGTCTTAATCTGACCAGCGTTCATACCAACTACCAAGTCAGCAATTGTAGTATCTTCAGTTTCACCTGATCTGTGAGAAAC
>DCGB01000072.1:0-239 GCA_002314515.1 Solobacterium sp. UBA1789 | reverse complement strand
TGTAGTTATGTTCTTTAGCCATCTGCATTGCATCCAATGTTTCAGTTAAAGTACCAATCTGATTTAACTTGATTAAGATAGCATTAGCAACACCCTTTGCGATACCTTCTTTTAAGATTGAAGGGTTAGTAACAAAGAGGTCATCACCAACTAACTGAACATGATCACCGATACGATCAGTTAACTTCTTCCAGCCTTCCCAGTCAGACTCGCCTAAGCCGTCTTCGATAGAGATGATA
>DCGB01000090.1 GCA_002314515.1 Solobacterium sp. UBA1789 | reverse complement strand
TTCTTGGGGAGTGATGTTAAAAATTTAATATTATTTGTATGAAAAGAAGTAATCGTGATGATTACTTCTTTTTTGCAAGTTTCTTGACTTTTTTACTCTGATACATCATGATGTCAGCTTTACCCATGAGGATTTCGACATCATTATAGTCATTACAGAAGAAGGTGGCATGTCCTATGGAAATTGATTGTCCAACTTCTTTTGTGTGTTCATCAAGACTTTTAACTAATTTATTGGTTATTTTGTCACTATCACCCTGGCTGGTATAGGCCAGAATGAATTCATCACCACCATAACGGCAAAGGAAAATCGGATATTTGACATCACCACAGGATTTTCTCAAGGCATCCGCAACATTCTTTAAGGCAATATCGCCTTTAATATGACCCTGGCTATCGTTGATCTGTTTAAAATCATCCAGGTCACACATGAGGATAGTAAAGAGCTGGCCACCATGATCAAAGGTATTTAAACAATATCTTTCAAAGGCATTACGATTGTTTAAGCCGGTTAGATTATCGCGGGATACTCTCTCCTGCAGGAAGGTACAGCCAATCATGATGATTGATAAGGTGATACCACATTGGAGGGTAAAGTCACCAATATGATACATCTGCGTAATAGCAGTGATAGTTGGGCAGATAAAGAATATCAAATAGGGTTTTAAATTATTTCTTTGAATACTGTTGGCTGCTTTTCTGATACGATCAACAATAAACAATACCGTATAGGCAAAATAGCCCCAGGTAACCAGCCAGTGGATGGTAACTCCAAGCTGATTACGGGAATAGATATTTTCGGGTGAAATGGTAAAAAATAGTTTAGTCACAGGGTTTGAAATAATCAGAATAGTCGTAACATATAGAGGAATACGAATCAGGCGTTCCTTTAATTGAATATTTTGATATTTTAGACCAAAAATCTGAATTTTGACATAACAGTACCAGATATAGGCAGAGTACATTACCATTAAATAATAGATGATATTGCTGAGATGATTGAGATAGATAAATAATTGATTGTCTATGCCATTGACTGCCTGACTAATCATATCAGATATACACATAAAATAGGTTATGCCAGACAGAATTGAAAAAGACAGGCGCGATAAAGACAGTGACTCACCTTTGACATGTATCGATGAAAGCACAATAACCAATATGCATATACATAAAATATCTAATTGAATACAAAATAAATTCACAATAATATTATAAACTAAAACTTATTATTAGTATAATTTATAAGAAGAGGTCTATATGAAAAACTTGTCACGTAAAGAAATAATCATTCTAGCCAGTACCTTATTCGGTATGTTTTTTGGAGCTGGTAATCTGATTTTCCCAGTTCATCTTGGCCAGCTGGCTGGCCGTAATGTTGTTTTGGCGATTATTGGTTTTGTCGTGACAGCAGTAAGTATTCCAATTCTGGGTGTTGCCGCTATTGGTATTACCCATAGCAGCGGTCTTTTTGATTTGGCAAATAAGGTCTCTAAAAAATATGCCTATATTTTTACCTGTCTTTTATATCTGACAATTGGTCCTTTTTTTGCGATTCCCCGTTGTGCAGCTACTTCTTTTACCATTGGCGTTTCTTCACTTTGGACGAATGTTGAAAGAGGTTTTTTATTGTTAATCTTTTCTCTGGTCTTTTTTGCCCTGGTTCTTTATTTTTCTTTGCGTCCGCAGAAGATAACAACCTGGATAGGCAAGTGGATTAATCCTCTGTTTCTGGTTTTCTTCTCTATTTTACTTTTTTCAGCTTTTTTGCAGATTGATGTACCACTTTCTTCTATTGAGCCAACTGAGGCTTATACCACTAAGGCTTTCTTTAATGGTTTTGTTGAGGGCTATGGAACCATGGATGCGATTGCCGGTTTGGCTTTTGGTATTCTGGTTGTCAATATCGTTAGAGATTATGGTATTGAAGACAAAAATGAAATCAGCAAGTCAATATTGCATGCAGGCATCTATACGGCAGTTTTGATGTCACTGATTTATATATTAAGTATTCTTTTGGGTGTAAAATCCCGTTCAGTTTTTGAAATATCATCTAATGGTGGTATTGCCCTGGGACAGCTTGCCAACAGGTATTTAGGTAATGCCGGTTCTCTGGTTTTGACTTTGACTATCACTTTGGCTTGTTTAAAAACTGCTATCGGTTTAGTTACCAGCTGTGCTGTTGCGTTTAGAGAGATGTTTCCTAATTCTTTGTCTTATCGTAATTGGGTAATTGTCTTTTGTGTTTTTTCTTTTCTGGTTTCCAATGTCGGTTTGACAACGCTGATGAGTTTTTCTTTGCCAGTATTATTGTTCCTATATCCTTTGACCATTACTTTGATTATTTTGAGTCTTACTGGTCGTTTCTTTAATGATGATCCCTTTGTTTATAAGGCAGTTACCTATGTGTGTGCTGTTATGGCTTCTTTGGACATTGTTAAGGGCTTGCCTTTGGGACTTGAGGGTATAATTGCATTTATTGAACGTATTGTTCCTTTTTATGGTTTGGGCCTGGGTTGGGTTCTTCCATCTTTAATAGCTTTTATTATTGCTTTGGCATATCGAAAAAAAATAGTAAAGGAGAAGTAGTATGTCGCCTTGGTTGATTCTGTTTATTTATTCTTTAGTTCCGGTTGCTGCAACCCTCGTCCTTTATAACATTCGTTTAAAGGATGTGTCACTATATCAGAATAAGCGTCGCTGGCAGATTGTGGTTGGTATTATTTTTGGTATTATTGCAATTCTGGGAACGGAGTTTGGTGTGCCAATTAATGGTGCTACAATGAATGCCCGTGATGCTGCACCATTATGTGCCGGTCTTTTCTTTGGACCTTTAGCTGGTATTATTGCTGGTGCAATTGGTGGTGTTGAACGCTGGTTTGCGGTCTTATGGGGAGCTGGTACTTATACACGTCTGGCTTGTTCGATTTCAACGGTTATAGCCGGTTTGTATGGCGCTTTTATCCGCAAATACATTTGTAAGGATTATCTTCCGTCCTGGTATTATGCTTTTGCGACAGGTTTAGTTACTGAAGTATTCCATATGTCGATGGTTTTTCTGACTAATATGTCTGATCCGCAGATGGCATTAAGCGTTGTTAGAACCTGTACTTTTCCAATGGTTTCCGTTAATGCTTTTGCCGTTCTTTTTGCCAGCCTGGGTATCAGTGCTTTGCGTAAACAAAAGGGTAAGACCAAGGGAATTCATATCACTCAGCAGGTGCAGTTTTATCTGCTGCTTACCGTTGTTTTGTGTTTCTTTTTAACAACTCTGTTTACTACGCAGATGCAGTCACGGATTACTGATAATACTACCGATGAGCTTTTATCTTTAAATATTGCGGATGTCAGGAAATCTGTTAGGGCAGCTTCGGATAATAATCTCTTTAGAATTGGTCGCTCAATCGCCAGTGATATTGAAGAAAATGGTTATGAGCAGGATTATTTGGAACAGCTGTTAAAAAAATATGATATCGATGAAATCAATGTAGTTGATGAAAAGGGTATTATTATTGCGACAACTTATCCGGATTTTCTGAATTTTAATATGGGCAGCGGTGCTCAGTCATCAGAATTCCTATGTCTGTTAAAAGAAATAAATGAATATGCGCAGCCATATCAGGCTACTACTTTTGACAGCTCTTTGTATCGTAAATATGCTG
>DCGB01000135.1 GCA_002314515.1 Solobacterium sp. UBA1789 | reverse complement strand
TGTTTCAAAAATTCCTTTCTTAGGTTTCTTTAACAAATTAGGTGGAATGTTATTTGGTATAATCAATGCTTTTCTCATTATTGTTTTAATTAATTTTCTGACCTATACGCCAGTATTTTCCAATGGTAAAGAAATACGTGAAAATACCAATCTGAAATATGTCTCTGTTGTTAGTGACAAGGCCCTTGAATTTACAACTGAACATATCAATATGGATTCCTTAAAAGATAAATTTGAAAATTTTGATATCGAAACCGTTCGTAAATCATTCAAAAAATGGCTACGTGATGAAGGGCTATTGAATGAATAATTTCAACGCTATCGATTTTAAAGCAGTTAAAGAAATCGTCAGCCAGTATGCCGCTATTCCTGATGCTAAACAACGCATCATTGAAGAAGACATTCTTTTTAATCCCATATCTATAAAAAATAAATTAAACTTAACCCAAGAAGCTCTCTTATTACTTAATAAGGATTTTCGTATTGCCTTTGATGGAATAGAAAATAACGATCTTTTATTAGAAAAAGCTGATAAAGGTTCAATTTTGGAAGGCGTTGAATTAGCAAGATTATTATGCCTTCACAATCACGTCATCAGAATAAAGTATCTATTCAAAAATGTAGATCATGAGTATGAACTTTTTAATTATATCGATGTACTAATTACGGATAATCAGATTTTTGGCAAAATAACCAAGGCCATTGATAATTTTGGCAATGTCAAAGAAGATGCCTCACCAAAATTACGCGATATTAATTATGAGCTTGATCGCAGTGAAAAGAATCTATATAATTCGGCTCACTCGTTCATCAGCAAACATAGTGGTTCTTTACAGGAACAGTCTCTTTATCTTCGCAATAATCGTGTTACTTTTTTGGTTCGTAATTCTGATAAAAATAAATTTGATGGCTATACATATGGAACTTCTGCCTCTGGCCAGGCTTTTTATGTTGAACCATCACAATTTATCGAACTAAACAACAGGGTATTACAGTTGGAAGATGAAAGGGAAGAAGAGATACATCGTATTTTAAGAGAACTTTCATATCTGGTTGCCAGTGTTTCAGACCTTTATCGTCGGGATTTTGATTCCCTGGTTGAACTGAATATGATATTTGCCAAAGCTTATTATGGCTTCTATCACCATGGAATAATTGCACAGATCAGTGATGATAATTATTTGGGATTAGAAGATATTGCCCATCCTTTAATTCCTGAAGACCGTGTCGTATCTAATTCATATCACCTATACAACGAATATCAGGGTATTGTTATTTCCGGTTCCAATACCGGTGGTAAAACCGTCAGCCTTAAACTTATAGGTCTGGCTGTTTTATTAAGCTACATTGGCATTCCTCTATTAGCTCATCAGGCTGTAATCCCGTTTTTTGACAGGGTATATATCGATATCGATGATAATCAGTCTATAAATGACTCACTTTCAACATTCTCAGCTCATATTTCCAACATTGACAATATATTTAAAAATGCCAGCTCAAAATCACTGATTTTGATTGATGAACTGATTTCTGGTACCGATCCCAAGGAAGCTCAGGCTATTTCTTTAGCAATCTTAGAAAAAATCAAAGAAATTGGCTCACGTTTTGTTATTACAACTCATTATGATGATATAAAGAATTATTCATATAAAGATCCAACTATCTTATTATCATCCGTATCATTTGATTATGATACTTTATCACCAACTTATCATTATCTGGAAAACAGTGTTGGTTCTTCCAATGCGATTGATATTGCCGCCCGATATTTAAGTGATAAGAAAATACTGGATAATGCCCGTCACTTTATGAACCAGTCCAAAAGAAGAGAAGATGAGCTAATGGAAAAACTGGGCAAACAGATCGACGAAAACGAAAAACTGAAACTTGAATTAAACCAGCGTATTAACGAAAACAATAATAATATTCAAAAATATCAGGAATTAATTTCCTCTTTTGAAAAAGAAAAAGCTGATTTAAAAGAAAAATACCTCAAAGAACTCAACGAATATATCGAAGATGTTAAATTCCAGGCTGAAGAAAAACTGGAATCAATAAATGATAAAAAAGATACAATAAAAGTTCAACAGATATCAAAACTACAGGTTGAAGAAGTAAAAACTCATCATGACGATGTCTTTACCGTTGGCGATAATGTTAAAGTTGGCGAAGGTGATCAGATCGGTGTAATCGAATCTATCAATGGCAATAATGTTGAAGTTATTATTCGGGGGATTAAAGTCAAAACAAAACTGAACAATCTTAAGAAAATGCCTAAAAATGTCCAAAAGAAGAAAAAAGGCGAATCAAAAAAATATAAGAATTATGCCAAAGAAATTAATCTGATAGGTCAAAGAGTCGAAGAAGCCCTGTTGATGATGGAACCATTTTTAGATACTGCCTATGGGTCTGGTGCCTCGAGTGTTAAAATCATTCATGGTATTGGCACCGGGCAATTAAGAACTGGTATTCGTTCAAAATTAAAAAAGTTGCGTTTTGTCGCCGACTTCCACGATGGTGATTTCTATGATGGCGGGTCTGCTGTTACGATTGTGGAGTTTAAAAAATGAATTTAAAAGAAAAGTTAACAACTTTGCCTAAAAAACCAGGTTGTTATCTGATGAAAGATAAAGATGGCAAAATCATTTATGTGGGGAAGGCGGTAGTATTAAAAAACCGGGTTAATTCCTATTTTATTGGTGCTCATGATTACAAGACAACTAAACTGGTTTCCAATATCTGCGATTTTGACTATATCGTCACCAAAAGTGAAAAAGAAGCCCTAATCCTAGAGTACAATCTGATTAAAGAATACGATCCTTATTACAACATTGTTTTTAAAGATGACAAGTCTTATCCCTATCTTTTAATGAAAGACTGTCCAGAACCGGCCTTATCAGTGGTGCGTTTAAAGAAAAAAACCAAATATAAGGGTAAACTGTTTGGACCATATCCCGATGTCACTGCTGCCCGTAATATGCTGGCATTAATCAATAAACTTTATCCTTTACGTAAATGCGAAAACGGAGGAAATGACCTTTGTCTTTATTATCACATTAAGGAATGCCTGGGTTATTGTCGTTATGGAATAGATGATATTACATCAAAGGATATTAAAAATAAGATTGAAGCTTTTATTAATGGCGATACTTCAACTGTTATTAATGATCTTAAAAAACAGATGGAAGACTGTACTCTTGTTTTGGATTTTGAGAAAGCTGCCTATTATCGCGATCTGATCAATGATGTCAAACAGACAACATTGCGTCAGAATGTTCAAACTAATACCAGCGAATCATTTGATATCTTTAATTATGCGGTTTCTGATTCCTATATTGCCATTATCGGTTTATTTATCAAAAAGGGTAAACTATTGGCATCGGATAAGTATCTTAATAACTTTGATGGCGATCCGGAAGACTTTGTATCTTCCTATATTTATAATTTTTATCAAGTCAATCAAAGGCCTAAAAAACTATATGTACCCAAGGAATTATTAATATTTCTTGATGGAAGTTATGATGATATGCAGATTCTGAGTGTTAATCGCGGCAAAAAGTTTCAATTCTTAAAACAGGCAAAAACCAATTGCGATGAATATTTAAGACAGAATAAGGAAGTATCAGTTCGTAAAAAAGATTATCTTTCAAAAGTTGAAAATGAAATAAAAGCCTTATTAAAAAAAGATATTAATAGAATTGAGATTTTTGATAATTCTCATACGGCAGGAAAAGAAACCGTCGGTGCTATGGTAGTATATAAAGATCTGAAACCTAGTCGCAGTGATTATCGCTTATTTAAACTTGAAGATGGTGCTGATGACATGGCATCAATGAAGGAAATGTTATATCGCCGCTATTTTCGTATGATTAAAGATGATCTTGAGAAACCAGACTTAATACTTGTGGATGGTGGTTTAAATCAGTTGAATGCGGCTAAAGAAATTCTAGACTCATTAGATTTAAATATTTCTTTACTGGGTCTGGTTAAAAACGAGAAACACAATACATCATCTTTAATTGATAAAGAGGGAAATGATCTTCTGATTGACAATAAGTCTGAATTGTTTTTCTTTTTTGCACAAATGCAGGATGAGGTTCATCGTTTTG
>DCGB01000042.1:5227-5878 GCA_002314515.1 Solobacterium sp. UBA1789 | reverse complement strand
GGCGAACTAAGTGCTTTGGAAGATGATTTTATTAGAGGCTGTGTCAATAATCGTTATTCTGAGGATTTGGCCAAGTCTATCTATAATCTGATATTAAAATTTGCCAATTATGGTTTCAATAAATCCCATTCAATTGCCTATGGTCTGGTTGCCTATCGCCTAGCATATTTAAAGGCTAATTATCCTTTATATTTCTATAAGGCCTTATTGAATGCATCAATGGGTTCTACTGTCAGAACATATGAGTATCTAAGTGAGTGCCGTAATCGCCAAATCGATTTAAAAGCTATTTCAATCAATCATTCAACTACGGAGTATACAATAAGTGGAAATAGTCTGCTTTTGCCTTTTGGTATCTGCAAGGATGTTGGCGGTATTTCGGCTTTGAAAATCATTGAAGAGAGAAAAAAAGCTTTATTTTCCGACTATATTTCCTGTGTTTTTCGTCTGACGCTGGCTGGTGTTGATAAGGGTGTCATTGAGAATCTGATTTATGCTGGTGCTTTTGATGAATTTAAACATGGTCGTAATACAATGATTAAGGCATTGCCTAATGTTCTGCTTTATGTCAATGCACATCGAAATGAAGGACTTTTGTTCAATAACGATGATGATATGCCAATTATTAATGAATATTTTGATGATAATTTA
>DCGB01000042.1:4904-5175 GCA_002314515.1 Solobacterium sp. UBA1789 | reverse complement strand
GCATCCAATTATGGATATTAAAAAGCAGAATAATATAGATGTACCTTCGCTTTCGTCTATTATCTCCATCCAGGCTTATGTCAAAGGTTTTGGTCAGATAAAAAGACTTAAGACCCATCGAACCAAAAAAGGAGATATCATGGCTTTTGTTGATATCAGTGATGATACAGCTGATCTTTCTTTGGTTATCATGCCAGACTTGTATCGCCGTTATGAAACCGAAATTGTTAAAGACAGGTTTATTTATTTTGAAGGAAACAGTGAAAAAGAG
>DCGB01000042.1:0-4820 GCA_002314515.1 Solobacterium sp. UBA1789 | reverse complement strand
ATGATGAAATTAAAATCAGAGAAGTTGTTAAAGAATATGCCAAGGTCAATGCCTATGACTGTGATGAGGCTTCCAATGGGGAAGAGGCAATCAGAATGTGCGAGAATAACAAATATGACTGCGTCATTCTGGATATCATGATGCCTGTTTTGGATGGCTTTGCGGCTTGTAAGAAAATTAAAGAAAATAAGGATGTGGCAATAATCATGTTAAGTGCCCGTCAGGAAGAAGATGATAAGCTTTTCTGTTTTAACCTTGGAGTTGATGATTATGTTGTCAAGCCTTTTTCTCCTAAGGAATTGATGGCCAGAATCAAGGCTGTCTGTGATAGGCATAAGAAACAGGAAAATATTGTCTATAAATTTGGCGATCTGAATATTGATGTTTCTGGTCGTGTTGTTAAAAATGGTAGTGAAAAACTGATTATGACACCAAAGGAAATCGATTTACTGATTTATTTAGTGGAAAATAAGGGTGTTGCGATGGATAGACAGCGGATTTTAAATGCTGTATGGGATATGGATTACTATGGTGATGATCGGACGGTTGATACGCATATCAAGATGTTAAGAAGGAGTTTGGGTGAATATCGCGATCTGATTGTTACAGTTAGAGGAATGGGCTATAAGTTTGAAGATTGATTTCAAGGGTATTCGTTTTAATACCTGGCTTTACTTTCTGGTTTTTTCTTTTTCCATCCTGGCTTTGCTGGGCTTTTTACTGCTGGTGCTGATTAAACCTTATTACCGCCAGAACAAGCTGTCTTTTATTGACAATATTACTGCGCAAATTGAGTCTTCACTGATTAATAGTAAGGCTGATCAGACGGCTGTTGATAACATGTCTAAGCTGGTTATGGGCAATAATGCCTGTGCTTTAATTTTTAATGAAAACGGGAATGTTATCTATGAATCAGATTCGTTGGGCGAACTTTGTTTATTAAACAAGGATATTGAAATTGATGGAAGACATTACATTCTTTCGCAAAATCCTGATGAGCTTAAGGCTCTGCTGACTGATGATAACCTGAATATGACAATAACTTCTCCCTTGAGTTCAAGTGAGATGTTATTATATGGTAAATTTATCCGATCAGAACTGGCTAATTATTACTTTGTATTAAATACACCAATAGAGCCGGTTGAATCTTATATAGACTTTATCATGCGCCAATACCTTTATATTGCTTTAATTGTTGTCTGCATATCTCTATTTGTTTCTTTTCTGTTATCTGGTAAGATTGCATTGCCGATAGTCAGGATGAAAAAAGAGGCTGATTTACTGGCTGATGGCAAATATAATGTTTCTTTTGAAACGGCTTCTTATAGTGAAATAAATGATCTGGCAATAACCCTTAATGATGCAACCAATAAACTATCGAAGGTTGATGAACTGCGTAAGGATCTGGTTGCCAATGTTTCCCATGATATCAAAACCCCATTAACAATGATTAAGGCTTATGGTGAGATGATTAAGGATATTTCCGGTGATGATCCTTTGAAGAGAAATGAACATCTGGATGTCATTTTAAAGGAAACTGATTATTTGAGCAGACTGGTTTCTGATATGCAGGAATATTCTAAGATGCAGGCTGGTTATATTGAGTTAAAAAAGACTAATTTTGATCTCAACGAAGTGTGCCTGGAGGTAGTTGATCTTCTTCAGCAACTGATTGATGATAAACAGCTGGATTTGAAGCTCAATCTTTTGCCGGTTGTGGTCTATGGTGATGAAATAAAGATTTCACAGGTTGTCTATAATTTTCTGTCTAATGCCATAAAACATTCAAGTGATGGTTCAGCGATTGAAATCAATATTATTGACAGCGAAGAAAAGGTTAGATTAGAAGTAAGGGATTATGGCGAGGGTATTGCCGAAGATTCTCTGCCTTATATCTGGGATCGTTATTATAAGATTGATAAGTCTTTTAATCGCTCACAGAATTCTACAGGTCTGGGTTTGGCTATTGCCAAGGCCATATTAGAGGCTCATAATGCTGATTATGGAGTCGTTTCTCAGGTTGATGAGGGTTCAACTTTCTATTTTGAAATCAATAAGGATTACGAAGATGAGACAATGTGATTATTTAAAATTTATCAATTATCCAATTATTCAGGATTCTGAGATGTTTAAGGTCAATACCGATACAGCTATTCTTGGTATGTTTCTGGATGAAATGAAAAATAAGACAGTATTGGACATTGGCACCAACAATGGTGCTTTATTGCTTTATGCTCTATATCATCAGGCTGGTCATCTGGTTGGTATTGATATTCAAAAAGAGGCTTTAAAGCTGGCAGAGGAAAATCTGAGTAATTATACAAAGGATTATGAACTTCATCATGTCTATGTTCAGGATTTAAAACTTGACCCGGTTGATGTGATTATCTGTAATCCGCCGTTTTTTGAAAATGGTAATGAAAGGGATAATGATTTCTATAAGACAGCCATGTATGAAAAGACTTTGCCTTTAGCTGATATGTTTGCATCTTTCCGTCGCTATTTAAAGGATAATGGTGAGGTATATACCTTATATCCAGCTGAACGTTTTCCTGAATTTTATGCCGCCTGTGTCAAATATAAGATGAAGATTATGAAAATACGTTTTGTCCATGATAAGAAAAGACCTTATGCTCAGCGCTTTGTGGCAAAACTGAAGATTGGGAAGATGACAAAAATGCGGGTTTTGGCACCAATTATGGTTGAAAAGGGTTATTTTGAAATAATGTAAAAAATTTTCAGAAAATTAATTGTTGATTTTTACAAAATGATGTTATAATTTTCTTGTGCAATGAAGTGAGAAAGTAGCTGTCTGGCATTCTGAAGAGAAATCGTGGCTGGTGAAAATGATTGTCTGCTGAATAGTGAAGTTCCTCATGGAGCTATTATCTGAAAAACGTTGAGACGAATAGTATCGTTATTGATTTATTAAAGAGAGTCCATGGCTGGTGTGAATGGATGTAATAAATAGCGAGAATACATCGTTGAGGAGAATATCCGAAGTTGTGTAGGATATTACGGGAACGCCCGTTATAGCGCAGGGCCATGATGGTGGCCTGGTGAGGTTATTATCGCGAGATAATAGCGAATTAAGGTGGTAACACGGTGAGTCGTCCTTTATGTAAGACGGCTTTTTTGTTTAAGGAGGAAATTTTATGAAAAAGTTATTGGTTGTATTGATGATGATGCTGGTACTTGTTGGCTGTAGTGCTGGTGAAACTGGTGGTGATTCTACAGAAAAAGTTTTTAAGGTAGGTGTCATTCAGCTGGTTCAGCATGAGGCTCTTGATATGGCTACTCAGGGTTTTGTAGATGCTTTGGAAGCAGAATTTGGTGATAAGGTTGATGTTGATGTCAAGCTGGCTTCTGGTGATTCTGCAACTTGTGCAACAATCGCAAGCAGTTTTGTTGCCGATGGCTATGATCTGATTCTTGGTAATGCAACACCAGCGTTGCAGGCTGCTGCTCATGCAACTTCTGATATTCCGGTTTTGGGTACTTCGATTACTGAATATGGTGTTGCCTTGGATATTGAAAATTTCAATGGAACTCCAGGTGGAAATGTTTCTGGTACTTCTGATTTAGCTCCGCTTGATGCTCAGGCTCAGATGATTATCGATCTGTTCCCAGAGGCTAAGACAGTTGGTCTTATTTATTGTTCAGCTGAGGCTAATTCTATTTACCAGGTTAATTATGTTAAGGATTACTTAGAGGCCAAGGGTCTTGTCTGCAAGGTTTACTCTTTTGAATCTTCTAATGATGTTTCAATTGTTGTAACTGGTGCCTGTGAAGAAATTGATGTTTTATATGTTCCTACTGATAATACCTGCGCTTCTAATGGTGGTGTTATTGAAAATGCCTGCTATAGCGCTGGTGTTCCTGTTATTACTGGTGAAAAGAACACCTGCATATCCTGTGGTGGTGTTGCCACTTACTCTATTGATTACTATGATTTAGGTCTTGCGACTGGTGCTATGGCTATCCGTATTTTGAATGGCGAAGATATTTCAACAATGCCAGTTGAATACTGTAATAATCCTGTTAAGATGTACAGTAAAGAAATGGCTGAATTGTACAATGTTACTATCCCTGAAGATTACATAATGATTGAGGAATAAAATGCTTAGTCTGGCTAGTTTATTAAATAGATTACCAGGTGGCGTGGCTCAGGGTCTGATTTGGGGTATTATGGCCTTTGGCGTCTATATTACTTTCCGTGTCCTGAACATTTCTGACTTGACTGTCGATGGTTCTTTTGCCACCGGTGGTGCAGTTGCGATAATGTCACTTTTGAGCGGAAATAATGCCATTGTATCATTACTGCTGGCTTTTCTTGTCGGTCTTCTATGTGGTGTCTGTACTGGTATCATTCATACAAAATTTAAGATTCCTGCGATTTTATCCGGTATTCTGGTGCAGTTTGCCTTATTTTCAATAAATCTGCATATTATGGGCATGGCGTCCAACCAGTCTGTTAATCCTGATAAATATCAATTGCTGGTAAGCTTGAGAAAGATTCCATTTTCTATCGGCGTCGGAATTATTATGGTTATATTACTGATTATTGCTTTATACTGGTACTTCGGTACTGAACAGGGTTGTGCGATTCGTGCAACCGGTAACAATAATCAGATGGCCTTAGCCCAGGGTATTAATATCAATAATATGAAGGTTATTGGTTTGGGACTGGGCAATGGGCTTGTGGCCTTGGCTGGTGGCCTGATGGCTCAATTCCAGGGTTATGCCGATATCAACATGGGACGTGGAGCTATCGTTATTGGTTTGGCTGCCATTATTATTGGTGAAGTTTTATGTGAACT
>DCGB01000030.1:870-6624 GCA_002314515.1 Solobacterium sp. UBA1789 | reverse complement strand
ACCAGGCATCATAAGTACCATTGTCACAATTCAGCATGTCATAGCCGGCATCCTGCAGATATTTGGCAGCCTTTTCAGATTCGGCCATATCTCTTCCTGCTTCAACATAGTCTTCTCCCGGCAGCGCACCCTGTCTGAAGCCTTTGGTTTTGGATACTACTGAATATCTTAAGGATACCGGGAAGTCCTGGCCGCATTCTTTTTTGATGGCTTTAACGATTTCTGCCGCAAAGCGATAACGGTTTTCAAAGCTTCCACCGTATTCATCAGTTCTCTTATTTACATAATTAAGAGTAAACTGGTCCAGGAGATATCCTTCATGAACAGCATGTACTTCAACGCCATCGACACCGGCTTCTTTCAGTTTTCTTGAAGAAATTGCGAAAGAATTAATGAATTCCTGAATTTCTTCTTTGGTCATTTCTCTTGAAGGAACCTTATCTGACCATCTGTTTGGTGATGGTGATGCTGAGGCAGTAATCTTGTCAAGGTCCATGAATGGTTTGGATACTACTCTTAATGCCGGATTTGTATATAACATTTCCATCATGGAAGATACTGTAAATGAGCGGCCAAAACCAGCAGTCAGCTGTACAAACAGCTTGGCTCCAGTCTTGTGGAATTCCGGCATCCATTTTGCCAGGTCTTTAAACATGGAATCTTTTTTATGCAGCCACTGACCAAACATTGGATTATATACTGGCTGACAGCCTGGAAGGACCAGACCACAATTGTTTTTGGCAACGTCCAGAATGAAATCAGCTCCAGCCTTGTCAAAGTGGTTTACTTCCATCCATCCGAATAAATCAGTTCCACCCATTGAAGTCAGAACGATTCTATTTTTAATTTCACAATTTCCTATTTTCCAGGGAGTAAATAATGCATCATATTTTTTATTCATCAGTCAACCTCCACAACACCATCTTCTTTGATGGTGATTTTCATGCCATCTTTAACATAGTTCAGGAATTCTTCACCAAGTTCATCAACAACCGGCATATTACAGTCATCAATCCAGACATTGGCCAAAACGGCACCAGCACAAGCCAGGGAATCAATACGATTGGCAAACAACATGCAGGAAGGACTTCTTTTCATATTGCATGCACAATATAGTACCAGACCACCAGTAGTAGAGCCGATAGTCTGAGGCAGACACAAGGCTTTGCCGGCAATAGGTTTGCCAAAGAGTTCAGGATTGTTCTGATCATTTACTTTGGCTGTCTTATCACCAAACTGCAGTGACTTTTGTAAAGAGGCAAGGGTATTGAAACCGGCATGAGTAACTACTGCTTCAGCAGTGGTCGTTCCCGGTGTTACAACGCGTCCTTTAAACTGTTTCATTTTATTTACCTCCTTTTGTGATCTGCACCAGTATTTCATCATCTGTATAGTATCTTGATGTCGTATAAGTTCTAAGTTTGTTAGAAGAGGTGATAACCGGCATCTTGGCACACATTGGATTATTCATATACATTAGTGGACAGATATAAGAAAGGATAATACCAGTCTTTTCAAATGTCTTATATTCTTCTGTTTCTTTGAATTTTCTGATTACTGCAGGAGCGGCTGTGAATACCGTTGGGATAACAACCTTGTCATTGCCATATTGTACCAGCGCTTCACTAACTCTATTAGTCCAGTCTTTAAGCTGCTGCAAAGACATATGAGGGCAGCCCATGAAACATAATTTTGGTTTTGCGTCCTTATCTTTCCACATGACTGGATAGTTATTTTTTACTCTTTCAAGTTCGGCATCGTCGATGATATATTCTTTCGCATCATTCTTTACCAATGCTTTGCCCAGTTCTTTTGCCTCAGGTGTCAGATTATCAATATGATATAGACCAACGGCACCATTTGAAGCAGTAGCTGCTCCAAAGTCTTTCAGATAGGTTGCGGCTGCATCATTCATTTCACTTCCCAGCCACTTATCAAGGCCAATAACATAGGGAACATCTTCCATGACTTTCATGCCAATGGCAGAACCTAAAAGCTGGGCTTCCGGTTTCTTTGATGTTTCAATTTTTACAATCCAGCTGGCTTTTCTGCCTTCATCAGTCAACAGGCCAAAGTAAGGAACATAACCAACGATTGAGCCCATGATATCCATGATACCTGAGTTACGATTACATCTTGCGCCAAGAACAGAGTTGGCATAGACAACAGCACTTGATTCTGACCATGAAAGCACATCACCTTTGTCTGGCTTATTGCCAACCTCATCCATATAACACGTACAGGTGAAGGCATCCTTTTCCATAAGACCCAGCTGCTGTAACTGTTTCTCATAGAAATCCTGTTTGTTGTACATAAAGAGGTCAAATACCAGTTTTTGTATTAGGCTGGTTGGAACATTTTTGTCCATCGGACGAGGGTCAGCAGAGAATTTCTGGCCAGATACAGCTCCGGCTTCAATGAGCTTGTTCATCAGATCATATACGGGATCAAGTACTCCCAGGCCAAATGAAGTTACAAGGTGGTTGTACTTGCTGGTAACGGGAACCATTTTTTCAGCATCAAAGGCATCGCCATACATTACTAAGGTCTTCATGACCTTGGCCATGGTTTCGCCTTTAGAGCCATTTAGAATAGCTTCCTGCTCTGTAGTTAATTTCATATAATTTCTACCTTTCGTATTTAAATTAATTTTAACATTTAGTAATCATTCATGAAACACTGCCCAAAAGAACAGAAAGCTTATTTAGTTCTACTTACTTGATTTATAATTGATTTATGATCAGAAATATTGTGCATGATTCTTTTTTTCTGTCTCAGCCTTCAAAAGAACTGATGGAAAAAGATGATATTACAGTAAAAGATTTACTGGATACTTTAAAGTTTCATCAGCTGGACTGTGTGGGTATGGCGGCAAATATGATAGGTGAGAATAAACGTATTATTGCCATTAATATCAATTCTTTCTTTTTTGTCATGTATAATCCGGTGATTGTTGAGAAAAGCGGAGCCTATGAAACAGAAGAAGGCTGCCTGTCTTTAAGTGGCAAACGAAAGACTATTCGGTATAAAAAGATTACTCTTGAATATCGTGATATCAGCTTTAAAAAATGCAAAAGAATATATGAGGATTATGTGGCCCAGATCATTCAGCACGAGGTGGACCACTGTAATGGAGTACTGATTTAATGTTTAAGGAATATCGGGGTTTAAGAAAAGAATTATATGTATTATTTATTGGACGTATGATGACCAATATGGGTTCAATGATCTGGCCGCTTCTGACATTGATCCTTTCGCAGAAAATGCATAAGTCGGCATCAGAGATAGCCACCTTTATGCTGGCTTTTTCTTTATGTTGTATGCCAATGAATCTTTTGGGAGGTAAACTGGCTGACCATTTCAATAAGCGTAATATCATCATTGTTTGTGATATCTTTTCTATTGTTGCCTTTATTGTCTGTGGACTTATTGAATTAAGTGATCTGACAATCATCCTTTTTGGTCTTGCATCACTGTTTCAGTCTATTGAACATCCTTCCTATGAGGCTCTGGTTGCTGATCTGACGTTGCCACAGGATAGAAACAGAGCTTTTTCTTTGGCTTATCTGGGTTCTAATCTGGGCATGGTTATGTCTCCAACCATTGGTGGTCTACTGTTTAAAAAACACTTATCGCTGGCCTTTTTTATCAATGCCTTTGCCATTTTGCTGTCAACGATTTTGATTTATCTTTTTGTCAAAGATATTTCCAGAAGTGTTGATGAAAATAATATATATGAAAAAGAAGTTGATAGTCAGATTTCCGTTTTAAAAATTATTAAATCATCACGTATCATCATTTTATTTATGATTGTCAGAACTTTAAACGATATGATGTATAGTCAATATAATTATCTGATGCCTTTGGAACTTGGAAACTTTTATGGCGAAACAGGTGCCAGTATCTTTGGAACCATGTCAAGTTTGAATTGTCTGGTGGTTATTTCTTTTACCGTTTATATTACCCGTAAGTTTATGCGGGTTGATGATTGTAATAAACTTTTAATTGGAGCTTTTCTTGAAACAGGAGGTTATGTAATATTTGCCTTACTTTTGAGCCATCTTTTTGTAGATTATGCCAGTATGTTTATTTTTACTTTGGGTGAAATTTTTATAACCATCACTTCAACACCTTATATTACTAAGCGTATTCCCTCATCTCATCGTGGTCGAATCATGGCGGTTACTGCTGTTTTAAATTCTCTTTGTACGGCCTTTTTTACCAAAGTTATTGGTTTTATCTATGATATATCAGGTTCAATGTTTGCCTGGCTTGTTGTTTTTGTTGTCTGTTTCTTTCTGATTCTGTTTACTTTTATTTTGAAAAAAGAGGACAGGAAGATAAGCGAATAAAGATAGTATTGAAGAAAATCATATGTATGCGGTTTCATTTGGAAAACCGCTTTTTTTCTATAAAAAGAATGGTACAATGGACAAGTCGTGTGTTTATGAAAGAAGGTTTATATGGGTAAGATTTATTTGACCAGGCATGGCGAAACAGAATTGAATATCGCCGATCGTTATCAGGGTTTTGTGGATTCACCTTTGACACCAAGGGGTGTTAAACAGGCAGAGGCCTTGGGCTCGGCATTAAAGGATAAACATATTGACAGGGTATATACCAGTGATCTGTCAAGAGCTATCATAACCAGTGAAATCATTATGAAAAACCGCAAATATGAACATATAAGCAGATATGATCTGCGTGAACATAACTGGGGTGAATGGGATGGTATGATACATAAAGATGTCTGGGATCTGTTCGGTGCCAAAGATAATGCTGAATTCAAGAAAGGTAATCATTATCCCAAGGAAGGTGAAGATGCCAAAGAATTTGGTGACCGCATTATTCCCTGTTTTCAGAAAATTGCCGATGAAAACAAAGATAATGATATTCTAATCGTTACTCATTATTGTGATGTTGCCTGTATCATCAATTATCTCAAGGGTCTTGATTACTATGAGGGTTATGTCAAAGCTGGTCATATCAAACAGGCTTCATTGACGCTTATTGATAATACTGAAGATGGTTTAAAGCTGTTAATGGAAAATGATGTCAGTCATTTGATGGAAGTTGGTGTTGACAACAATTAAGGGAACAGTAACAAATAATGTGTACACACCAGTTGGTAATAACAAGTAGTGTGTATACTAGTAACAAATACTGTGTAAAAGCTCATCCCTGTGTGGATGAGCTTTTTATGTGTAGTTTTTAGTATAAATTGAATCCATCTTTATTGATGGAGTACATAATTCTTTTTCTTCTTCTTGAAGTATTGCGTATGCCTTTAGTGTTATAGATGATGGTAGCGATGTTTTGATTAATGGACTCAGCTATACCGTTATTGATTCTTTTACCATTCCATTTGTTGAATGAATTGATTATTTCTGATTTCCAGTTTCTTAAAAGTGTTATGAATTCTTCATATTCGTTAATATTCGCTTTAATAAAATCATCTAATAGACAATCATAGTTATCTCTGGCTTCTTCAATAGTAAAGCTTGAATTAAAGATGACATATTCTTCTTTTAGTTCATAAGCCTTTCTGATTTCATCATCAATAGATAACATAAGTTCTAATAGATCTCCATAGTTTAAATATGTTTGAAGTTTCTTATTAAATCTCTTTTCTCCATCTAAATTAACGCCTCTGTCAAATAGTAGAAATTTAAATCTGTTTAATAGATAATATTCTTGAGAATTGGTTTCATATGACTTCATATAACGTATTCTCAGCCTATTTAAGTCATCATT
>DCGB01000030.1:0-807 GCA_002314515.1 Solobacterium sp. UBA1789 | reverse complement strand
TGCTTAGCTATTAAGCGATAGGTTTCATACATATCAATACATATATATTTAACATTTGATCTCTCTTTTTCAGATATGTATTTCATATAGTAATGAAAATAATCTTTCTTTCTAGAAGGCAGAACATCTACTACAGAGTGTTTTTCAAAATCATAGAATATACATGAATACTTAGACTTATAATCAGAATTCTTTGTATATACTTCATCAATACAAAGTACTAAAGGAAGTTCCTTTTTAGGTATATGGCAATGTTTATCAAAGATTCTTATAACACTGGTAATTGATAAACCTGTAATACTGGCTGCTTCTTTAAATGTCATCTTTGGAGACTTTAACAGTTCCATTATCTGAATGATCGATGCATAAGATACAGTTTTATTTACAGGAGACATATGCCCAATATCACTTATTGTCTTATTGCACTTATAACATCGATATCTTCTGGCTTTAAGATGAACATTAATACCTTCAAAAGCTTTATTGGGTATTTTTACTGTTCTTTCAAAATAACCATTTAAAACCAACTTATTTGAGCAACAGGGACAACAT
This sequence comes from Solobacterium sp. UBA1789, assembly GCA_002314515.1. Lineage (GTDB taxonomy): Bacteria > Bacillota_I > Bacilli_A > Erysipelotrichales > Erysipelotrichaceae > Colivicinus. Next base: position 255 of record DCGB01000030.1, on the reverse strand, counting down.
AAATCTTTCTTCTTTAAAGTCACATACATATCAGAATCACTAGTATCTATTTTTTCAACATCGCTTCTATTAACATTAAGCATTACAGCAATTACTTCATTTAAACTATCATAAATAAAAACCACATCCTTTCTTACTACACATACAGTAATTATAGATGTGATTTATATACTGTTGGTTAACACATACTGTGTATAATCATTCACACACCAGATGTTATAGCGATAACACAAACACAGTAAGTGTTATTTAGTT
>DCGB01000092.1 GCA_002314515.1 Solobacterium sp. UBA1789 | reverse complement strand
TTTTTTCATATTTTCTCCTTTTTTGTCTCTATCAAAGACAAAATTATTATACAACCCCAATATTTTTATTACAAATAATCATTTTCGCTTCTTATCATAAAAATAATAAGCACCAATTGCCACCCACACTGCTCCCAAAGTTATTAATAAAGCCTTCGAAGCCCCAGGCAAAGGACCAAGATTATGACTGGAACCATCAACTTTAGAAGTCTGATCCAGATGATAAAGTAAATTCATCTTTTCAAACAAAGAATCATAATACGCATCATCCATTACTTCCTGACGCTTAGCTGATTTAACCACTGATTCTATCAGATCACCAGCTGCATCTCTAAGTGAAGCTGAACCATTAAAAACCGAAGTAACAAAAGTATTATCAATATTGTCCATTAACAGCTGAGAAGCCTCAATCTTCAAATAATAGTGCTCATCATCATCACTACCCTTTAAAGACAAATAATTCTGATACTCCTCACTTTCGCTTGCCTTATATGTTACCGGCAAATAGCCCTCAGTTTCAGCATAGTTAATCTGAACATCATTAGTTAAAAGATATTGAGCAAATAACCAGGAAGCCAGAACACGACCACTATCATCCTTATTGAAAACACAGATTGAAGGGCCCTGGGACATCATTTGCGGATTATCAACATCATATTGCGGAATCATTCGCAAAACAGTATTGAAATGAACCATCTTATCTTCGGCAATATCCACAAGCGGTGCATTTGAACCCATCCAGGTTGCACCAGCCGTTGAATCAATCGCAAAAATACACTGACCTGCATCCAGGAAGTTAGCTGGATAAGACGAAATCTTAAAAGTTGAAAAAGACAAATCACCACCATGGACTGCAATCTCTTCCAGAATAGCCTGGGTATCATCATTAAACAGCAGGACATTGCCATCATCATCTGAATAAGGAATATCTGCCTGTTTCAACATGGTAATCATCATATTATCCGTTGACTTGTAAATAAAAGGAATTAAAACCTTTTGACCATTAAGCAGGAAATTACCCTCATCATCCTTGGCCATCGCTGCCTCAGAAACTTCCCAGACAAAATCCCAAGTCAGAACCTCCGGTACCTCATAACCTAATTTCCTGACAAAATCCTCATTGATATATAAAGCCTCAGTAGAACGCATATACGGCAAAGCATACTGAACACCATTTATCACACCCTCGTCGAGGAAATTTGTAACGATTTCTTCCTTCTTTATTGAATCATATTTAACATCCGAGCCTCCAAAACCATATTTTTCATCGCTCATCAGCTCATCCAAAGGAACCACGACATTATTACCTGTAATATAAGTGGCAATATGATCTGGATAAGTAATACAGACATCAGGTGTCGTCTTTGTTGAAATATTGGTAATTACATCATTATAGATTCGACCATAATCGGTATACAGTTTTAATTCAACATGAATATTAGGATAATACTCTTCAAAAGAAGCAATCGCATCCTTATATACTTTTACCTGCGATGCATTGGTATCATTTTTAGCCCAAAAAGAAATTGTATACTCCTTAGACATATCAAAATCATCAGGAACCTCAAAAGCACTCTGACCTCTTGAACCATGGCAGGCTGTCAGCATCATAAGCAGACACAAAAGACCAATAATTTTTTTCATCCCTTGGTACCTCCTCTTGAAACACCAGCCATAATCTTCTTATGGAAAATCAGATAAACAATAATCAAAGGAACCGAAATAACCACAACAGCCGCCATCATCGCCGGAATATTCTCACGACCCAAACCATTTTCTCTAATCATCTGAATACCATTGGAAACCAGAAAATAAGCTTCCTTATCCGTAACAAGTCTTGGCCAGACATAAGAATTCCAGCATTCAATAACCTTTAGAATGACAACTGTCACAATCGTTGGCGAACACATCGGCACTAAAACCTTCAAAAGATACTTAAAATCCGAAGTGCCATCAATTTTGGCTGCCTTATATAATTCATCCGGAATCTGCTCAAAGTTTTCCTTCAAAAGATAAATATAGAAAACCGACGTAATCGAAGGCAGAATCAGACCCGCAAAAGTATTACGCAAACCCCAGTCCGTAACCGTAACATAATTTGTAATTACGACCAGTTCATTGGGAATCATCATCAATGACAGAAATAAAGTAAAAAGCAGATCCTTGCCTTTGAACTGCAAACGGGCAAAAGCAAAAGCAGCCAGTATACTAACCACCAGCATAACTGCCGTAGTAATCAAAGTAAAAATCAGCGTATTAATAAAATAAGTACCAAGCGAAGCATTGACAAAAGCATTGACATAGTTGGCAATTGTTGGTGACAAAGTAAAGAAAGCCGGTACAAATTCCGAATTATAAGCACCATAATCCTTTAAAGAAGTCAAAATCATCCAATAAAAAGGAAATAAAACAACCAAAGCCCAGATTGTCAGCAAAGTATAAGTGATGATCTTCCTTGACAGCTCCTGGCGCCTTGAAACCTTAGCAACCTGTTTATAACCCATATTCTTTTCCATATCAGTACTCAACCGTCTTCTTCGAGACCATAAGATTAATAACCGTAATTGTCAAAACAATGACAAAAAGAATCAAAGCCGCTGCCGAGGCAAACGAAGGATAGCCGCCACTGTTGCCATACAGCATATCATAAACATAACCAACTATCGTATTCATACCAGCAGCATTCAAATTGGTACCAAAAATAGCTACCTCATCGCTATAAGCCTTAAATGCGCCAATAAAACCAGTAATAACCAGATAAAAAATCATTGGCGAAATCATTGGCAAAGTAATCCTGGTAAAAATCCGCCACTTCGAAGTACCATCAACCTTTGCTGCCTTATAGTAATCCGGATTAACAGATGCCAAAGCACTGGTTAAAATCAGAATCTTAAAAGGCAAAACAACCCAGATTGTATAAAAACACATGACAAAAATCTTTGCCCAATATGGTCCTTCAATAAAATCAACTGAAGAAACTCCAAAGAAATTAAGCAGCAGATTAATCATGCCCTCGGAATAAGCCGTCTTCTTGAATAAAACCATGAAAACCAGACCAACAGCCAAAGTGTTGGTGACATATGGTAAAAAATAAATAGTCTGAAACATTTCCTGTAATTTCTTAATTGAATTCAAACCCAAAGAAATGATCAAAGCCAGAATTGTTGAAATTGGAACCGTAATAATAACAATGATAAAAGTATTCTTCAAAGCCTGCAGAAAATACTGGTCATGTAAAACATAAGAGAAATTATATAAACCAACGCCCATTGAAGTCTGGGATGCGAAATTATAGCCCTCTTCCAGAGAATAGATACAGACATCTATCAGTGGATAAACCAGGAAAAGTACCAGGAAAATGAATGCCGGCAAAAGATATAAAAAGGCCTTATAATTATTCTTCGACATCAAAATAGATACGCTCCTGACTTGTCTTATCAAATAAATACATTTTAAATGGCTTAACATCAAATTTCAGTTTAGCCATTGAAGTATCAACAGTCTGCTCGCTTGGAATAATTGAACGAATTGTTGCATTCTCACAAGATGGATGAGTAGAAATAACACTGGTATCTCTACCCATAACTTCAACATGTTTTAATTCCAGACTCAAAGCACCCTTTTCATTTAAAATAAAGCCCTCAGGACGGATACATACATAAACATCCTGATCAATCATATTTTTGACTTTCAGCACGGCCTCATCACCGATATAGACCTGATTATCCTTAATATAACCATTAAAAGTATTGATCTGCGGAGTACCCAGAAACTGAGAAACAAAGAGATTATGAGGGTCATCATAAACCTCCTGAGGCTTACCAATCTGCTGAACAGCACCAGCTTTCAGGACAACAATCATATCGGAAATTGACATAGCCTCTTCCTGATCATGAGTGACAAATACTGTAGTAATTTTTGTCTGGGTCTGTATTCTTCTGATTTCCTCACGCGTCTGTAAACGTAAGCGGGCATCCAGATTACTCAAAGGTTCATCCAGCAATAAAACCTTAGGTCGCTTAACCAAAGCCCTGGCAATGGCCACACGCTGCTGCT
>DCGB01000056.1:2030-4779 GCA_002314515.1 Solobacterium sp. UBA1789 | reverse complement strand
GTGCCAATACTCTTGCGATTTCAAGTCTTTGTCTTTGACCACCTGAAAATTCATGAGGATAACGATTGGCATGGTCAGAGTTTAATCCAACAAGCTCTAAAAGATCAAGGACCTTCTTTTGACGATCAGCAGGTTTAACACTATCGTCATTCTGCATTGCTTCCATGATGATTTCTGAAACTGTCATACGTGGATCAAGTGAAGCATAAGGATCCTGGAATATCATATGGATATTCTTACGGATATCTCTCAATTCCTTGGCATTCATCCTGGAAATATCCTTACCTTCAAAGATTATCTGACCATCGGTAACATCATATAAGCGCATGATAGTTCGGCCTAGAGTCGTCTTACCGCAACCGGATTCGCCTACAAGGCCCAGTGTTTCACCCTCATAAATATCAAAAGTTACACCATCAACAGCTTTTAGAATATTTTTCTTTTTAAATAAAGATTTAGAACTGTTATCAGTAATTTCAAAATGTTTCTTTAAATCTTTTATTTCAAACAATATCTTATCGCTCATTTGTTACCTCCTTAAAATTTGGATGATAACGCCAACATTTTGTAAGCTGTTTATTTTCCAATTCATAGTAATCAGGTTTTGCCTCACGACAGCATTCCATTGCAACTTCACATCTATCAAAAAATGGACAGTAGTTCATTTCTAATAACAGGTCTGGTGTTGAACCTGGAATCGGCTGTAATTCATTCTCTTTCATATCCAGACGAGGAAGCGCCTTTAAAAGACCCCAGGTGTAAGGATGTTTTGGTTTATAAAACAGATCTCTGATATTAGCTGATTCAACAATCTCACCGCAATACATGACATTTACTTTATCAGCAATATTGGCAACAACACCTAAATCATGAGTAATCAGAATGATGGCTGTATTGAATTCTTCTTTTAATTCTTTCAGTAAATCAATAATCTGAGCCTGAATAGTGACATCCAAGGCCGTAGTTGGTTCATCAGCTATAAGCAGTTTTGGATTACATAAAAGCGATAAGGCAATCATGATTCTCTGACGCATACCGCCAGATAATTCATGTGGATACTGTTTTAAACGATCTTCAGGATTGGATAAGCCAACTTTATTTAACATATCAATACATTTCTGATATCTTTCAGCTTTTGATAACTCCTTATGGTGAAGTTTTAAAACTTCTTCCATCTGATTACCAATTGTAAAAACCGGATTAAGACAAGTCATCGGATCCTGGAAAATCATGGAAATTTCTTCGCCACGAATTTTAGCCATTTCTTTTTCTTTTAATTTTGTCAGATCCCGACCATTAAAATTGATCTCGCCATTAACAATCTTACCGCCCTTAGCCAATAATCCCATAATCGACATACTGGTAACCGATTTACCAGAACCCGATTCACCAACGATAGCCAGAACTTCACCTTCATCTAAACTGAAAGAAACGTTATTAACAGCCTTAACTTCACCAAATTTTGTAAAGAAAGAAGTAGACAGATTTTTAACCTCTAATAATTTAGCCATAATACTCCTTTCCTATTTCTGTTGAGGGTCTAATGCATCACGTAAAGCATCACCCAAAAAATTAAATGCCAGAATAGTAACAGAAATGAAAATTGCTGGAATCCACATCAGATATGAATAGATACTTCTGATAGCACCTATACCCTCCTGAGCCAAACCACCCCAGGATGGCATTGGAGCAGAAATACCTAAGCCTAAAAACTGTAAAGAAGCCTCCAGGAAAATAGCACTTGGAATTGATAAAGTCATTTGGACAACAATTGGACCAAATGAATTAGGAACCAGATGTTTAAGAATGATTTTAAAATCAGATACATTGGAAACTCTGGCAGCTAAAACATATTCTCTCTGTTTTAAAGCCATAACCTGACTTCGAACAAGTCTTGCCATGCCCAGCCAGCCGGTGATACCGATAACCAGAAAAACATTTTTTAATGAATTGCCAATAACAACCATCAAAAGAATGACATATAACATTGATGGAACAGCTGAAATAATATCAACAATACGCATCATGATATTATCTGTTGTGCCGCCAATAAACCCGGATATTGCGCCATATGTGACACCGATAACCAAAGAAATGATACTGGCAACAAAACCGCAGGCTAAGGAAATGCGGGCACCATAACACATTCTGACCAGCAGATCACGTCCAAGATTATCTGTACCAAACAAATGTTCACTGCTTGGTAACGAATATGCATTTCTCAAATCCTGAGTAATATAGTCATATTTACATAAATAAGGTCCAAAAACTGCAAACAGAACCATAAACAGTACAATTATTGAACCAATTATACCTAACTTATTACGACGGAAACGATACCAGGCTTCCTGCAAAAAAGTAGTAGAAGGACGTAAGATTTTTTCAGCCTGTTTCTCCTCTTTAGGAACAAGCTTAAATGAAGGATTCTTTAATTCAGTCATTATTTATCTCCTTCCAGTTTAATACGTGGATCAACTATTGCATTTGCAATATCAACAACTAAAACACAGACAATCAGCAGAATTGAATAGAATATTGTTAAACCCATAATCATCGGATAATCACGATTGGAAATTGAGGAAGTAAATTCCTTTCCAAGACCTGGAATTACAAAGATCTTTTCAATAACAAATGATCCGGTTAAGGTTCCAGCGATCATAGGTCCCAAGCTGGTTATAATTGGTAAAACCGCATTTTTTAATGCATGTTTATAAATCATTGAAAATCTTGAACAGCCTTTAGCCTTAGC
>DCGB01000056.1:0-2008 GCA_002314515.1 Solobacterium sp. UBA1789 | reverse complement strand
ACAACACCCTTAGCTTTTACTAATAGGATATAATCAGAATTTAATACATCCAGCATTGAAGTCTTCATCATTTTTGTAAAATAGGAAAGCGGATATGCAGCTAATGCCAGAGTTGGCATAACAGCCTGCTGCCAGCTTCCCCACATGGAAACCGGAAGTATCATCAGCTTATATCCTAAAAAATACATTAATGATGACGCAATGACGAAATTCGGTAAAGAAACCAGAATGGTAGTAACAACTCTTAAAACATTATCCTGCCAGCCATTCTGTTTCATAGCCGAAAGAATACCGGCTGGAATTCCTAATATTATTGCCACCACAATAGCAGCCAATCCCAACACAGCGGAAACCGGGAAACAGCGATCAATATAATCATTGACTGTTTCGTTTTTATAATAATAAGATGGACCAAAATCGAACTTGGCAACATCAACCATATAATTCAGATACTGTTTCCAGGTTGGATCGTTTAAATGATATTTTTCATTCAGATTAGCAATAACAGTTTCCGATAAAGGTTTATCACGGTCAAAAGGTCCGCCAGGAATAGCCTTGCAAAGAAAGAAAGTGATAGTAGCAATCAGAAAGATTGTAACGATACCAGTTGCTAATCTTTTAAATATATATTTTGTCATGCCCTACCTCCCTTCATAAAAGCTTCTATTTCATCAACATCCTTTGGAATACCACCAGATAAAACCTCACAGCCATCTCTGGTAATTAATATGGTATCTTCAATACGAATACCAATTCCCTCATCCTTGAAATATAATCCCGGTTCCAAAGTAAAGACCATATCTTCACATAAAACCATATCCGGATCATCACCAACATCATGGGTATTTAAGCCAATAAAATGACCTGAACCATGGAAATAATACTGATCAATTTCTTCAATTTTGTTAATCTTGCCGATTTTAATCAGTTCTTCTGCCATGACTTTTTTACTTATAAGCTGTAATTCATTTTTCTTTTGGCCTGGTTTACTCAAAGCCAGTGCAGCATTCAAACCCTTTAATACACAGTTATATAATTCCTTCTGCCTTGGTGTATATTTACCATTAACCGGATAAGTTCTGGAAACATCAGCAGCATAAAGATCCCAATGTGCTCCTAAATCAAAAAGGATCATTTCGCCATCCCTGGTTTCGATATTGTTATCAACATAATGTAAAGTACAGGCACGTGGTCCAGCAGCTGCAATAGTTGAAAAAGCCGGATATTTCAAACCATATGACTTTAATACAAAATCATAATAAGCTTCAATTTCACATTCTTTCATACCTGGCTTCATATTCAGAAGCATTTTTTTAACAGCTTCTTCAGTTATTTTGCAGGCTTTACGATGAGCTTCAATTTCTTCCTTTGATTTAATAGTTCTATATTTGCAGGCCTTTGAATACATATTATGGATATTCAAAAATGGATAAGCTTTCTTTAAACGGTCAGCTAATTCACATTCCTTATTATAAGGATAATAGATACGCCATTTGGCCATATCCATATAAGCATCCTGAACATCATTGCCAAACATCAGTCTGGATATAAAATCATCAAATGTTTTCTCATCTTTAATATCATTAATGCCAGTATCCTTTTTTAACTTTTCTTCATCAAAAGAAGCACCAGTATACATATTTTCTCTAGCTGTAGGAATATGCATAAATAAAAGTTCCGATACCTTATTATTAAGCTTAGTAATAACTAATAAGGCATCTGGAACTCTTAAACCTGTTAAATAAACAAAATTACGATATGGCTGAAAGGCAAAACATTCATCATCAGAAGATTCAACTTCCGAACCGGAATGCCAAAAATAAAAAGAATTATCTTTCATATTGGAAGCTACTTTTTGACGATTATTTATATAAAATTCTGAATTAAACATTATTAATCTCCTAGCCCATATAAAAAAAGTTTAGCATAAAAAAAGTAAAGTTTTAACAATTAATGTAAAAACTTTACTAAATATTATGAAAATATTTTCAATAATAATTAATTACTA
>DCGB01000029.1 GCA_002314515.1 Solobacterium sp. UBA1789 | reverse complement strand
GTTCCTTTAATCTCGTTAACTTGTTTTTACGACTTTCACCACAATATTCTTCAGCTAATTTAAAAATCGGATCATCTTTCAAGGGAATACGATTTTCAATAAAAGCTGAGTACAAGTCCAGGCTGACAACATCAACTTCACTGCCTAGGCTCTTGACAAAAGATATATTTGTTCGTCTGCCATCAATTCCCAGACGTTTATAGTGTTTTCTGATGAATTCATCAACCTCATCACAATCCTGGCTTCCCAGTTTCATGACCTTAATTCCATAGCACAAAACCTGTTCATCAGCCTGCAGATGATAGCGTCCGTCGACAAATAAGTAGGCATTTTCCCTATCAACAATAAAAACGGCTAAGGAGCCTGTAAAGCCGCTGAAATAGGCAATAGTCTTATAATAATCAGGAACATATTCAGATAAATGTTCATCAAAAGTATTGAAATAATAGGCATCAAGATTTGCTTCAACAAGGGCATTTCGTATTTTATTAATTCTTTGATTTATCATACTTATATTTTATCATTTCAGCCTATCATAATAGCTAAATATGATAGAATATTCATTGTGAAAAGAAACATAGACGAATTAAACGACAGTGAGCTTCGTCGTTTAAAACAGAGATTAAAAAGAAGCCGAAATATTGTTACTATAAACGACAACAAAACTATTACAAGCGAAGAAAAAATAGAGGTCGAAGAAGAAAAAACCAAAGAAAATCCCTTGGATTCTTTTTATGAGGCCAAAAAAGAAATAGAAACAATAATCGAAAAAAATCATCAGGAAATATCATTGAAACCTGCTAAAGAAAATACAATTGAAGAAACGGCCACAGAAGACAATAAAACAGTTCTTTTAAACAATACAAAAGAAAATATTCTTCTTGTTGAAACTAAGCTTCATGATTCTTTTGACAAGACAAAAGATAAGCTCAAAAACAGTTTAAAAACTATTAAAGTACCTGACATTCATTTACCAGAAACTAACTTTGATGTAAAAGATTTCTTTAACAAAATTAAGAATAGCTTTATATCATTGATACAAAAACTTAAGAATCACAAATTCAGCTTACCAAAATTAAAAAAAGATCCAATAGATGAAAAAGCAGCAGACGAACCTCGTCCTAAGGCAAGTAAGAAGATTTTTGTTTTTGCGATTATTACATCAGTTGTTGTCTTTATTGGTCTATGTGTACTTATTGGCTGTCTGGTTTTTGCCGGTAAATTACTGGAAGGAAAACCGGAATTTCATGCCGAAGATCTGGAATCGCCAAATTCTACTATTATCATTGATGCAGAAGGCAACGAAATTGTCGAACTGGGTCTTTATCTTCGTCAGAATATTTCTTATGATGAAATGCCAAGCTGTCTGATTGATGCTTTTCTGGCAGTTGAAGATTCCCGTTATTTCTCTCATATCGGCTTTGATCTGCCTCGTTTTTTGAAAGCTGCCTTAGTCAACCTGAGTTCTGGTGATTTTTCTCAAGGCGGTTCAACAATGACTATGCAGCTGGTTAAAAATTCTTATTTCCAGATCGATGCCGGTACTGATTCAACAATTGCCGACCGTGAGGGTATGAGTGGTGTTAAGCGTAAGATGCAGGAAATCGTCTTAGCTATTGAAGCCAACTATAATCTGGATAAGGAACAGGTTATTGCCCTATTCTTAAATAAGATTAACTTTGGCAATAATATTCGTGGTATTGAAAAAGCTGCCCAATATTATTTTAATAAGTCTGCTACTGACTTAAATCTGGCAGAAAGTGCCTTTTTAGCTGGTATCATCAACGCACCAAATAATTACAATCCATATAATGAATTATATAAAAATGATGGTAACAATATTTATTTGAATCCTGATACTGAATATCTGGAAAATGCCGTTAAACGTCGTAATGAGGTTCTTGATTTAATGCTATATCATGGCTACATTACCGAAGAAGAAGCTGAATTAACCAAATGCATTAAGATGGAAGATCTCTTATCGGGTATTCCAGATAAATTCAACACCTATTCTGAATATTATCAGTCATATATAGATGCCGTAATTGATGAAGTAATTGAAGAAACCGGCAAAGACCCTTATACCGTTCCAATGAAGATTTATACAAACATGGACCCTTATATGCAGGAGCTGGTTTATAATCTGCAGAATCAGAATACCGATCTTAAATATACACGTAAGAAAGAACAGTCGGCAATTGTTGTCATGAACAATCAGACTGGTGCTCTTATTGCCCTAGGTGGTGGTACTGATCAGAGTGAGGCAAGACAGTTTAATCGTGCAACTTCTGCTAATATTCAGCCAGGTTCGGCAATAAAACCGATTTTGGAATATGTTCTGGCCTTTGATCGCCTTGGCTGGGCGACTTCTCATACTGTTACTGATAAACCTATTTATCTATATGGAAGTGAAGTTTTAATTGTTAATGCCGGCAATCAGGGATATACCGGTGATATGACCGTTATGGAGGCTATTGCCCGTTCCTTAAATACACCAGCTATCCTGACACTGGAAGAATTATGCGAAAAATTTGGTGAAGAAGAAATAATCAAATATCTCAATTCCATTGGCATCAAGGCCACAAAGGACAGTTTTGATCTGCAATGGGCTATTGGCGGTGCTCAATGTATGGTAACACCAGTTCAACTGGCATCAGCCCATGCGATGCTGATAAATGATGGAATGTATGTCAAAGGACACACTATTGATCATATTGATTATGATGATGGTACAACTTATGTTGCTGACACAGTCGGAACCAGAGTTGTTTCTTCTGCCGCTGCCTATCTGACCGCCTATTGTGAGGCCTATAACGTAAGTGGTCCATATTTCAACTATATGCAGATACTCAAACACGATTATCCTGTATATGCCAAAACCGGTACAACTGACTGGGGCTCTTCAGGCCGATCTTACAAGATTCCGACAGGTTCGCCAAAAGATTCATGGTTAGTATGTCAGACAAATAATTATACGATTACCGTCTGGTTGGGCTTTGATAAACTGGAAGAAGGCGCCTATTTCCGCTATTCGGATATCAACTATAATCTCAAAGGCAAATGGGCAAAACTTCTGCTGAATGAACTGGAAGAACACTTTGATTACAATCCACAGGAAATAGAAAGACCTGAGGAAGTTGTTGAAATCAAACACATTAAAGGTGCTTATCCATATTGTAAACCAGGTGGCGGTTATGCCACTATTACTGGTCTGATTGATGAAAAAAATGCCAATCTTATTTCTGTCAATGAAATAGAAAAAGAAACCATCTATGGAACACTGACAGGTATGAGCGGTGTTATTTCTGAAGAAGATGGTTCTCTGACTATCTATTGGCATGGCTTTGGTTCTTATGCCGATGGAATGCAGGATATTTCGGCATCATCTATTACCGGTAAATCAACCCATGCGGTTGGCCGCTGTTATTTCCAGCGTTATGTTTATATCAATCCGGATGAATATTATGGTTATATCATCCATAGCGATGGCTACAAAGAAGATTTCTCCAGCAGTGAGCCATCATATACAACCTATGGTTCTTCTGGTGATACCATCTGTGGCTGGACATCAGCCAGTGGCGATGTAGTTTGCGGAAAAGTAGATTAGGCAATAATAAAAAGTGGTAATTTAAACTGAACCACCTAAATTGGACTAAAACCAATCAGGTGGTTTTCTTTATGAATTTAATTATGAACAGAAATTAAAAAAGTACTCCTTTCCTAGGGTTTGGAGTACGTGTCATAAACTGGCGTTTTTATTATACTTACTTTAAATAATTGTTTTTACTCTAACCAGGTATCAGAACCGTCGTCGTAATCCCACTTCCATGTGTGTTCGCCTAGTTTTGTCCATCCGGCATCTATAAACGTATGATCATCCAGATGATCATACGTTTATAGATGCCG
>DCGB01000008.1 GCA_002314515.1 Solobacterium sp. UBA1789 | reverse complement strand
TAAGAGTTTATTGTTTTCAGTTTCAGTCCAATTGAATTCCTTGGTAATTGAATAAGTTGGAATCGGATACTGGAAACCACGACCTTCGCCATCGCCTTCCAGCATGACTTCAATAAAGGCTCTGTTAATAACATCCATTTCAGCCTGACAGTCTTTATATTTGAAATCAAGTTCCTTACCACCAACGATACAGTACTGATCTGCTAAGTCAGCTGGACAAGTCCAGTCTAAGGTGATATTAGAGAACGGTGCCTGTGTACCCCAACGGGATGGTGTATTAACACCATAGATGAATGACTCAATGCAGTGTTTTACAGAATAATAATCAAGATTATCAACCTTAACAAATGGAGCCAGATAAGTATCAAAGCTTGAGAAAGCCTGAGCACCAGCCCATTCATTCTGCATGATACCTAAGAAGTTAACCATCTGGTTACATAAGCTGTTTAAATGCTTGGCAGGCTTAGAAGTGATCTTACCATTAACGCCACCTAAGCCCTCCTGAATCAGCTGTCTTAAAGACCAGCCGGCACAGTAACCTGTCAACATTGATAAGTCATGGATATGAATCTCAGCATTACGATGGGCATTGCCGATTTCATCATCATAGATTTCTGATAACCAGTAGTTGGCAGTAATGGCACCACTGTTAGAAAGAATCAAACCACCAACAGAATATGTAACTGTGGAGTTTTCTTTGACACGCCAGTCATTGATTTTTAGGTAGTTATCAATGATGTTTTTGTAGTCTAAAGTTGTGCTCTTGATATCTCTTAAAGCTTGGTGTTGTTTACGGTAAATAATGTAGCTTCTTGCAACATCAACANNTGGAATTTTCCTTTACTCTCCAGTCATTGATCTTAAGATAATTATCTACAAGATCCTTATAGTTGAGTAATGCTGAATTGACATTACGAACTTTCTCTCTCTGCTTACGATAGAGGATATAAGCCTTGGCAATATCACCATAGCCAGCAGAAATCAGGGTTGCCTCAACGCTATCCTGAATGTCTTCAACGGCAATTTTGCCATCTTTGATCTTAGGTTCAAAATCGGCTGTTGTTCTTAGTGCCAGCATATCAATAACACTCTCATGATACTGTTTCTGCTGAGCCTCAAATGCCTTACTAATAGCGACTGCAATCTTACGGATATCAAATTCTACAGTCTGACCGTCTCTTTTTACAACTTTGTACATATTTACTCCTCTATGCCTCTTATGGCAATATTTTCTACATATTTCTTTAAACTATCCCGCAATCTGATCATCTCTTCTTTTTCCAAAGGATGAAGTCCCTCGCAGATACAGGAACCATGATCTTCAAAGCCCTGCAGATAATAGCGTTTAGCACCCTTTATCCATTCGCCCAACTCTCTGGTATCAGTTTTGGAATGGAATTCTTTGACAACTGTTGTTCTAAACTCATAGTCAACGTGATCTTCAATCAGATATTTAACACTCTTTCTGACATTACTCAGATCAATGCCATTGACACCAGTTGTTTCACCATATAATGATGGACAGTTTTTGATATCCATGGCTACATAATCGACCAGTTTCTCATCAATCAGTTCCTTCAGTAATTCAAAGTTAGTACCATTGGTATCAAGTTTTATCTTTAGACCCATGGATCTGACTTTTATAATGAAATCCTTAATTCCCCGATGCAACAGTGGCTCGCCACCACTGACACAAACACCATCCAGGATACCCTTGCGCTTCTGTAAATAAGCAAAGATATCAGCTGTTTCTATTCTGTTGTCATTTTCGGAAAAGAAGACCAGCGAACGATTGTGACAGAATGGACAACGGAAATTACAGCCTCCAGTAAAGACCGTAGCAGCCATGTGACCTGGAAAATCCAGCAGTGTCAGCTTCTGAAGTCCATAGAACATCACTTCATCTTCCTCATCAGCCTCATTTAGACTGTTATAATACAGGGCCTTCTGGCTCAATGAAGACAGAATACGATAGTAATTTTCAACATCTTCTTCACTCAAATCAGATGACAGATAATTAAACCAGTTTTGTCTAAGCAGATAAAGCTTAGGCAGCAGTTCCTTTGCCTTATCACTGGAATACAGGCATTTACTGCGCTTATCGATTGGTGAATCAACAATCTTAACAAAGTCAGTCTGTTCAAGTTTCTGAATAGCCTTGGTAATGGTGCCCTTGTCAAAACCACCGTTTCCCGCCAGCTCGTTCATGGTAATACCCTCATTTTCATTAATCTGAATCAATAGATTAAACTGGGTATAACCAAGACCATATTCATTCAAAATTCGATCATAATGTTTCTGCGAACAGCGATATAAAACCGACCAGTCTGCATTAGTAAATTTCTTATCAATAGTCATCGTAATATTAGTATATAACAAAAAGTTGAACTTTCAACTATTTTTTGTTGTCAGTTCAACTATTTATTTCCAGGATAATATTTTTGTCTTAAGATGATGGTTCAACCGCAATAATATTGATGCTGTTTTTCTGCTTTATACGATTAATAACCCGCTTGTCAGCCTCAACATCAGTAATCAGATAATCGATGTCGGAAAAGTCTGTATAGTAGTAATTATGATCAAGACCAACCTTACTATGATCACATAAAATAAACTTCTGGCCAGCTGTTCGAGCCAGCATTGCCTTATTGACTGACATCTCACGTAAGATACCAGTAGAGACACCATTTTCCTTTAAACCACTGCAGCCAATAAAACACTTGGTGGCTGTAACCATATTGATACTTGATAAGGCAAAATCACCAGTCAGATAAGTATGTGAGTGACCAATCTCACCACCAGTCATGATTAATTGAACATTAGGATCAAGAGAAAAAGCTGTTGCCTTGGTATTATTGGTAATTATCGTTACATTTTTATTGCGAATATATTCGGCAACCATCAAGGCAGTACGCGATGCATTGATAAAAATGACATCACCATCTTCCACATACAAAGCTGCCCTTTTGGCAATGGCTTTCATGTAACGATTCTTTACATAATCATTGTCTTCAACAAAGGCCTCAATTAAAGTGACACGACCATATTTTTTGGAAATCGCGCCCTGTTCCTGCCAGTATTGAAGATCGCGTCTGATTGTAGCCGGTGAAGCCTTATGGATTTTTACCAGTTCTTCAACGGTTAAGGAATTATTTTCTTCAATACTCTTCATGATGTCAATTCGACGCTGATTGACAATGTCTTTTTTGACTTTCATAACTTATTTTGATTATATCACCATGTATAATGAAGTCGTATGAAAAACCGCTATAAGTTTTGGATATTTTTGCAATTTCTTTTGACCTTAAGTTTTTTGTGCTGGGGCATTTTAAAGACTGATTATTTTTTTATAATTGTTTCAATCATCATTTTTATTTCATTCAGCTTTATTGAACTATATATTGAAAAAGAAAAGTCCTTATTCGTTTGCCCCAACTGCCAGCATAGTTTTAAAGCTGACTGGCCTGCTGTCCTTTTTGGCTGGCATAAGAACCATACACATCTGATGAAATGTCCAAACTGCAAACAGAAACAGTGGATGCTAAACAAATGAAAAGATACTATCTGCAATTAATCGGCCAGGTCCAGGGCGTTGGTCTGCGCCATCATCTTTATCAATCTGCCCTCAGATACAATATCACCGGCTGGTGTCGCAATATGTCAAATGGCCAGGTTGAAGCTCAGATCCAGGGTGATGACATTGACCCATTTTTAAAAGAAATAACCCGCAATAAGGGTTATATCCAAATAAGAGATTATTTTCTTAAAGAAATTGATATAGACGAAAAAGAAACAAAATTTATTATCAGATACTAAAACGATACATAATAATGCCGGCTGCCATGGCGACATTTAAAGAATCAATATTATGCATATCAATTTTAACGATTTCATCAGCCAGTAAAAAAGTTTCAGCCTTAACACCACAGCTTTCTTTTCCCATGATAAAAGCCATTTTTTCTCTGGTTTCAAGCTCATACATTTCCTTGGTCTGAGCGCTCAAACCGGTGGCATAGATGCGATAGTTTTTCTCTTTTAATTCCCTGATACAATTCTCAATATCCTTATGACAGATATTCAGATAATAGATAGCACCTTTGGATGCATTTAAACACTTTTCGTGATAAATATCAGCAGCTTCCTTAGATAAAACTACATTATTAAAACCAAACAATAGAGCCGCTTCCATAATACGACCAATATTTAAAGGATCAGAAAGATCCTCCAGAATAATAATGCGCTGACCATCAGTCATTCTTTCTTCCACAAAAGAACCAATACCCAGATAATCAAGATTATCCGTTTTGGCTATTTTATTTAAAACCTCTCTTGATACCTCATAGGACTCAGGAAAATCAAAGGGTTTTTCACCACAATAAATCAATGTCTTCAGATGCTTTGTCTTGTAAGCCGCCTTAATTAATTCCTCATTCAAAAGCAGATAAGCTGAACTGCGATATTTTTTCTGATGAAGCTTGGTCCATTCTTTGACCTTTTTATTATCCAAAGAACTGATCATGATCTTTTTCTTTCATAACGCAGAGTGGCAATGACATCAAGGGCAGCAGCTGCATTTAAAGAATTGCGGAATTCATTGCCATAAGGAATATATAATTTCTGATCAACATATTGATTTAATGCTGCATTGATGCCTCTTTTTTCGCCACCAATCATAAAAACAGCAGGATCTTTGAATTTAACATCAAAAACATCCTTTGAACCTTCACTGCGGTCCAAAGAATAAATATAATAACCCTGCTTCTTAAGTTCCTTAAAATCATTTTCTTTCAAAAAACGGATATTCAGCATATCATAGGCACCAGCACTGGACTTCAGCAATTGAGCTTCCATTGTTTCCATATTTCTTTCCGGCAAAAGGATATTATTGACACCAAGGGCATACAGAGTCCGAAAACAGTAAGCCAGATTAAAAGGATCTTCAATACCATCAAGATAAAAGATATCACCCTTAATAAACTTATCTTCCTTACGGCCTTCAACAACAGCAAGAATGCCACCAAAACTCTTGCCCGAAGCTTTTTCTTCTAATGTTTCCCGGCTTTCTTCACTGATTTTAATATTATATGCTGAACAGAGATGGCGGATATAATTAAAATCCTTCGTCTTTTTCTTTTCATCGATCAAGACCTGAAGGACTTTTCTTTTCTTATTCTGGATGGCAGCTTTTACACTGATAGCACCCTCGATGATCATTCTTCGGTATGAACCTTTCTGATCATATCATCTTTATTTACTGCAAAAGGTACTCGCAGATATAAGAGTTCAGTTGGCTTATTGGCAACCTCAATACTCTTCCATTCTTCATTAAACATCAAGCGATTGACAAACTGGGTATTATCCAGGCACGGACCAAAGACCTCCAGTTCCTCATTAACAGAAAATTTATTTTTGACTTCGACTAAAGCCAAAGAACGATTGGCATCATAACGGCGAACGATAGCGACATAGTCATGAGTAACTCCTGAACCATTAATGCCATATAAATGCTTGGTATTATCACAATCACCACTCAAGAAACCATCATCAGCCGGACGATTCTCGGCCTTTGATAATTCATTATCATAATAGGCCAGTCTTTCGGCACTGAGAGGAACAGTTGATGCATATATTTCATCAATCAGCTTGCGATAGGTTTTGACAACCTGGGCAATATAATATTCTGATTTCATGCGGCCTTCAATTTTCAAAGAAGCAACACCACATCTGATCATATCTTCAATATAAGCAGAAGCTCTCAAATCCTTTGAAGACATTGAGAAAAGTTTATCATCACTTGATAAAAGATTTGTTCCCTGATATAGACGATATTTCCAGCGGCAGGACTGAGCGCAGCCACCACGATTGGCATCCCTTAAGGTCATTCGATTAGACAATGTACAACGACCCGAATAATTGGAACACATGCCACCATGGATGAAGACCTCAACCGGCAGCATTGACTTCATTGTCACATTTTTGACCTCTTCCATTGACAATTCACGGCCTAAGACAATACGATCAGCTCCAAAGCCTTCCAGAACCGCTACGGCATCAGAATTCAAACTGGACATTTGAGTCGAAATATGACATTCCATATTTGGGGCAATTGTTTTGGCAATCTGAACCAGACCTATGGAAGAAACAATAATGGCATCAACACCAAAACTATCAAGTTCCTTAATATATTCTTTGATGCCAACTAAATCCTCATCGTGGAAAACGATATTAACAGTGACATATAATTTAGAACCATGAGTATGGGCAAAATGCGTGATTTCTTTCAAATCATCCAGATCAAAGTTGGAAGCGCGTGAACGCAAAGAAAAACTCTTTCCGCCTACATAAACAGCGTCAGCACCATACAATACCGCAATTTTGGCCTTGGCAATATCCTTGGCCGGAGCTAATAGTTCAACTTTTTTCATTTCTTATCAACCGTCTTTTGATATAGATAACCCTCAGATAATGGGGCAGAAGAATATTTATTTAAGAGTGAATTGCGCAAATAACGGGCATTATTTTCATCCAGTTTCTTTAAATCAGCCAAAAAATCAAAGAACAGGTCCTGATTGACAAAAGTATCATCAACAATGCCTCGACGAATATAAGGTCTTAATTTAGCCAGTTCCTCATATGCACAGAAAATATAATCTGTATAAATACGGGTACCAAATTCATCTTCAATAATTGGCAATTCATAATAACGTGATTCCTCAACAATACGCAGATCCTTAGCTGAAACATCAAAATCCTTATCAATCTCTTTCTGATAATTTGTTAAGAATTTACGCTTGGAAGAAGACATCCGGAAATGACCGAAAATCTGCATATCCATATGACCACTGTTTTTCTTTAACAGATTAGTAAGTTCAACTATTTCCAGTTCTCTAGCCGCAACAACGTCAATGCCCATGCGGATAAAAAAGGCAGCATCCAGAGAATTGGTCATCAGAGTATCAGCTTCATAGATAAGTCTATCGGCAATACCATAGCCTCTGGCAATATTAATGACACCCAAATCAGAAAAATAAATGCCATCAACATCCAAAGAACGCACAAATTCAAAATAGCTGTACATCATTGTTTTGTCATTTTCACTAATTAATGCATCAACAGCGATATAAGCTTTTAAATCATTCTGATGACAGTAATCAACAATCTCTCTGCAGTCTTTTAAAGAATAATGAAAACGCAAAGAAAATAAAGAACCGAAAATGACACCACCAACATAGTCCTTTAAACGAGGCAGATTAGCCTTATTACTTAAACATGCGACTATTTCCATAAGTAAATATTACCATAAAAAATATGTGTTAGAATGATTTTATGAAAACCAGAGATATTACCCTACTAGCCGTTCTGCTGGCCTGCAACATCGCCATCAGCGCTTTCTATATTCCTGTAGGCATGAACTTAAGGATATACTTCACTTTTATTATCGATATGCTGGTGGCCTGCTGGTACTCTTATCCGCTTGTCTTTATTTATGCCATCTGTGAAGATTTTCTGTCTTTTTTTATCTTCCCTTCAGGTGCTTTCTTTTTCGGTTATACACTGACTTCGATTTTGTCTTTGTCACTTTATCATTTCTTTCTTCATAAAAAAGCTGATATATTACATATCAGTCTGGCAAAATTAACTGTCAATGTCTGTGCTAATATTCTATTAAACAGTTACTGGTCCTATATTTTATATTCCAAGGCCTATCTCTATTATCTGGGAAAATCGGTATTCAAGAATCTGATAATGTTGCCAATTGAAATTGCCATCTTCTATCTTGTTTATAAGACCATTAATCCCCTCTATCAGAAACATAAAAGTCAGGATAATT
>DCGB01000058.1 GCA_002314515.1 Solobacterium sp. UBA1789 | reverse complement strand
TGGTATGGCATACAATTCATATGTTGTGCTTGATGAAAAAGTAGCTGTTATGGATACAATGGATAGATTCTTTACTGATGAGTGGCTTGAAAAACTTGAGAAGGCCCTTGATGGACGCATCCCTGATTATTTAATCGTTCATCATATGGAACCAGACCATTCCGCAAGTATTAAAGTATTTGCAGACAAATATCCTAATGCGATTATTGTTTCAAATAAACTATCCTTCCCAATGATGAAGGCATACTTTGGAACAGATTTTGCAGATAGAAGAATAGAAGTAGCAGATGGATCAGAATTAAAACTTGGAAAGTATACCTTTAAGTTTGTAACTGCTCCTATGGTGCATTGGCCAGAGGTTGTTATGACATATGTTCCAGAACTAAAGCTTGTATTCTCAGCTGATGGTTTTGGTAAATTTGGTGCTAATGATGTTGAGGATCCTGAAGGCTGGGCTTGCGAGGCCAGACGTTATTATTTTGGTATCGTTGGCAAATATGGTGCTCAGGTTCAGGCTGTTCTAAAGAAGGCTGCTGATTTGGATATTCAGACTATCTGTCCTTTACATGGTCCAGTTTTAAATGAAAATCTGGCTTATTATCTTTCTACTTATGATACCTGGTCTTCATATGAAGTTGAGAGTGATGGTATCGTTATTGCCTATACTTCAGTTTATGGCAATACAAAGAAGGCTGTTGAATTACTGGCAGATATGTTAAGAAAGCGTAACTGTCCAGAGGTTGTTGTCACTGATCTGGCAAGAGATGACATGCATGAGGCTGTTGAGAATGCCTTCCGTTATGGTCGTCTGGTTTTGGCTACTACTACTTATAATGCGGATATTTTCCCATTTATGCGGACTTTTATTACTCATTTGACAGAGCGCGCTTATCAGAAGCGTACTGTTGCCTTTATCGAAAATGGTTCCTGGGCTCCGATGGCTGCCAAGGTTATGAAGGACATGTTTGAAAAGAGTAAGGATATCCGTTTTGCTGAAAATAACGTTAAGATTATGTCTGCACTTAATGATGAAAGCAAGGCTCAGTTAGAGGCTTTGGCTGATGAATTATGTCAGGACTATGAACAGCGCAGTGAAGAAACAGCAGTAAAGAATGATATGAAAGCTTTGTTTAATATCGGCTATGGTTTATATGTTGTTACAACCAATGATGGTACTAAGGATAATGGCTGTATTGTCAATACCGTTTCCCAGCTAACAAGTTCACCACTTAGAGTTGCGGTTAATATCAATAAGGATAATTATACTCATCACATTGTCCAAAAGACTGGTAAGCTTAATGTCAACTGTCTTTCACAAAGTGCACCATTTAAGGTTTTTGAAAAATATGGTTTCCAGAGTGGCAGAGCTGTTGATAAATTTGCGGATGGCGAAGAACAGATGCGAACAGGCAATGGTCTGATTTTCCTTTCTCACTATATCAATGCCGTTATGAGTCTGAATGTCATCCAGGAAGTGGATTTGGGTAGTCATGGCATGTTTATTTGTGAAGTAAGTGAGGCAAGAGTAATGTCTAATGAAGAGACAATGACCTATACTTACTATCAGAAGAATGTTAAACCTAAACCTAAGACTGAGGGTAAGAAGGGTTATGTCTGCAAGGTATGCGGTTATGTTTATGAGGGTGAAACATTACCTGATGATATCGTTTGCCCATTGTGTAAACATGGTGCTGCCGATTTTGAGCCTATCAAATAAAGATGCTGGAAATTGGAACCAAGGCAACTGATTTTGCCCTAAAGGATCAAAATGGTGATATTCATCATTTGAGTGATTATCTTGGTCAGAAAGTATTGTTATATTTCTATCCTAAAGATGACTCGGGTGCCTGTACAAAACAGGCTTTGGCTTATTCAAAGCTTAATGATGATTTCCTGAAGAAGGGCATTAAGGTTCTTGGTGTCAGTAAGGATAGTGTTGTTTCCCATCAGAATTTTGTCAAAAAACAGCAATTGACAATTACAATTCTATCTGACCCTGACTTAGAGGCTATTAAGGCCTATGATGTCTGGAAAGAAAAGAAGCTCTATGGCAGGTCTTATATGGGTGTTGTCAGAACAACTTATCTCATTGATGAAAAGGGTATTATAATCGATGCCAACGATAGAGTTAAGGCTGCTGATGATGCTGCTATAATGTTGAACAAGTAGAAAATGCCGAATATATTCGGCATTTTTGTTTGTTTTGAAGCGTATAATAATATTAATGATATCCCAGAAGCTAAAAAGAAATCTCTATATATTGCTGGTAGTTCTGATATTAGGCAGTATTTTTATTGAGTTAATAAAAAATAAATATAATGTCACAAAAGTTGATGACTATTTATATACGGTCGAATGTGATCGCTATAGTTACTATTTTGGCGAATTGCTGGCTGAAAATGAACATGAAACAGCCTGTTCTGTTGTTGTTAAAGATGGAATTATCGGTCGTAACTTTGACTGGTTATATAATGAGGAGGCAGAATTTATTGTCAAAACTCCTCATACCGAAGAGCGTTATGCCACTATTGGTTTAGCTTCAACAAGCGGTATTTCCAATAAGACAGCTTCCCGTGGTGATTTTTCTCTTTATTATTATGCCCTGCCTTTTTTAACTGTTGATGGCATTAATGAAAAGGGTCTTTTTGCCTGCTTGAATATGGTTCCAGGCGAGGATCTTGGTATTACAACTTCCACCAATCCTGATGGTGAGGAGATGTCAACTGTTGTTGCGGTCCGTTATGTCCTGGATTATGCAGCAGATGTTGATGAAGCTGTTGAATTGCTTAAAGAAAAGAATCTTTATACTTTGTATATTGATGGTGAGCCTTTTGAAATCCATTTATTTTTAGCTGATAGAAACAAGTCGGTTGTTGTGGAGTTTGTTGATAATGAGCTGCTTGTTCTGGAAAATCAGAACTATATGACAAATTATTATTTGAGTCTTGGTGATTATACAGCTCATTCAATGGGTATTGAAAGAGACAATATTATTAAAGAAGCCTATGATTCTTTAAATGGTGTCGATGATATTAAAAATCTGTTATCTGATCTTCGTTTCAGTCGTTTGTATGATTTGGAAACTGAGCCTGCCTGGTATTCAGAAATCTATGGCTATTATTATAGTGATGGTGGGGAAGAGTTCACTTATTTCTCTGATGTAAAGGATTTTCCTGATATTCTTGCACAAGAACGTGAGGGTTATGAAGACCGTCAGCGTGATGGTTATTTCTGGCAGACAAGTCATTCTTCAATTTATGATTTGCATAATTTAAGTTTATCTGTCAGCTGTCAGGAAAGTGATACATATTATAATTTCACTTTGGGCTATATTTCGGATATTGTTTTACAGGATGAAAACAATCATGCAACAGCACACCTTTTAATTCCTTTGGAAACTATTTCATTGCTTACCTTATTGCTTGTTTTATATGGCATGGTCTTTGAAAATGATTCCAATGATCTGGTGTCTAGAAATTTCATCATCGTAATTCTAATCAATATTGCCGCTTTGGCAGCTGATTTGATGTCCTGGGTCTATGATGGTCAGATTGAACATATGCTGATTCAATATATTTCCTGTTATCTGGCTATGATAATGT
Source organism: Solobacterium sp. UBA1789 (assembly GCA_002314515.1). GTDB lineage: Bacteria > Bacillota_I > Bacilli_A > Erysipelotrichales > Erysipelotrichaceae > Colivicinus. The sequence goes on along the minus strand of DCGB01000058.1, from coordinate 112 downwards.
CGACGGTTTTGGCTATTCCTTTCCTGTATTATGAATATTCTTATATCTCCAGCAAGCAGAAGATTAAGTCAATGATACCTCGAATACTTGCCGTATTTAATGTTATTGCCGT
>DCGB01000118.1 GCA_002314515.1 Solobacterium sp. UBA1789 | reverse complement strand
TAGTTAAGTGGTGGGAGTAGGTCACCCTCCATGTCCAAGACAACAGAACGCATCGTCAGTTGTGCAAAAGCTATATTATTTTCTCCTTTTTATATATTTTAATTATACAAAAAAAGTCGAAACTTACTCACTTTCGACTTTTGTATAATCAACAAACGGAATATTTAAGACCTTGGCAAAGAACGGGAAACTAGTAAGATACATCGCCACTATACCAAGAATCAGAACACCACAGACTGTATAGAAACTTTTAACACCCAGACTGGATACTAAGGCAGTGCCCAGAATCGAACCAATAATACCGGCAAAAGAAGTACAGGCACCTATTACCGTCTGGCCTGTTGACTGCAGTTCCTTCGGCGTTAGACAGAAAATATATTTGAAAGAACCCGCTATATTAAAGCCACTGCCAATAGCACTCAGAGTCGTAAAAGCCAAAACACCAACGAAAGAATTAGCACGACCATATAAAAGAGCCATTAGACCAGTTAAGGTAGTTGAAAAAACACACATATTTCCTAAAGACATTTTCTGGGCAATCTTTGATGAAAACAATAGAACTGGAACCTGAAAAATCGCATTATAAGCCTGAATATAACCCATAAAAGCCATATCACCACCAACTTCCTCAATCAGATAAGGAAGATAAATACTGTTACAGGACTGCTCAATCTTGACTGCAATTGTCAAAAAGATATAGGAAATAAAATAAGGATTCTTAAATAATTTTCCAAAAGGCAGTTTAGTACCCTTTTCCTTCTTCTTGACGGAATCACCCGCAATCGGCTTTATTTTGATAAATAGATAGATACAAGGAAGCAGAAAAACACCCAATACGGCAAAAGAAACCCAGACATTATCAGCAGTAATAAATGAAGCCAGAAACATTGACATAATGACCCAGGAAATAGAACCCCAAAGACGAATCTTACCAAAATCCGTACCGGAATTATTGCAGGCTACAATAACTGTTGACTCCATCAAAGACTGGGCTGGGCCATGAAAAAACTTGGATAAAATAATAAAAGCCAACATGATTATCGTTGCCCCGGCAAAAACTCTTGCCGAAAGAGGCACCAGTATATGAGAAACGCTGAATCCGATCAGTACAATAATCATCGTTTTACGAGAAGAACGCATCTTATCAGCCAGAACACCAATCAAAGGTGTCGAACAGACAGCTACAACACTAAAAATGATATTTAAAACAGAAACTTCTTTAACTGAATAACCCTGGGATTTTAGAAATATTGTCAGATAATTATATGCGGCATTCGCAAAATAATAGAAAAACTCAATCGACGCCAAATCAAAAGCCCAGTTATGTTTTCTCTCCTCCATCTTCATCCCCCCTATATGCAATATTAACATTCTATCAAAAAAATAAGGACCAAGTCCCCATTACTGTTCCTTAATTAAATAGCAATTGATTAAAACAAATAAAAGCACTGCCACAAAAACCAGACCAAAAGAAACAAAATAATATGGTCTGACACCCGAAGTATCAATCATCATACCCGCAACCGTTCCAGCCACAATTGAAGCACAGGCCAAAGCAGTACTGATCAGCATCTGCACAGTATTCTTTAATTCCGAAGGAGCCTTTTCAACTCCATAATAAATAAAACAGAGATTCATCAAAGAACTATCAGCACCAATAACAGCAGCCATTGGAATAATCAGAGAAGGACTCTTTAAAACCGCAAAAGCCAACTCACCCAAACCATAGACCAGAACCGTAACAATCATGACCCTGCTAACCGAAAAACGTTTAATTATCTTATCGGCAAAAAACAGCATTGGAATACCAAAAAGAGCCGAAAAAGCCGTAAAGTATGAAATATATTTGATTGAACCACCGATGTCATCCAAAAGATAAGGCAAAGTCATTGTTGAAGCGGCTGAAGGCAAAAAGGCACAAACCATAAAAATCACGAAAGAAAACAAAGCCGGATCCTTTACAAGCATCTCCAGATGTAAATCCTTAAATGTTTTTGTTCCCTTTTCATCTGGCTCAATATCCGGCAAAGACATCGACGTTAACAAAACTATTAAAGCCAGAACTGCTCCCAGATAATAAGTAATATTTAAACCACTTTTTTCAACCAGGCGGGAAAACATAATACCACCGACAAAGGAGGCAAAAGATGAATAGATACGGATTTTGCCCATTACCAGATCCGGATACTTCTTTTGGGACTGAACCAGCCAGTTAGATAAAAGAAATGAAGCCGGACGATAGAAAAAGCGGATAAAAACTGTCACCCATGGTGCCAGCATCATAATGCCAGCACCAATCCTGGCCGTTGATGGAACCATTGGAAATAAAAGAATTATACCAATCAGACAGAAATAAAATACCTTCTTAATTGAACCCTTCTTATCACAGGCAAGACCCCAGATGATAGGGGCAACAATGCCAACAACCGAACGCAAAGAAGTAAAAAGACCAACTTCTGCGCTGGAAAGACCCAGGCTCTTTAAATAGGGCGAGGCATAAACAGTTGAAGAAACAAAAAAACCCATCGCAAAATGCGCAATGCGAAAACTGATTTTATGTTTCTGAACTGTTTTCTGATCAGCCATAACAATTACTCAAAAATTGAAGGACTGAAATCACTGCCACCACAAAGAAGTACCAGCAGGTACAAAGTCTGACAAGCCAGATAAGCACCCTTGGTCTGGAAACGTTCATTGGAAGAATGAACATGTTGATGTTCCTTCATGCCACCACCCATGGCAATTGACTCTATACCACGGCCAATGGATACATTGGCATTAGAAGAACCGCCGGTAGCCATCTTAGGCTCATTACCAAAATATCTGATAACCTCCTGAAAAGCTCTAACCAGAGGCAGGTCAGCAGTCTGATTACCAGCAGGTACATCACAGAAAGTCTCAATACTATAAGTTATTTCACCAGGAGTATTCCACTTTTTATTTTCTTCCTCACAGGCTTCTTTGACGCAGTTTTCAATATCCTCATCCAGTTTCTTCAGCCAATAGGCATCTTCTGAACGATAATTGACAACAAAAGACATCTCCTCAGGAATCATATGTAAACCATTCAGGTTGCCACCATTAATTGATGTAACCGCAAAACTGCAACGCGGATCCTTCTGTGGAACATCAAATTCTGCAATTTTACTGATAGCACGACTTACGGCATGAGGAACCTGGGCAATACGACCAAAGGCCACATAACTATGACCATTCTTACCCTTCAAAGTAAAACGTTTGGTAATATAGCCTGTGGCATTATAGACCACTTCCGTACAACCGCCGCCATCAACCGAAATATTAGCTGAAATCTCTGGATGGGTATCATAGATATATTTCATACCACCCAGGGATCCCATGCCCTCTTCCAGAGAAGTACCGGCAAAAATAATATCATTTTTGAATTTTATACCACTGTTTTTAATGCCTCTTAAGACACTTAGAATAATCGCAAGACCCCTGGTATTATCTGTAATGCCTGGACAATGGATTTCTTCATTTTCATCCATAACTGGTCTTTCCTTAACACTGCCCTTAGGAAAAACGGTATCCAGGTGAGCTTCAACCAATAGTGTTCTTTGACTATCGTAGCCTTTTAAAATACCAATGGCATTCTTCTTTTCATCCACATGAACATCAGATAAGCCAAGTTCCCTAAACTTTTTACACATTTCGGCAGCCCGTTCATCTTCTTCGCCCGTTGGTGCTTCTATACAAACCAGATCTATCTGTTCTTCAATACTGTGATAATGATCATCTTTAATAAAATCTAAGGTCTCAGCAACTATTCTGTTTTTGACTGCTTCATTCAATATTCTTTTTTCATTACTCATATCAAGCTATAACCTCCTCATGCTGTTTTTCAACCTTTCGAATAGCTGGAATAAAAATAAACATCGCAATAATTGACATGATAAAGGCCACCAGCAGAACACCCTTAACACCAAAACTATCAATAATATAGCCACCCGAGAAAGAAGCAATAATATTGGCAGCACTTGATGCAATTGTATAAAGAGTCTGACCACGATTGGCCTCATTCTTTGGCATAATCTCATTAACAAATGGAATAATTGAAGAAGTAAAGAAAGAATAGTTAAACATTCTTGTCAAACCGGAAACATATAAGATAGCCATACTATTGGCACTCAAGACCACCAGAGCCTTAATTGAATACATGACAACCGCAAAACACAACAGTTTCGAATAAGAAAAACGCTTCTTTGTCGGTGGATAAATCAGAAAACCTGGAATCTGGCACATTGAACAGACACTCAACAAAGTACCCATTTCTCTGGTACCACCACCAACACTATTGACAATCTGAATAGTGAAACTATAAAAGATACGGTCGGAGAAAAACATGAAGGCTACACCAATCATGGCAATAAAAAATACCTTATTATGCTTAATAAATTCTACATAAGAGATACTTACTTTTTCTTCCTTTTTTGTTTCAGCAACATCATTGTTCTGCTTATTCAGATACTGCAAGGTCTTTTCTGCCACAAAGAGTACCAGCATAAAAGAGGCAATACCTACTAAAGTTGATATCAGCAGAGCCTTGTTACCATAAATATCAGCCAGATTACCAACAACCTTTGAAGCCAGAGAATAACCGATGGCGCCAATTGAGAAAGTCAGCCAGAAGTAAACCTTATAACCAGTCTGTGCCAGTTTAGCCGTAAAGTTATTGATAAACGGTGATAAGGCACCAGCAATCGAAAATAAGATAATATAAACCAGTGACAATACAAAGGAAACCTTTAATAAAAAGAAAACCAGAGAAAAGATGGGCACTGTCACACACATGATGATAAAACAGAGTTTTATTGTTGAAAGCTCCTGGTGATTGTCGACATAGGAAGCCAGGAAAGACTGCAGAAAAATTGACACAACCGCACCCAAGGCGATAATAACACCAATCTGAGAACTGCTATAGCCTCTTTCAATTAATACGGGTGAGGCAAAAGAAACCATTGGTGCATAACAGAACCAGTAGGTCAGGCGCAATAGGGCATTGATGATATTCAGGTAGATTGTCATAAACACACCTCAATTAATATTTCTACATTCAATATAACAGAAAACAAAGATACAAAAAAGGGACAAAGTCCCTTCTTAATTGAACTAAATAACACTTACTGTGTTTG
>DCGB01000071.1:646-5305 GCA_002314515.1 Solobacterium sp. UBA1789 | reverse complement strand
CACTAACCTGCCACAAACCGCTTATTCCCGGCATTCTAGACATTCTAATACGATGTTTTGGTTCGTATTTCTCCCATTCATCAACTAATGGCGGACGGGTGCCGACCAAAGACATATCGCCAATCAATACATTGAAAAACTGAGGGAATTCATCAATTGAAGTTTGGCGGATAAATGTCCCGATTTTAGGAATGATACGCGGATCATCCTTCATTTTAAACATCAGATCACTATCCATGATATTGTTTTTCATTACTTCACTTTTGATATCATCGGCGTTGATTATCATTGATCTAAATTTATAAATTGTAAAATGACGACCATTCAAACCAATTCTTTCCTGCTTATAAAAGATAGGGCCAGGTGAATAAAAACAGATAAGAGGTCCAATAATCAGAATCATTATCAGTGTTAATAGGCAACCAAAAAGTGCGCCAATAATGTCTATCAGGCGTTTGATAAAACATTGAAATAACGTTTTATGATTAACACTATGGCGATTGACTACATAACCGTATAAGACATCTGCACCATTTGAATCCTTACAGATAGTATTTAAAGTAATGCCTGTTTCTTTTAACAGCTGATAGTCACCAACTTTAATATTGGCGAGATCTGTGGCAATAAAAATCTCATCTATCCATTCATGACACAGGTAATTAATAAAATTATTCTGATTACAGCTGATAAACAAATCATCTACTGTAGTACCGATATCCTGAGCATCAAGAACACAAAAACTATCGATAAGATATCGATCATTAGGATTTTCCTGGATTTTAGTCCTGACAGAAGACAAGTCATTTTTAGTTGTTATAATCAGGACTTTTCGGTACTTGTAAGTATTTCGCATAATAAAATAAACAAAAATCCCTTACTTAGGATTTCTGTTAATAGATTTTTTTATTCCTGACTGGGAAAATGCAGGTGATATTGTCTGATAACCAAAGGTATAAACAATAAGAAAACGGCAAACTCAGCCAAAGGATAGGCATACCACACCAGTTCCAGGCGACCAGTTCTTGATAAAAAATAGGCCAATGGAATCAATATTCCTATCTGTCTTAAAATTGACTGCAGCATTGAGAAAGTACCTAAGCCAAAAGACTGGAAAATTGAACCCATGGCAATGGAAATAGCTGAGAAAACAAAGGATAAACAGATAGTCTGCAAAGAATTAACTGCAATCGCATGTAAAGCCTCATCCATTGTAAAGAAAGATAAAACCAGATCCGGTCCAAATCTGAATAACAAAGTTCCTGCCAACATAATTAAGGCATTTGTAGTCATATAATAGCGAACGGTACCGATATAACGTTCCTTATTTCTGGCACCATAGTTATATGCCAGAATCGGTAAAGCACCCTGTGAGAAACCAAAGACCGGCATAAAGACAAAGGACTGCAGTTTAAAGTACATAGACAGACTGGAAACCGCATTTTCGGAAAAAGAAACCAGAATAGAATTCATTAAGACTGTTGTAACGGAATTGACCATATTCATAATGGCCGTTGGAATACCAACTGAATAGATATCTTTAACTCTTTCTGCTTTGAATTTAAAGCCCTTTAGTTTTAATTTAACTTCATTTCTATTAAATAAAATAGCACAGAAAATCATTGACAGAATCTGACCGGCAACAGTAGCAATAGCTGCACCCTTAATACCCATGGCCGGAATACTGCCTAAGCCAAAAATCAGAATTGGATCAAGAATAATGTTGGTAATTGCGCCTAATAACTGAGCAAACATTGGAATGATCATATTGCTCTGAGCCTGCATCAAACGTTCAAAAAGAACAGAAAAATGCTGACCAAAGCAGACAATCATACAAATGCTTAAATATGAATAACTTAGTTCTATGATTTCTTGACGATCGGTAAAAAGCTTAATAAAAGGAATACCTAAAAAACGACCCAGCAGCATAACAATAACAACATGAAAGAAAGTCAAAACAAAGCCAGTAGTCGCAACCTCGTCAGCCTCTTCTTTTTTTCTTTCACCTAAACGGCGGGAAACCAGGGTTGAAATACCAACGGCTGATCCCATAGCAATCGAAAAACCAACCATAACCATCGGTGTTACAATGCCAATCGCAAATAAGGCGTCCTGGGAATAACGGGATATATAAATGGTATCAACCACATTGTACATAGCCTGAATCAGCATCGAAAAGACAGCTGGAAGGCCCATAGAAAATAATAATTTGCCAACTGGCCAGGTGGCCATTTTATCTGACTTATTACTCATACTACATCCTCTCTTTCAATGCCTTTAATGTTACCTGATAAGATTCCTCGGCATAAGGATAATTATACTCAAAGTCCTTTATATTGCTCAAGAGTGAAACAAAATGTCTTAATACAACAGGATTTTTAACTAACAATGGTCCAATGATGAAAGATGCATAGATATTATTCTGATGAAAACCCTCAAATTCATTATCTTCGACATGGGCATCCTCGTCATTAGCCTTATATAGATAATCGAATAGACTTTCTTCTTTTGACCCTTCAATCAGAATACACTTATTGATAAAGCCAACCACTTCACCGAATATATCATTTTTAACAACGACATCGCCAGTATAGCGTTTATCACTTGTTAGAGAACTAAAACTGCCATAATTTAAGGCATCCTCATCATCCAGTTTTTTGCCCAATAAAGACATGGCATTGCCAGTAAACAAGATGATACTTCCTTTTTTAACAGCCTCATCGAATTCTGATTTTCGCTTTTTTAAGTCACTAAGGGCTAGCCTTAAGTTCTTTTCTGTACCACAGCCACAATAAATAAAATCATAGTCACTAAAGCAGATATCATCACCCAGTGATTTTTTCACTGTTTCTACCTCAATACCTAAGTCTTTTAAACGGTCAGCTAAAACAGCAACATTGCCATATTCGCCATAAAGATTCATCAAATCATTATAAAGATGTAATATTCTAATCATCTGATTACCACCCTATCCAATAATTTATGCTGATCAGAGAAACAGGTTACTGCATATAAATTACCAATGGTATCTGTCTTTAAAGTCTCCAGACTCTTCTCAATATCTCTTTCAATAAAGATTTTCTTTTGATCAACAGCTGTAAAACGGAAACGTTCTGCCAGATCAGCCGCATAAGCACCAACTAAATAAATCTTTTTAACATTGTTCTTATTTAATAAATCAAAATCAATATCCCAAAGCCACGATGTCTCACTGGTAAAATATTTACGGGAAATAGCATCTACAATAATCAGAACCGTTACATCCCTGTCTTCATTGGCAATTACCCGCAATGACTGATCATAGGAAATCGAATTTTCATGTTTGGAAGTCAATAAAGTACCCTCTTTATCACCTAAAAGAAAAGATACGACACGACCATTTTTTAGAATATAGTTATTTAAGGTATTAATACTGACTTTTTTATCAACATCCAATAGACAGGCAATAGTATAGGCAGCCAGAATATTGTACGCATTATACAAAGACTTTAAAGCCAGTTTTATTGCATATTCGCCATCTATGATCATCTCACCCTTTTTTAAGTCAATTGAAGAAATCTCATGAAGACGTTCCTTGGACTGATGATTACAATTTGAACAACGGAAATGACCAATATGATTGAAATAATGTTTATCATAAACCATCTTAGCCTTGCAGTTAGGACAATAGACACCATCGTTATAAACAGATATATTTTCATCATCTGCCATAGCTTGAGGATTTATGCCAAAATAAAGTGAATTAGGATGCTGGTGGCCAAAAAGCGAAACCAGTGGATCATCACTATTGAGAATCAGTAAGGATTTATCATAAATGCTCTCGTTGATAATGTCATACATCCACTCCGGATGACCATTTCTTGTCATCTGATCACGATATAAATTGGTAATAACATAATGAGTTGGCTGAAAATGCTTAAAAGTATGACGGGCATAGCGCTCATCGCTTTCCAAAAGAACCACATCGCATTTAACATGGCCCTTGATATCACAATTACTCAATAATAAAGTTGTTACACCCTCAATCTGATTGGAACCTTCTTTATTGTAAATAACCTTCTTACCGCCGGCTGTCAGAACCTGATATATCATTTCAACCGTTGAAGTCTTACCATTGGAACCGGTAACGGCAATAACATAGGACGGTAATGTTAATTCACTTAAAATATCCGGATCAATTTTCAAGGCATATTTGCCTGGTAAAGAAGATCCGCGCTTAAATAGTTTACCGATAAAGCGTAGCAACCTGGCACATATAATGGCCAATATTTTTTTCATATTAACGAACTTTAGCACCGACTTCCAGAGTTGAAGTCAGGATTTCCAGTTTGCCATCCTTATCAGCACAAAGGATCATACCCTGTGATTCTTCACCACGAATCTTTGCCGTCTTAAGATTAGTAACGACAATAACCTTCTTACCAACCAGATCTTCTGGCTTAATAATTGATGCAATACCTGAAACAATCTGACGAACTTCACCACCAATATCAACCTTTGAAACCAGAAGCTTATCAGCCTTTGGATGTTTCTTGGACTCGATAACCTGACCAACAGTCATTTCGACTTTAGAGAATTCTTCAAAAGAAATTTCTGGTAAATGTTCAATCTGTGGTTCTTCTTCTGCAGCCAACTTTTCAGCCAGTTCTTTTTCATCAATAC
>DCGB01000071.1:194-633 GCA_002314515.1 Solobacterium sp. UBA1789 | reverse complement strand
GAATCTCTGGCTTATCTGTTACCTTATAGTTATTGCAATATCCAAAACTATTGTTTTCAAAAGAAGCATCACTTATCTGCAATTGAGCATAGACCTTAGCAATTGAAGAAGGAATAAAGGCAGCAAGTTCAATTGAACAGAGACGAATACCCTCTAAAATTGTATATAAAACATCATTTAATCTTGGCTTGCTTTCTTCACTCTTAGCCAGTTTCCACGGTTCAGTTTCATCAATATATTTATTCAAACGTTCCAGACGATTGAAAATCAAAGACAAGGCATTAGGAATATTAAGGGCATTGACCTTTTCGTCAACCTCAGCATCCATTGATTCAAGATAAGCGATAACTTCCTTATCTAAATCAGTGATATTGGAGATTTTAGAAACACTGCCATCAAAATACTTGTTAGCCATTGAAATAGTACGATTGACCAGATT
>DCGB01000071.1:0-124 GCA_002314515.1 Solobacterium sp. UBA1789 | reverse complement strand
AGAAATTGCCATCAGAACCAAAAGGAACCTCACTTAATAAGAAATAACGAACGGCATCAACGCCATAGTCATTGACAAAAATACGTGGATCCTTGTAATTACCCTTAGACTTGGAAATCTTGCC
>DCGB01000041.1 GCA_002314515.1 Solobacterium sp. UBA1789 | reverse complement strand
GGGGCAGCACATAAATCACAGATAATATTCATATCACCATTTACCAGGTTTGATGGATAAGCCGATTCAACATCCTGGGGATATATTAAACCCAGATCATAGGCCAGAGTCTTACCGATATGATCACAATTATGAAAATAGGAATTATCCAGAAAAGAAGCTTCATAATCAAAATCCAGCATATGCAGAATACTTTCTTTTTCAGCTTTTAAGGTATTCAAAAATAAAGCAGATTTATTATTCTCTTTTAACTTATCTAAAAATTTTTCTTCTTCACCAGGAAAATATGTACTTAAGCGTTTAAGAAATAATTCATTCATAGAAAGTCATTATTCCCTCTTTTAAATCTTTATGATCTGTTTTTACTATTCCCTTTTCAATATTTATTATCTTATCAATATCATTGATCATCACATGATATTGGCCATCTTTTAATAAACAGATATCCTTATCCATAAAATTAACAATATTATTTAAAATAGAAATATATTTAAAATATTCATATCCCAGTAATCTGTTGATTAATTTTATATCACCTTCTTTAAGCAGATTTCTGATATAGGTTGATGAGATCTTTTTATTATCAAAGCTGACTTCTTCAACAACTTCCAGTTTGAAATAATTATTATATTTTCTTAAAGAATCAACCTTACCCAAACCCATATAACCATAGGAAAAATCAAAACCACAGACCAAAGTATCGATATTAAATTCTTTTAACAAATCTTCAACAAAGTCATCAGCTGTCTTATTCATTAATTCCTTTGAAAAATTAACAGAAACAATATTGTCTATACCAAATTTATCAAAAAGATAATATCTTTCTTCTTTGGAATTAATATGCGAACTATCGCCCTTGATAAAATATACCGGGTCGGGATCAAAGGTAATGATATTGGCCTTCAAAGCTTTTTTATGTGCCAGTTCAACTGTCTTTTTTATTAAAGCCTGATGTCCAAGATGTACACCATCAAAATAACCAATACAGGCAACATTTCTATCCATCTTATTAGCTTTATCTGCAACTTCAATAATCATAATAAACCCCGTTTACAACGATATAAGTCATCATCCTTATAATAAATTGCCAGTACTTTCTTTTGATTGACAATTAAAATTTCATCATCCTGTCTATCGATATTCAAAGGCTTTCCGTTAAGGATATCATTCATATTATCTGCTTCATAGACTGGATAATAATCTTTCAGAAAATCATAAGCATCGTGATCTGTTAATTCATCACTATCCAAAGACTGACATTCATCAATTCTAACCTTATCAATAGCAGTTCTTCTTAATTCTTTTAAGGTACCAATGATACCCAGATCTCTTAGAATATCTCTAACCAGACTTCTGATATAGGTGCCACCGGAAACAGTAACTTTAAATTCAAATTCATCTTTACTTACAGATATTAATTCAATATCAAATACTTCAATATCTCTTAAAGGCAATTCAACCTTTTTATTTTCTCTTTGATATTCATATAGTCTCTTACCATCAACATGTATAGCAGAAGTTAAAGGAACCTCCTGTTTTGATTTACCAAGATATTTATTTAAACATTCTTTAATTATTTCTTTATCTGGCATTTTTTCATCTTTTTCATTAATAACTTGCCCATCAATATCCAGAGTATCGGTTTCCTTGCCAATTAAAACTGTCGCAATATATTCTTTTTTACGGGAAACAATAAACTGATTTAATTTTGTCTGTTTATCACTTAAAACAATCATCACGCCACTGGCATTGGGATCAAGAGTGCCGGTATGACCGATTTTCTTTGTACCTAATTTTTTTCTTAGGCGAAAACAGACATCAAAAGAAGACAGACCTTTTGGCTTATCAATAAATAGAATGCTCATGAATAAATTATACAAAATATAGTAAAATTAAGACATGTCAATTCGTAAGATCCTGGCGCAAATGCGTAAAGCTGATGAACGCTTTAAAATGATTGAAGATGGTGATGTTATTGGTGTTGGCCTCTCTGGTGGCAAAGATTCATCTCTACTTTTATATGCCCTTCACATCTATCAATATCTGGCAAAAGCAGCCTTCAATAAAGAATATAAGATAATAGGTATTCACATCGACCTTAATTTTGGTGAAGATGATATCAAAGATTTAAAACAGTTCTTTATTGATAATAATATTGACTATTATGAGGAAAAATCCAGGATTGCTGATATCCTAAACTACAACCGTAAAAAAGACAGAATACAATGTTCACTATGTTCAACCCTGAAAAAAGGAGCTGTTATCAAAGCAGCCAAAGAACTGGGCTGTAATAAGGTTGCCTTTGGACACCATGGGGATGATGCCATTGAAACATTATTTATGAACATAATACACGGTGGACGATTGTCAACCTTTGATCCTGTCATGTATCTTTCAAATGCTGAAATTACTTTTATCAGACCCTTCTGTCTCTGCTTTGAAAGTGATATTGCCCGCACTGCCAATGAATTAAACATTCCCATTGTCAAAAGTGGCTGTCCAAATGATGGTTATACCGATCGTCAGGCAATTAAAGAATTTTTACATCAGATCTATCATCAATATAAAGGCAGTAAAGAAAACATGTTGCTAGCCCTCTATAATCACCAGCAGGTTAATCTTTATGAAGGAATTAAGGCTCAAAAGGATATATCTGGAAATAACTGATGCCTGTAATCTGGATTGTCCTTTCTGTACCAATGAAAAAGGACATTCTTTCATGTCTTTAGACGACATCAGTTCCTATTTAAAACAGATTAGAGAATATTGCCAATATATATATCTCCATGTTTTAGGTGAGCCCTTATTACATCCGGATATAGAAAAGATTTTTTTCTTATGCGATGAACTTGATTTAAAAGTTAATCTGGTGACCAATGGCACCCTCTTATATCCTGACTTAATAAAACATCCATCATTGAGAAAAATATCCATCTCCTTACATTCGATATCAAATTTAAATATTCAAAAGAAATATTTTGAAAATATTGATAAGTTAATTAATAATCATCAGAACAAAATTGTTGAACTGCGCTTTTATGATGAAAATCACTTATCACAGGATCTTAAAGATTTTTTATATTCCTATATTCCTCTAGAACACAGTAATAACTACAAATATCAGGATAATGTCTACTTTACTTTCAGTGATTTCTTTAAATGGCCGGATATCAGTGATCCCATCAACCCCACTAGTGGTAAATGTCTTGGATTGATTGAACAATTGGCAATTTTACATGATGGTACTGTAACATCATGCTGTCTTGATCCTAAGGGTCATAATAGTATCGGTAATTTACATCAAAACAGCTTAAAAGAAATCCTGAATTCACAATTATATTCAGACAATCTCGAATTATTTAAAAAACAAAGACTGGAACTCAGTCTTTGTAAACATTGTTACTATCATACAAAACGTTTTGATGGTAAGCATAATTAAGAACGATTGAAGCTAAAGTCGACAATGATATCTCATCAAGATCATGATGAGCAAGATAATATGAATCATCAAATATATCATCCAAACCCTTATATTCCTGGGGGATGATAATTGAATAAGGTTCTATTAATTCTATGTTCTTTAATTCCTTATTCTGTTTAGAAGTAAAAGGATAAAGATTATAAGGATAATCCTTTAAATAAGCTTCAAAACTATTATATTTTTTAATATTCAAATGAAAAAAAGACCCCATTGAAGCTCTAATGACCTTGGCGGAAAAATAATCAATATCCGTATCAATCAGAACAAGATCATGAAAATCAAAGGAAACAGCCGAACGCATGATTGTACCCAGTTCACCCTCATCATTAAATTTATAAAGTAATAAATGATGATTACTTGCAAGTTCCTTTTCATAATCTTCAAAAACACCAATACCATAGCAGTTTTCCTTAAAAGAATGACGATCAATAAAATTATCATCAATCTGATAAGCAATCTTATTTATACGACATAAGTTCTTTATCTGTTCAAGCTGAGAATTATCATTTGCTCTTGAAGACAGATAAACTGTTTTCATCTTTTCGGGTATTTTCTTTAAGGCCTCAACGGTTACGGCCAGACCTAAACTGTAACATTCCATGGCTTAATTATAAAAATAAGAAGACTGATTAGTCCAGTCTTCTTATCTGATAATTATCATTTTCATCGACATCCAGATATAGTTTTTTGGCATCATAATTTTCCAGAATATATCGGGCAATTGGTGACTCAATATTTCTTTGTATATGTCTTAACATTGGTCTGGCACCATATATGGCATCATAGCCTCTTTGAGCAATCTGTTTTAAGGCATTATCACTGATATCCAAAGTAATATCATTCTTAGAAAGTCTTTGTTTAAGCTGATTTAAGAATTTATCCGCAACCTTCTTAATGACTTCTTCATTCAATGGTTTAAAGATAACGATTTCATCAATACGATTAATAAAT
>DCGB01000022.1:12027-12571 GCA_002314515.1 Solobacterium sp. UBA1789 | reverse complement strand
TTGGATAGTATGTCATATACTATGTGTTCTGATCGCAAGGATGCTGATGTCATAATTATCAATACCTGTGCGATTCGCCAGAATGCGGAAGAAAAGGTATTTGGTGAAATTGGCGCCTTAAAGCGTCTAAAAAGAGAAAAAGAAGACCTTATTATTGGTTTATGTGGCTGTATGGCTCAGGAAGAAAAGACTGTTGAGCTCATTTTGAATAAATATCATCAGGTTGATATTATTTTTGGTACCCACAATATTACATCTTTGCCTAAGCTTTTATCTGCAGTCTATCGTAGTCAAAAAAGGGCAGTAGAAGTCTATTCTGGCGAGGGTGATGTCTATGAAGAGGTTCCTGTAACTCGTTTTATGCATCATAAGGCCTGGGTCAATATCATGTATGGCTGCAATAAATTCTGTTCATACTGTATTGTTCCTTATACTCGTGGCAAGGAGCGTTCCCGTTATCTGGAAGATATTGTCAAAGAAGTTGAAGAACTGGTTAAAGAGGGTTATAAGGAAGTCTGCCTTTTGGGTCAGAATGTTGATGCCT
>DCGB01000022.1:11603-12000 GCA_002314515.1 Solobacterium sp. UBA1789 | reverse complement strand
TTTGCGGACCTTTTGGATAAGGTTGCCCAAAGCGGTATCAAACGTTTGCGTTTTATGACTTCTCATCCCTGGGATTTTACAGAAGATATGATACAGGCTATTGCCAGACATCCTAATATCTGTCCATATATTCATTTGCCGGTTCAATCAGGCAATGATGAGATTTTAAGAAAGATGAACAGACGTTATACTGGCGAACAATATCGAAAACTCTTTGATCGATTAAGAGAAGTTTTACCGAATTTTGCCTTTACAACTGATATCATAGTTGGTTTTCCTAATGAGTCAGATGAGGCTTTTGAAGATACTTTAAAGATGGTTGATCACTGCAAATACGATAATGCCTTTACCTTTATTTTTTCTCCGCGTGAGGGTACACCGGCTGCTTTGATTAAAG
>DCGB01000022.1:11232-11592 GCA_002314515.1 Solobacterium sp. UBA1789 | reverse complement strand
ATGAGATTCCAATGGAAGTTAAGGAAGAAAGGCTTCAGCGTTTAAATGAAAAAGTTGCTTATTATGCCAATCTGAATAATCAGAAGTATCTCAATCAGACAGTTGAAGTTCTGGTTGATGGTATTTCCAAGCGCAACAGTCATGCCTATTCCGGTTATACTCCTGATAATAAGCTTGTAAATTTTACTGCTGATAATTTAAATATTGGTGATCTGGTACTTGTTAAGATTACAAAGGTAATGAGCTTTTCATTGAATGGAGAAGTGGTGTTATAATAAGTAAGAAGTAGTTTGGAGGATATAATTTTGCAAAAAGTTCGTTTAATGGCATTAGGCGGCTTAGACGAAGATGGAAAAAATA
>DCGB01000022.1:6149-11149 GCA_002314515.1 Solobacterium sp. UBA1789 | reverse complement strand
AGGTGTTGAATATATAATTCCTGATTTTTCTTATCTTGTTAAAAATCAGGATCGCTTAAAAGCTGTTTTTATCACTCATGGTCATGACGATGTCATGGCTGCTTTGCCACATCTTTTAAAAGAAGTAGACTGTCCAGTTTATGCAACTGCTTTAACAGCCCGTATTTTGGCTGATGAACTGGGAAGTTTAAAAAAGAAGATTAAGGTTATTAAAAGAAATGCCAGTTTTGAAATTGCCGGACATAAGATTCATTCTTTTCCGGTTCTGCAGTCAATAGCTGATTCCATTGGCCTGGTTTTTGAAACTGATTGTGGATCTATAGTCTATACTTCAGAATTTATTGTTGACTATGATTTTTCTAATCCGGCTTTTTCCATGGATATCAATACCTTATCAAGACTTACCAATGACAATGTTTTAGTTTTGCTGAGTGAATCAGTTGGTGCTACTAAAGCAGGTTATACAACACCTAGACATCGTATTTCTGATATGGTTGAGAATTATTTTGATGCCACAGTTGGTCGTATTGTCATGTCTTTATATAAACAGAATCTTTTCCGTATCATTGAAATCCTTGATCTGGCAAAGAAATATGGTCGTAAAGTCTTTTTCTATGATGATGATCATGTTCGTCTTTTAAAGATGGTTGAAGAACTGGGCTACTACAGGATACCTAACAATACAATTATTTCCAATAAGGAATTTACAAACGAGATGGAAGATGTTGTTTGCATTGTTTCTGGTTCAGGTGATAAGGTTTTCAAGTTAATGAATAAGATTGCCATTGGTGAAGATCGAATTATTGAATTAAAGAAGACCGATACCGTTATTATTGCTTCGCCAATTGTTCCTGGTACGGAAAAAGAAGCTTCACAATGGAAAATGATATCTATCGTGCCGGTGTCCATCGTGTCATCAAACTGAATCCTCGCGAACTGCTTTCTATGCATGCATCAATCGAGGATCTGAAGATGATGCTGTATTTTGTTAAACCAAAATATTATCTGCCGGTAAAGGGCGAGTTTGCCCAGCTTATTGCCAATGCGGATATTGCAACAGAAATGGGCTATACTCCGGATAAGATTATTATTCTGGATGATGGTCAGTTTGCAACTTTTGATGGTGGCAAGCTTGTTTCTACCCGTGATCAGCTGGATCTGGATGATATCCTGATTGATGCTTCTGATCGTAATGATGTGTCTGGTATGGTTTTAAAGGATAGAGAAACCCTGTCAACGGATGGAGCCATTGTTGTTGGTGTTGTTTTGGATTTTAAGACAAAAGAGCTGATAGGCGGTCCGGATATTCAGTCACGTGGTGTTATTTATTTAAAGGATGCTGATCACATTCTGGCAGAAATAGGTAATATCCTGGTTGATACGATACGGCAGGCGGTTGAAGAAAGACGCTATGAAAATATGGCTATTCGTGCTGAGGCCAAAGAAAGAATTAATCGTTATGTTTTAAAGGAGACTGGTAAGAAGCCAATGATCTTGCCAGCTATTGCTGAAATAAATGCGGGAGAAGATAATGCCTAGTAAAAAGAAGAAAAAAAATAACGATCATCAGATACTAAATCTGGTGATTTTACTTATTTCTCTTTTGGTAGTAATTTTCTCTTTGTTCAAAATTGGTATCATTGGCGTTGTTTTGAATAATTTCTGGAACTTTCTTTTTGGTCCGGCTTATTTTGTTGTTTTGTTTTATCTGCTGTTTTTGTTTGTTCAGGCTAAATTTATCAGAAAACTTGAGCTTTCAGTATTGTTTTATGTTGGCTCAGTCATTTTAATAATTGTAATTTTCTGTTTTATTGCCTTGTATCTTGGCGGTAAGGATTTTGGTGGTTTTGATACCAAGGAATATCTGTCACTGGCTAAGTATCTGACAAAAGAGGGTGCCAGCTATCATGCCGGATTCTTTGGATTGAGTTTTTATACACTATTTTTAAATTATCTGTCATATTCCGGTACTTTAATCATGCTGATAGCGTTATTTTTATTGAGTCTGCTGTTTATTGTGCCAATGACGGCTTATCAGTCATTATTCAACAAAATCAGCGATAAACACGATGAAAATGTCTCATATCGCAAGGAATTGAAGCTGGAAAGACAAAAACAGAAAGAACTATTGCTTAAACAAAGAGAAATCGAAGAAGAAGAAAGAAAACTGGAGCTGGCTAGAAAAATGAATGATGAGGCTCCAGAGGAAATAATGATTGAAGAGATTCCTTTGAAAACGCAAAAGAGTGAATTTCAGCAGAAATATATAATTGATCTGGATGAAAAAGAAATCCGTAAACCGGTTGAGCTTCCTAGTGAAAAAGAAATCATAACGAAAGAGCCACGTATCATGCCAGTTAGTAAGAAGACGCTAAATTATCGTCTTCCGCCTCTGTCTCTTCTGGAAAAAGCCAGTGTCAAAGCATCAAATATCAATAAGACATCTGCCAAGATCAAGGGTGAAAAAGTTATTGAGGTTCTTGGTGATTTTGGAATCGAATCCACTCTGATTAATACCTATATCGGACCTAATGTAACCAAGTTTGAAATTAAACCGGATTCAACAATAAATATTAATCGTATCCAGAGTTTATCTGACAATATAAAAATGGAACTTGCTGCCAGAGATATTCGTATTGAAGCACCAATTCCTGGTCGTAATGCCATAGGCATTGAAATACCAAATCAGGAAACTCAGATTGTTCGCATTGCTGAACTGATGAACGCTGTTCCAGAAAAGAAAAAGAATTCGCCACTGATCTTTGCCTTAGGTAAGGATCTGATGTCACAGCCAACGTTTTGTGAGCTTGATAAGATGCCTCATCTTTTAATTGGTGGTGCGACTGGTTCTGGTAAATCTGTTTGTATCAACATGATTCTGATGTCTTTTCTTTTACGTACTAATCCTGATGATCTAAAGTTAGTACTCATTGATCCAAAAAAAGTTGAATTTTCGGCCTATCATGATGTACCTCATCTTTTGTGGCCAGTTATTACTGATTCCAATATGGCAGCTAATCTGCTAAAAAGAATCGTCGTTATCATGGAAGATCGTTATGACAAATTTGCTGAAATTGGTGCCAAAAATATCAGTGATTTTAATGAACTGGTTTATAAGCACAACAGTCAGTTAAATGAGGGCGAAAGTCCAATGGAAAAACTGCCATATATTGTTGTGGTAATTGATGAACTGGCTGATCTTATGGCTACCAATCGTAAAGATGTTGAATTATCTATTCAGCGTATTACCCAACTGGCTCGTGCCAGCGGTATCCATTTGATTGTTGCCACACAGCGTCCTAGTACTGATGTTATTACTGGTGTTATCAAATCCAATATTCCATCCCGCATTTCTTTTGCGGTTGCCTCATCCATTGATTCACGAACAATCCTGGATTCGGTTGGTGCTGAAAGACTTTTGGGTAATGGTGATATGTTGTATTCGCCACAGGGTGAGACTAATTTTATTCGTCTGCAGGGTGCCTATGTTACTGATGGTGAAATTGAAAGAGTCACTTCTTATATTAAAAAGGAAGCTTCACCAAAATATGATGATACCTATTTTGCTTTAGAAAATAATGGCAATACAGCTATGTCAGCATCACAAAAAGACAGCGAAGATAGTCTTTATGATGATGTGGTTGAATATGTCTGTGAGGTCAAAAAAGCTTCAACGTCTCTATTACAGCGTAAATTTGGCATTGGCTATAATCGTGCTGCCCGTCTGATTGATATGCTGGAAGACAGGGGAATAATAGGTCCAGCCAATGGTTCAAAACCGCGCGAAGTATATAAAAAGAAAGAAGATTAGATGCAGGAATATATTAAATGTGCAGATTATACATTTATCAAAACAAATAAATATAAGGAAAATGATATTTATCTTTATTTTTCTTTGCCATATTCTTTAAAAGATAAATGTACAATGCAGCTTTTATCCCGTATTTTACTGGATTATTCAAATAAATATCCCAATAAAGAGAAAATGTTAAAAGCAAAGGATCTGCTATATGATTTTGATGCCTCATGTTCGGTAAACGTTCAAGGCAATCTTTTGCAGATGCTGGTTCATTTTTCTTTTATTGATCCTTTTTATTTGCAGGATGTAGGATATGATGATTATCTGTCTTTTATCAATGAATTATTGTATAATCCATTCTTTTCAGAAGATATTATCATCGAAGTCAAAAGAAATTATCTTTCTTCCTTGAAAAGACGATTTGATAAACCGGCTTTTCTGGCCCGTAACCAGATGATTAAAGAGATCGCCAGAGAAGATGACTATTTTGTTGCCTATGATTCCGATATTGAGAAGACAGTCAATACTATTAATTTATCTGATGTTGAAGAATTATATGACAGACTTTTTAAGAAGGCTCGAATTGATAAATACTTTATTGGTCAGGATGACAGCTTATTTAAAAAGTTTCTTATTGATTTAACAAGCCACAGTCAAAAGGAAGTAAGCAACCATCATCTTTGTATCGATGATATTGGTTATATTGAAGAAAAGAAAGATATTTCCCAGACTTACTTACATTATTGTCTATATTGTCCTGTTGATCGAAGGAGTAAGGATTTTTTTGCCTATAATATGGGTAATGTCCTTTTTGGTCTGGTTCCAACATCTTTTCTGTTTTCCAATATTCGTGAGAAACTTTCTCTTTGTTATCAGATTGGAATTATTGATTTCAAGAATGAGGGTCTTGTTGATATCTATACAGCTATTGATGCCAGAAACAGCAATCTGGTAGTTAAAGAGATTGAAAAAGAATTAAATAGAATGATAACTATGGATTACAGTCAGGAAGAACTGGAGGTAGCCAGGAATCTTTTTGCGGGCGAAATATTGAGTATGAATGATAATCGTGATTCACTGATGGAATATTATCAGAATTATGCCATCAATGGTTTAAATATGAGTATTGATGACTATATCAGTAATCTGATGATGGTCACAAAAGAAGATATTGCCAGGGTTTTTGCAACTTATAAACATT
>DCGB01000022.1:2999-6137 GCA_002314515.1 Solobacterium sp. UBA1789 | reverse complement strand
GGTTAAAGGGAAGTAAAGATGAAAAAGATTGTTAAGGAAAAATTTCAGGAAACATATTATGAAGAGCTTTTGGATAATGGTTTAAAGGTAATTATTTTTCATAAACCGGATTTTTTGACTTCTTCCTGTGCTTTTGGTACACCTTATGGCGCTATTAATGTTCATCAGCTGATAAATGGCCAATCTTATGATTTCAATCCTGGTATTGCCCATTTTCTGGAACATAAGTTATTTGAAACTGAAGGTAAAGATATACTGGCAGCTTTTTCTGCTTTGGGTGCTTCGGTTAATGCCTTTACTTCTTATAATGAGACGGTTTATTATTTTTCAGCTTCCAGTAATGATATTGATGAACCGCTTAATCTTTTGTTGGATTTTGTTCAGGACCTCGATATCAGCGAAGCCTCAGTTGAAAAAGAAAAGGGTATTATTATCCAGGAACTAAACTCTTATTTTCAGCTTCCTGACCAGCGTCTGATCAATGAAACTTATCATAGCTTATATCATAACTATCCATTGAAATATGATGTTGGTGGCGATAGTAAGACCGTCAACGCAATCACAAAGGCCGAACTGGAAGAGTGTTATCGTCTAAACTATCATCCATCCAATATGGTTCTGATCATTACCAGCCCTATATATCCGTATCATTTAATTGAAGTAATCAGGAACAATCAGAATAAAAAAACATTTGCAGACGTTCCTGTGATAAAAGATAATTACAGTAAAGAGCCGAAGGAAGTTGTCAAAAATGATCATCATTTTATCATGAGTGTTAAGGCTGCAAAGCATATATATGCTATTAAATTAAGACCTTTTTTCAAAGACAACATGGAAGCAACCCATTATGAATGGTGTCTGCGTTTACTCTTCTGTATCCATTTTTCACCTCTAAATCCCAAGTATCAGACCTGGCTTGATCAGGAGATTATTAATGATTACTTTGGTTTTGAAATAAGTTTTGATGTCGATAGTGCTTCTATCCTCTTCTATATTGAAAGTGCTGATGAAAAGCTTATAAAAGAACTGGTTGATGAATCATTGAAAGAAGATCTGGTAAATGAAGAAGTACTGGCTCAGGTTAAAAGAAGAATGCTTGGTTCTTTTTACCGTGGTTTTAATGATATTGAATCTTTCAATACAAGCTATATCCGTGATTATTTAAACGGAATTGATACTTTTAAGATGATTGAAATGCTGGCTGATTTGCAGGTTGAAGATTTAAAAAAGGCTTTAAATAAAATCAGCTTTGAGGACTATGCACTTATCCACCTTGATAAAGAGGAAAAGTAGTCAATTACTGATTATTTAGCGAAATTGCTTTTATGTTTAGTTTGTTATCCTTATCTTGCAGGTAAGTAAAAAGAAAGGAGAAAAATTGAACAGTTATTTACTAGTCGGTAAGGTATTAAGCCAACCGGTCCTAAAAGAGACATCTGGTGGCATTCGCTATGCGCCTTTATTGCTGGAGGTAAAGAAGGAATTCAAGAATGCCAGCGGTAATTTTGACAGCGATGTCTATCAGATCATGTTGTGGAAGAATCAGGCTGAGGAAGCGGTAGAAAGGGCGATGGTTGATAGTCTGGTTTGCGTTAAGGGCCGTATTCAGGCCAGCAATTATGCCAAGGATGGAGAAGTATACTATCATGGCGATCTGGTTGGTGAGCGCGTTGAATATCTAAACTGAAATTACTAATACAACTTAGTGAGAAGGCCTGATTCCTGGTTTAGAAAGGAAACAGGCTTTTTTGTTGTATAATTATAGAGATTTGATAAAAGGTGATAAATATGGCTTTTGAATCTTTACAGGAACGTTTAACAAAATCTTTACGTAATTTACAGGGCAAGGGACGTCTTTCGGAAAAAAACATGGAAGACACTCTTCAGGAGATCCGTGTTGCCTTACTGGAAGCTGATGTTAACTATGGTGTTGCCACTTCTTTTTTAAAAAAAGTTAAGCAGGAGGCCTTGGGACGTGATGTTTTAAATTCACTGGATCCTGGCCAGCTTCTGGTAAAAATCGTTAATGATGAAATTGTCAATCTTTTGGGCGACGGTACCAATTCATTGCATTTCCGTAAAAATGGTGTATCAGTCATCATGATTGCCGGTCTGCAGGGTACTGGTAAAACAACCCACGCAGCCAAGATTGCCAATCAGTTAAAAAAAGAAGGCCGTAATGTATTGATGGTTGCAGGTGACATAATCAGACCAGCTGCTATTGAACAACTGCAGACTTTAGGCAAACAGATAGGTGTTGAAGTTTTTTCAATGGGAAGTCTTGTTTCGGCATTGCAGACTAGTATTAAGGCTTTGGAGTATGCTTCCAGTAAAGCTTATGATACCGTAATTATCGATACCGCTGGTCGTTTGCAGATTGATGAAGAGCTCATGCAGGAATTGGAGGATATTAAAAAAGCCACTAATCCTGATGAGATACTATTGACTGTTGATGCACTGACTGGTCAGGATATCTGCAATGTAGCACAAACGTTTAATGAAAAGTTATCAATCACGGGTCTTATTGTGACTAAATTTGATGGTGATGCCCGTGGTGGTGCTGTATTGTCGGTTAAGTCAATAACTGGTGTTCCAATCAAGTTTACGGGTGTTGGTGAAAAAATCAATGATCTGGAAGTCTTCCATCCTGATCGTGTGGCTCAGCGTATTCTGGGTATGGGTGATATCGTTTCTCTGGTTGAAAAGGCCCAGGAGGAAATGGATGCCAAGAAGGCTAACGAAGTAGCCAATAGGATGATGGTTGGTAAATATACCTTAGAAGACATGCTGATTTCTATTGAACAGTCGGCTAAGCTGGGTCCGATTTCCTCGATCATGGCAATGATTCCGGGAATGGGTGATCTTTCCAAGCAGATCAAAGATCAGGATGCTGAAAAGTCTTTGAAGAAGACAAAGGCTATTATTCAATCAATGACTGCTGCTGAAAGAGAAGATCCAAGCAAATTAAGAGGTTCGCACAAAAGAAGAATTGCTGCTGGTTCTGGTACGACAATTGATGATGTAAATAAGGTTATCAATAATTATGAAAGAACCAAGAAGGTTGTCAAGCAGATGTCTTCAATGACAAGAATGTTTAAATAAGGGTCAAGTAATAATACTTGACACCTTTTTTTATTT
>DCGB01000022.1:0-2930 GCA_002314515.1 Solobacterium sp. UBA1789 | reverse complement strand
AAAATCAGATTAAAGAGAATGGGCGCAAAGAAGGCTCCTTTCTATCGTATTGTTGTTGCTGATTCTAAGACTCGTCGTGATGGTCGTGATATCGAAGTATTAGGTACTTATGATCCAACAAAGAACCCTGCTCAGGTAACAATTGATGAAGAAAAGACCATTAAATGGTTAAATAACGGTGCTGCTCCAACAGATACAGTTCGCAATATCTTATCTGCCAACGGCGTTATTAAAAAGTATAATGACGGTAAGAAAGCTTAATAATGATTGATCTGGAAAAAGTATTACTTGACATTGTTAAACCTATCTGTAATGATCAGGATGCTGTCATGGTAAAACGGATGGGCAGTATTGATGATAATGAAATCATCTTATATGTCTATGCACCAAGTAATGATATTGCTAGATTAATAGGTCGCCAGGGTACAATGGCTAATTCTATTCGTCAAATGTTGCAGGTTGCTTCAAAAATCGAAAATAAAAAAATTACTGTTAAATTTGAAGCTCTATAGTATGGTAAAAACATCCTATTTTTTTTATAATTTGGACATGGACTACATTGAAATTGGAAAAATTATTAATACCTTTGGCATAAAAGGTGAACTGAAGATTGAATCTCATACAGATTTTGTTGAAGAGCGTTTTAAAAGAGATTCTTTTATTTATATTGGCAGGACATATGAGAAATTTCAAATCAGATCATATCGTATACACCAGGGTTTTCTTTTGATTAAATTATGTGATTATGAAGATATCAATCTGGTTGAAAAATACAAGGGTCAGTTAATCTATAAGGCAAAAGAGGACATTAAACCTCTGGAAAATGGTGAATATTACTTCTCTGATCTGCGCGGTTTGAATGTTTATGTCGATGATAATCTTTGTGGCAGGATTAAGGATGTTGAAGAGGGCCTTCGCTATAATTATTTACGTGTCTTAAAAGATAACGGCGAAGAAGTACTGGTTCCTTATCTGCCGGTTTTTGTTAAAAATGTTGAATTGAATGATAAGCGTATCGACATTATTAAAATGGATGGTCTGTTATGAAGATTACAATCCTAACACTGTTTCCGGAAATGTATGAGGGTTTTCTGCATACTTCAATTATTTCCCGTATTTTAGAAAAGGGTCTGGCCGAAATCAGAATAGTTGATATTCGTGATTATTCTTTTGATAAGCATCGTCATGTCGATGATACACCATATGGCGGTGGGGCTGGTATGTTAATGCGGGTTGATGTTGTCAATGCTGCCTTGCAGGCTAATAAAAGTACTGATTCCTATGTCCTTTTAACCTCGCCTAAGGCCAAGCCTTTTAAGCAGAATATGGCTCACCGTTTATTGCAGAAGGATGATATAGTCATTATCTGTGGCCATTATGAGGGCATTGATGAGCGAATTAATGACTATGTTGATGAAAATATCTCAATTGGTGATTATATTCTTACTGGTGGTGAATTACCTTCTATGGTCATCTGTGACTGCTTATTACGTTTGCTTGATGATGGCATTTCCAAAGACAGTTTAAAAGAAGAATCTTATGATAATAATCTATTGGAATATCCGCAATATACAAGACCCTATGAATATGAGGGCAAAAAAGTTCCTGATGTTCTAATCAATGGCAATCATAAACTCATAAGAGAATACAATCTTAAAAAATCCCTGGAAGATACTTTGAAATATCGTCCTGATTTATTAAATGAACATGATTTTACACCGGAAGAAACAAAAATGATGGAGGAAATAAAAGATGAGCTTGAAAGAGAAAATTAAGGCAGTCATGTTTGATCTGGATGGCACCTTGATCGATTATAACTATCAGATGTCTGATAGGGTGAAAAATACATTAATAGAAATGAAAAAGACCGGTCTTCCTTTGGCTATGAATTCTGGCCGTCCTGTGTGGATTTCTAAAAAAGTCATTGATGAACTTGTTTGTGAAAATTTCTTCGATTATTCTTTTGGCTGTAATGGGTCTGAATATCTTGATCCTGTATCTAAAGATATCAAGCTCTTATCCAGCGTTAAACTTTCTGAAATCTATGAACTGAATAAAATGTTTGATCATCCTAAACTGATGTTGTGTGCTTATGATAATGATCATTTGCTGATGAATAGAAATACGGGTGCCGATTTTATTGAATCGTGGCTGGCAAAACGCTATGTTAAAGCCAAGGTAGTTGATTTTGATCCGGTTAATCGCCAAAATGAGAACATTATTGCCAAAGATTACCCAAAACTCTTATGTCTTTTTGATAAGGATGATAGAAGCATTCTGGATGAAGTAGTAGCCGGCATTAAGGATGATCGCTTTAATTTTATGGTTTCTGGTCCATATTGTATGGAAATTGTGCCAAAAGGTGTCTCTAAGGCAGTAGCCTGTGATAAGTTTGCAGAAATATTAAATATCAATAACGATGAAATACTGTCCTTTGGTGATTCAGATAACGATATGGGCATGTTGCTGAATAGCTGTGGTGTTATTCTTGGGCATGCACCTGAACGTTTAAAGTGTCAGCTTCAATATATAACTGATGGTGTAGAAGCTGATGGTGTCTATACATTCTTAAAAAAAGAGGGCTTTATTGCATAATTATCTTGTATATAGATAATTAATGTGATACGATATTAAGGCATTATTGTTCCGCTTTTCTTATGATTATGAACGATAATTAATTACATGTTAAAGAAGGAGAAAAGTATGAATTTAAATTTAGTAAACGAAATTACTAAGAGCCAAATGAAGACTGATCTTCCTGATTTACGTCCTGGTATGACTGTTAGAGTTGACGTAAAAATCAAGGAAGGCGATAAGTCTCGTATTCAGGCCTTTGAGGGTGTAGTTATCCGTATTCAGGGTAGCGGCATTGGTGAGACTTTCACTGTTCGTAAGTTATCAAGTGGTATTGGTGTTGAAAGAACATTCCC
>DCGB01000116.1 GCA_002314515.1 Solobacterium sp. UBA1789 | reverse complement strand
AGGGGATGTGAGTATAACATGGGTTGAAGACCGGCTTCTTTTCCTTCTTTTAGTGCATTACTAAATATTTCGTTACCACTTATCCCTTCTTTGAAATTGTCAGAAACAATTTTATGGAAGTCCATATTTCTATCGTAGGCCCTTTGGATATCTTCAGGTATGCCTATTTCACCATCTTTAAGGACATAGGCAAGTCTTTGGGTATCGGTATTAAGATTCAGGTAGGTCAAACCAAAATCACAATGTAAGAGGTCACCTTTGTTTATAAGACCTGTCTGCATTGTTTCACCATCCTTACTGTTCTGCAGATTGACATCAGGTGAGAACCAGTAAGATAGGCCAAGATCTTTAATGGATTGTTTCATTTTCCATTCAACATCTTCGGTTGTTGTTACACCTGGCTTAATAAATTCGGGTGAAAAAGCTTCTTCAATGATGCTTTCGGCAACTTTGACAATTTCCGGATAATATTGTAATTCCAGCGGACTTCTTTTTTCGCAATACAGGATGCCCAGACTTTCACTGCTGATAAACCGGGAAGACAGTTCCTTATCAAGATTACTTTGGAGCTTATCATATAGGGCTTTACTTAGACCATCAAAGTAGGCGTAATTATTTGAATAATTAAGTGCTATTTTCTGAGGCTTAAGTTCTTTTAGAAATTCATTAAGGACGACAAACTGATTATTACTGTTATCTGTATATATATTGGTATAAATACTTTCCAATAGGGGATCTGCAATATTGCAGCAGTATTTGCCAACCTTATCATTTTCCAGATGAAAAATCAGGATTGTGAGACGACGGGCAGTCAGATACATGGCAGGTGTTAATAACTTAAAAAGCGGATCTTCACAATATTCTCTTGATAAAATAAGCCAGGTATCAATACCGCTTTCCTGCATGGCATCTTTTAAGACAGTATCCAGGCGTTCTTTGAGAATGGCATCAACTATTTCTGCCTGTTCTCTGTCGCTTCTGACAGAGATCATCAGTTATCACCCCGATAATATTTGGTTTTCATATGCCAGCCGGCAGTAAGCAGAACCTTGTTGAGAATTTTTTCTGATTCCTTTTTTATCATTGAAACGATTTCTTCATTGGCTTTGGCTGTTAATGAATAATCTTTAGTCTGCAGCATCTCCTGGTCGTATTTATTCAATAGACGATAGCCTTCATTAAAACAGTTACTGCGATAGCCTTCGTTTTCGCTTATTGAATCATGATAGTGGGCATCAGTAAGGGCGGCAATAATCCTGGATGTCCAATAGAAGTATTCGGTTGATGCCTCTTTTGTTGTCTTACTTATGTAGGACGGGAAGTCCTGAACCTGCATATAGAGAGGTATGGTTGCTGTAAAGATGCCACCACCCAGGCTTAACCACTCAATGGCTTTTAGTGAATTCGGCATATAGCCACGTATCTGCACAATGGCTGAATCGTCAGTATTTGGAACGCCTATACTGCGATATCTGCCAGCTTCTTCGCCTTTGTTGTAAGGATTATATTCTGTTCCCTGATAATGTGAGGATAAAAGATAGCGGACATCTTCGATGGTTACTTTCTTTTCCGGTGTTGTCCAGAAAGGAATATCATAACTTAATGGTGTATATTGCGGATTAGTGGTATCAAAACCATAGCCGTGAGGATTGAGATATTTCAGCATATACCAGCTGCGTGGAGTATTGTAGAGATGGTCCTGGTCAGAATGTGATCCAAAGATATGACGAGGATTGAATTTACCATCTGTATTTAAATCGAGATGATTTTTTTCGATGGATTCTTTTAAATCCTTTGAGCAGATAAAGTTTTTCTGTTCACCTAAGGCATCTTCCAGATCGAAAATATCGGCACCAAAGCGATTTGGGGCAATGACACATTTGTCATCAGGAACTCTCAGGGCAATATAGTGGTGACCACCGATGCTTTCAAGATACCAGATTTCGTTTTCATCCGAAAAGGCCATGCCATTTTTCTCATATGTACCATATTTTTCTAAGAGTTCACCGGTTCTGATGACACCTTCTCTGGCGCTTTTGATATATGGCAGGACAATTGAAACCAGATCTTCTTCGCCTATACCACCCGATATGTCTTTCTGGCCTCTTTTTTCACTTTTCTTATAGTAGACTAAAGGATCAGCTCCTAAAACCAGGGGATTGGAAGAAATGGATTCGGTGGCTGTCATGGCAACATTCATACTGTTGACACCACAGGCTGGCCAGAGTCCCTGTTCAGGATTGACGTTAGGAATCATTGAATAAGTTAAAGGATTATCAGGCAATTCAATTTCCAGATGAGCGATTTTTGAAGTATATTTTTTCTTTTGCTGGCTGGCTTGAACAATGATCATTTTTTTAGTATCAAAGTTGCCGTCGTCATTACGGGAAATGATGGTTGAGCCATCATAACTGGCATTTTTACCAACGAGTATGGTTGTACAAGGCATACATATCCTCCTTTATATTATTTTTTATTATAATATTGTTGGTACATTAATAACAAAGGGGAAATTATGAAAAACTTTATTAAAAAATTTTCTGTTTTAGCCATTCTCCTCTTATTGGCACTGACGCTATTTGGCTGTGCCAGGGAAGATAAGGGACTGGTTGTTAAGAAAGATGTCAATACTGCAGAAGGTGAATATAGCGGTAAGACGGTTATTTTGCATACAAATGATGTTCATGGTGCAATTGCCGGTTATGCCTCAGTAGCTGATCTGAAGGCTGATTATGAGGCCAAGGGCGCAACTGTTTTGCTGGTAGATGCTGGCGATTATACTAATGGAAATGTCTATGTCCGTGATTCAAAGGGCGAGAGTGCTATTACTTTGATGGAAGAAGTTGGCTATGATGTTGTTACTCTTGGTAATCATGATTTTGATTATGGTATAGATAGCGCGGTTGAATTATTGAAAGATCGTTCTTTTCATGTCATCAGTTCCAATGTCAGAAAAGCTGACGAATGTGTATTTGATAGTGAAATAAGTTATGAAATCGGCAAGGATCTGACAATAGGTTTCTTTGCCCTAACAACACCAGAAACACAGACAAAATGTAATCCCAGCAATATCAAGGGCGTCACTTTTTCTTCAAAAGAAGGTCTCTATGATGATGCTAAGGCGGAAGTTGAATTCTTAAAGAAAAACTGCGATATTGTTATTTTAATTTCGCATCTTGGTGTTAATCAGGAGTCAGCAGGTAATCAGTCATATGATGTCTTTAACAATGTTGAGGGTATCGACTTTATCATTGATGGTCATTCGCATACAGTTATGACTGAAGGTGATAATGGTGAAAAGATCCAAAGTACGGGTACTGAACTAGAAAATATTGGTGTTATTGTTATTGATAATGCGACAAAAACCATTGAAAAGAATGAGCTTATTCCACTTGAAGGCCTTTCTCAGAATGCTGACCTTCTGGCAATTGCTGAAAACATAATTGCCGGTGTTGATGAAAGATTAGGCTATAAGATTGCAGAAACATCAGTTCTTTTAGATGGAACCAAGGAACATATCAGAGCCTTTGAGACAAATCTTGGTGATTTGATTGCGGATGCCTTTATATGGTATGCCTTTAATAATACTGAGATAGATGCTGATGCCAATAATGTTGTTGCCGTGATGAATGGCGGTGGTATTAGAGCCGATATTGCTGAAGGCGATATTACCAGAGCTGATGTTACAACGGTATTACCATTTGGAAATACAGTGACTGTCAGCTATATCAGCGGTGCAGAATTACTGGAAGCCTTGGAAGCTTCAACATTCTCAACACCAGAACTGGCCGGTGCCTTCCCTCATGTTTCTGGCATGAATATCACTGTTGATACAACTGTTCCTTATGAAGCTGGCGAAATATATCCTGATTCAACTTATTATGCACCGGCTGCTATTAAGCGTGTGACTATTAATGATATCAATGGTCAGCCGTTTGATGAAAATGCTACTTATGTCGTCGTAAGCAATAATTTTACTGCTGCTGGTGGTGATACTTATTAT
>DCGB01000001.1:3869-4618 GCA_002314515.1 Solobacterium sp. UBA1789 | reverse complement strand
TCATGGATGTAATTCAGTTATTGCTACTAAATTAGCTCGTAAGCTTGGTGATTATACGATTACGGAAGCTGGTTTTGGTGCTGATTTGGGTGCAGAGAAGTTTCTGGATATCAAATGTCGGGCTGCCGGTATCAAGCCTAGTGCAGTAGTTGTTGTGGCAACTATCAAGGCTTTAAAGATGCATGGCGGTTTGTCGAAGAAAGAATTGAATAAGGAAGATCTGGAGGCCTTAAAGAAGGGTATTCCTAATCTTTTAAGACATGTCAATAATATTCAGAATGTTTATAAGCTTCCTTGTGTTGTGGCTTTGAATCGTTTTGTGGCTGATACCGAAAAAGAAATTGCTTTAATCATTGATGAATGTCAGAAACTCGGTGTTAATGTCATAATGTCTGATGTCTGGGCTAAAGGCGGCGATGGTGCTGTTGAGCTGGCTGAAGAAGTTGTCAGATTATGTGAAAAGGATAATGATTTTAGCTATTCTTACGAACTGGATGATAGTATTGAAGAAAAATTAAGAAAGATTACTCAGAAGATCTATGGTGGTAAGGATGTTGTTTTAACTGCTTCTGCACGTAAGCAGATGGAACAGTTAACAGCCCTGGGCTTTGATAAATTACCGGTTTGTGTAGCAAAGACACAATACTCATTCTCGGATGATCCAACTTTATTGGGTGCTCCAGAGGATTTCAATGTTACAGTTCGTAATCTTAAAGTTTCGGCAGGTGCTGGTTTTATTGTTGCTTTAA
>DCGB01000001.1:0-3825 GCA_002314515.1 Solobacterium sp. UBA1789 | reverse complement strand
TGCTGAAAATATTGATGTCGATGATGAAGGTCGAATCAGTGGTTTATTCTAAGATTATTGCTTGAAAAGTACTTTCTTAAGTGCTAATATATATTCGTTGCAGTCCCTTTTTGGGTTGCAACCGCACAGAAAAGGTTAATAAAGCTTAGCTACCTTAATGGCGAGTCTCAAAATAAAAAGAAAGGAGTGCACAATGTACGCAATTATCGAAACTGGCGGTAAGCAGTTAAAAGTTGAAGAAGGTTCTGTCATTTATGTTGAGAAATTAGATGTAAATGAGGGTGAAACTTATACATTCGACAAGGTTATCGCTGTTGAAAATGAGGGTCTTAAATTAGGTACACCATATGTTGATGGTGCTACTGTAACCTGCAAGGTTGAAAAACACGGCAAGGAAAAGAAGATTGTCATCTTCAAGTATAAGCAGAAGAAGGGTTCTACTCGTCGTAAGCAGGGTCATCGTCAGCCTTATACAAAGTTGACTGTTGAAAAAATCGCTTAATGATCAAGGTTGTATTCAGTCTTGATAAGCATTATACATACCTTTCAATCAAGGGTCATGCAGATTATGCTGATGCCGGTAAGGATTTGGTATGTGCAGCCGTTTCTTCGATTGTCTTTGGTTTAATGAATGCCATTGATGAATCAAAGGAGGCGGTGGAAATCGCGGATTATGGCAATAAAATCGAGATAATTAATAATTCCAGCAGTGAATTGATTGATAATTATTTCGAACTTGTTATTTTCCAACTTAAGACTATTGAAGAGTCTTATGGCAGATTTATCGAAATAGAAAGGAAGTAAATCGCATGAAGTATGTTTTGAATATTCAATATTTCGCTTCCAAAAAGGGTGTTTCTTCTACTAAGAACGGCCGTGATTCTCATTCTAAGAGATTGGGTGCTAAATTATCTGATGGTCAGTTTGCAACTGCCGGTTCTATTATTTACCGTCAGCGTGGTACTAAGATTCATCCAGGCACAAATGTTAAAATTGGTGGCGATGATACTTTATTCTGCACAATCGATGGCATCGTAAAATACGAGCGTCTCGGAAAAGATCGCAAGAAAGTATCTGTTTATCCAGCAGCTTAATAATCAAAGGCCTTATGGCCTTTATTTTTTTAAAGAGGTAATTATGCAGTTTATTGATAAGACAAGCTTAAAACTGAAGGCTGGAAATGGTGGCAATGGAATTGTCGCTTTTAAACGTGAAAAGTATAATCCTCTAGGTGGACCATCGGGTGGCGATGGAGGTAATGGTTCGTCAATCATTTTTATTGCCGATACCAATAAATCAACTCTCCTGGAACTGCGTTATACCAAACAGATTAGGGCTAAAGATGGTGAAAATGGCAAGACCAATTCCATGTATGGCCAATCACAGGCAGATATCTATATCAAGGTCCCAGTTGGCACTATCATCAAGGATAACAGTAACGGTGAAGTCATTGCCGATTTGGATGAAGATGGCAAGGAAGCAGTTATCTGTAAAGGTGGCAAAGGTGGCCGTGGTAATCATCATTTTGCCTCCGGCCGCAATCCAGCTCCTGAATATGCCAAGTTAGGTGAGGCTGGTGAAGAAAAAGAGGTTACTGTTGAATTGAAGCTTTTGGCTGATGTTGGTCTGGTTGGTTTTCCTTCAGTTGGCAAGTCAACACTTCTGTCCATGGTTTCTAAGGCTAAGCCGGAAATTGCGGATTATCCATTTACAACATTGACTCCGCAGTTGGGCATTGTTAAAGTAGCTGATTCTTCTTTTGTTATGGCTGATCTTCCAGGTCTGATTGAAGGTGCTTCTCAGGGCAAGGGTTTAGGACATGAATTTTTGAAGCATATTGAAAGATGTCGTATTATTTTGCATGTTCTGGATATGGGTTCTTCAGAAGGTCGTGATCCACTTCTTGATTATGAAATTATCAATAAGGAATTAAAAGAATATCCTGGCAATCTTGATAAGCGTTTGCAGCTGGTTGTTGCCAATAAAATGGATTTGGATGAGGCAGCAGAGAACCTGAAACGTTTTAAGGAAAAATATCCTGATATCGAAGTATTTGAAACTACCACTATAATCAACGAGGGTCTGGAACCGGTTTTATATCGATTAAAGGATTTACTTAAAGAAGTTCCACCATTCCCTTTATATGACAGCAATAAGCAGAATGAAAAGAAGGTTTATCGTTATGAAAAACCGGAAGAATTCCAGATATTTAATGAAGGTAATGGAATCTTCCGTGTCGAAGGCGAAAGAATTGAAAGATTATTTGCCCAGACAGATTTCCATGATGATGATTCTCTGTTGCGATTCTCTAGAAGTCTGTCAAAAATGAAGGTAGATGAGGCTTTACGTGCCAAGGGCTGTAAAAATGGCGATAGAGTTTATATTAAGGATTATGGTTTTGACTTCGTTGATGATGACGAAGAAGATGATTATTATTAGGTCTCAAAAATCTGAGACCTTTTATTTAGGCATAATAAAAACGGCAATACAATGCCGTTTTTATGTTTTGTTTGGTGATTAAGCAGCCTTGCCAGCAGAACCTAATACGCGCATGAAGCGTTTTAATTCTTCTTTATAAGCATTTTCAGCTTCGCCGACAGGGTCTTTTGAACCATTCTTTACTGCTTCATTCAAAGCAATAGCCTTTGCCTTGAAGATATCAGAAGCAACATTCATCTTACCAACACCGAATTCACCAAAGCGAGCCATCATGTGTTCAGGAGTACCAGAACCGCCATGAATAACCAGTGGTACAGAAACCTTTTCAGATAATTCTTTTAAGAGATCGAAGTCGATTGAAGGAGTAAAGCCGGCAGGATATAAACCATGAACTGTACCAACAGCAACAGCCAGGCAGTCAACGCCAGTTTCTTCAACGAATTTAACAGCTTCTTCTGGGTTGGTGTAGAATTTTCTCTTCTGTTCTTCAGTTGAGAAATCACGCTTACCAGCATCAGCAGCTTCCAGATCAGATAGTGAGTTAGCATTACCCTGACCATCCTGTTGAACATTCTGACCAACATGGCCGATTTCAGCTTCAACAGAAACACCGCATGCATGGGCAATCTTAACCATTTCAGCAGTCATAGCAGCATTTTCAGCATATGGATAGCTTGAACGGTCAATCATAACAGAAGTACAACCATAGTGGATAGCCTGAACGATGTATTCCCACTTTGAACCATGGTCCAAGTTAATGCAGACAGGAACAGTTGCACGAATAGCGCGTTCTCTTGATGCAGCAGCTAAAGAAATGAAACTATCAAGATCGCCTCTATGACCGATGTCAAGGATTAATGGAGATCTTAATTCTTCAGCGGCTTCGATACATTTTGCCATATCGAGTTCGTTGGCATAGTTTGGAGCAGGTACACAATAACCACCTTTGCGAGCTGCTTCAACGATTTCTTTCATTGTTACTAGCATAGATTATTTTCCTCCTATATGTTTAGACTAATTATATCTTAAGTTTTTGTTATAATACAATTATGATTGGATTTTTAAGAGGAATAGTATATTATGTCGGCATTGATTATGTTTTATTGGATGTTCATGATGTCGGCTATCGAATCAATTTTTCTCGGCCGGAGAAGTTGAAAGTCGGCGAAGAAATAACGATTTTTACTTATCAGCGGGTTGCAGAAGACGATATTTCCTTATTCGGCTTTCTGTCGTTGGCTGAATATGATTTGTTTATCAAGCTGATTTCAGTAAAGGGTCTTGGTCCTAAGACAGCTTCAGCAATCCTGTCGGCAGCCAGTGTTGATAATATTGTTTCAGCTATTGAAAGTGGTGATCTGGCTTTTATGAAACGAATGCCAGGCG
>DCGB01000079.1:4030-6256 GCA_002314515.1 Solobacterium sp. UBA1789 | reverse complement strand
TCTAGGATATTGGGTACACATCAAACCTTCTTTTTCTTTGCGATAGCTTTTTTTGCCTCATCAATATCGTTAAAATCGATACATTCACCTTTAATTAACTGATAATCTTCATTGCCTTTACCAAGGATCAGAACCATATCATTTTTTTGAGCCGACATGATTGCTTTTTCAATTGCCTCATGTCGATCTTTAATAATTAAATAATTATCATAATCTTTAATATCAGTTGTCATCATTTCAATAATCGAATCAACATCTTCATTTCGAGGATCTTCATAGGTGAAAATAGCCAACTGGGCATTATCGGCAACAATCTTTCCGACATCTTTTCTTTTATATGGGTCACGTTCTCCTGCCTGACCAATGACTACAATAGTCCTATTGATATTCAATGTATTGGTGAATTCAAATAAACGTCTTAATCCGTTAGGTGTGTGGGCATAGTCAACAATAACATAGTAATCATCGTCAGTGTTTACACTATTCATTCGTCCATCGACAAATAAAGCCGGTAAATTGTTTAAAAGATGATATATTTCAAAACCCAAAGACAGGCAACAAGCCAAGGCGGCCATTAGATTTTCAACGTTGAATTTTCCCAGCAGTGGTGAAGTAATATGATATTCCTTATTCTGATATACAAAGTCTATCAGAGTTTTGTCAGCTAAAATATCATATTTTCTGATATAAAGATCATTACTGCACTGATAACCATAGCTGATATTATTGTCATTGACAGTTTTAAATTCATTGTAATATTTATCATTCGCATTAAGAATGCCCATTTGGCATTGATTAAACAGCTGTTTTTTACAGGAAATATAGTTTTCCAGGGTTTTATGAGTATTTAAGTGTTCTCTGTCAACATTTGTAATTACACCACGTACAAAAGATATATTTTTTAAACGACCATAAAAGAAAGCCTCAGAAGAAGTTTCCATCGCAACATATTCACAACCGCTATCAACAAATTCAGAAAAAATACGATATAGACTATCAATACCTGGTGTTGTATTGTCGGTATCTCTTTTAAAGGCGGCACAGGAATAGCCATTTGTGCCAATGTAGCCGCATTTATCGCTTCCGATCAGTTTTTGAGTAATCATTGAAGTTGATGTTTTGCCATCAGTTCCGGTTATACCAATTATTTTCAGTTTATTCTGCGGATTATTGTAAAAGCGGCGATAGATGTCTTCCATTTCCAAATTGGGATTTTCGACTTTAACATAAGGAATATCAACGTCGACATCTTTTGCGGTTAATAGAGCAGCGGCACCATTTCTGATAGCCTGATCGATATAATCATGACGATCAACAGTGGCGCCTTTGATGCAGAGAAACAGATCTCCTTTTTTTAATGTTTGTGTATTGATGCTGAGACCACTGATTTCAACATCTCTGCCCTGATAATTAGGGAATAAATTTGTTAGTTTCATAGTTTAATTGTAATAAAATAAAGTTATGAAAAAAGTACTTTTTTTATTTTGTTTGTTATTAACTTTGACATCCTGCACTAAAA
The DNA here is from genome assembly GCA_002314515.1 of Solobacterium sp. UBA1789. Lineage (GTDB taxonomy): Bacteria > Bacillota_I > Bacilli_A > Erysipelotrichales > Erysipelotrichaceae > Colivicinus. Next base: position 4,737 of record DCGB01000079.1, on the reverse strand, counting down.
GTGAAACTTTTGATAAAGAATATCAGCTGGAAACTTATGATTGCGACATGAGTGCCTATAAGGGAATGACATCAACAAATCACCACTTTAAGGGTACAACAGTATCAGAATTGAAAAGATGCCTGGAAGAAAAGGGCAGTGGCATCTTTATTTTATCCAGAACCGCCTGTTCACATTGCCAGGTCATTATTCAGCATGTTAATGCGGTTGCAGAGAAACTTGACCTTAGCGTTTATTATATCGATGCTGAATCAAGCATTTATCCAATAATCGGAACAGATGACTATGATGTTTTATATAATCTGCTGTATGATGTTTTGGCTGAAAGCGATGGTGAAAAAGAATTAATGACACCACATCTGTTTACGATAATAAATGGTAAATTTGTTTCATCTTTAGTAGGTTATCCTTATGATAATGATTTTAGCGATAGTGCAATGAGCAAGCTGGAAAAAACCTATGAAAAAATGATGAAAGCATTTGCAGAATAAAAGTCAAGACTATTAATAAACCTGTTTCTTGTTATAATGAATTTGCCTGATGAGTTTGTTAAATTCCTACATATTTAATTCGGGTCTTATTCGCGTTATAGGCAGGTGTTGAAAGCCTATTAAGTTAGGAATCCTAAATGTCTATATAGATGACCCACCTGGGCGAGCTCAGGAAATTTACACTTGTCGGGCTGTTTTACAAAAAACAACTTATTG
>DCGB01000079.1:3816-4007 GCA_002314515.1 Solobacterium sp. UBA1789 | reverse complement strand
TAGAAGAGTAGAGGAGTTAATATGCAAAATTTCTGGTTGTCAATTCTTTATCTGGTTATTGGTCTAATTATTGGTGGTGGTGCCGGCTTTTTTATTTCCCGTCATTATTTTCAGAAACAGTTAAAAGAAAATCCGCCTATTACTGAAAAGCAGATTAGAGTTATGTTTGCCCAAATGGGTCGTAAACCATC
>DCGB01000079.1:1228-3780 GCA_002314515.1 Solobacterium sp. UBA1789 | reverse complement strand
AATAATGAAATCAATGGGTCAATAAGAGCGTCTATGACGCTTTTTTTAAGGAGTAATTATGGCAATTATCGGATTAGATATAGGTGGAAGCGGTGCTAAAGCTGTTGCTTTTGATTATAATGGCAATATTATATCGCTGGAATATCAGGAATATGACATGATACAGGAAAAACCTGGATGGTTTGAGGTGAATCCTGATATACTGGCCGAAGCATCGTTAAATGTTTTAAAAAAATGTGCAAAAAACTGTAAAGAAAAAATCGAAGGTATTGGTGTATCATCTTTTGCCGAATCTTTTGTTTTATTGGATAAGAATGATAAGGTTCTCTGCAACTCAATAATGTATCTTGATAATCGTGGTCAGCAATATATTGATGATTTCAATCAGAAATTCAATGTTGCTGAACACCGAATGAAAACCGGAACCTTCCCACGTATTCTTCATTCTATTTTTAAATATCAGGTTATCAAAGAATACCATCCGGAAATTGTTGATAAAATCAATCGTATTGAATTTATCTGTGGTTTTGTTTTGGGCAAATTGGGCGGTGGCTCTTTTGTTGACTATGGTGTAGCTTCTTCAACCTGCACATTTCATATCAGAGAAAAACATTGGATTAAAGAATCTTTGGATTGGGCAGGAATTGATATTGATAAGATGCCAAAACCGGTTCCTCATGGTTATGAAGTAGGTAAATTGACAAAGGAAGCGGCAATCATTTTAGGCATTGATGCTGGTATACCATTAACTATTGGCGGACATGATCATATTCCTTCCTCAGTTGGTTCAGGTGTATTTCAAAGCGGAACAGCAATGAATGCAATTGGAACTGTTGATACCATGATGATTATTACAGACAACAATAATGTATTGACTGATTTTCCGGAAAGAGGATATTCTCTAAAAAATCATGTCATGGGTGATAATTATGCGCTTATGTTAAATGGCAATTTAACTGGTGGTGTTCTCTTGAAATGGTTTAGAGAACATATTGGCCGCTATGAAAAAGAANNGAAACTGGTTAAAAGAAGGAAAAGACTTCTATGGCGAATATGATAAACAAATACCTGATAATCCAACAGATCTGATTGCCTTGCCACGTTTTGGTGCCTATGGTGATAATCTTGATTCTCGTGGTGCCATTTTAAACATGACACTCTCTACAACTAACGAAGAAATCTATCGGGCTTTAATGGAAGGAGAGAGTCTGGAGATGTATCTCAATATGCAGCGTTTTGTCTCAAAAGGCATGCATGTTGATAATATTATTGCCGTAAATGGTGGCGCCAATTCCCGCAAATATATGCAAATCAGATCAGACATCTACAATCTGCCACTTAGAACTATTGACTGTCCACAACCTGGCTGTCTTGGGAATGCCATGTTAGCAGGTGTCAATGCTGGAGTATATAAGGATTTAAAAGAAGCAGCTAATGCCTGTGTCAAAATAAAAGATACTTTTTATCCAATAAAAAAGAATAATGAATTCTATATGGAAAAGTATCAGAAATATCAAAAGATATATGATTATCTAAAAGATATCAAAGCTTAAATAAGACTTCTTATGAAGTCTTATTTTATAAATGATACCTTAGATTCTTTGCCTTGAATAATTCGTATGATATTACTGCGATGTCGATAAATTACAAACAAGGCCAATATCAGCGTACAAAAGGCTATGTACTTATTATCATATGTTAAAAAGGCAATAACTGCTGCTGACAATATACCACACATTGATGACAAAGAGACAATTTTGCCTAAAGATAAAACAAGAATAAAAATCAATAATGGATATAATAAAGTAAAAACCCAATCGCCAGTTACATAAATGCCCAAGGCTAAAAGATAACCATAGGAACAGGCAACAGCCTTGCCACCTTTAAAATTGGCAAAAACCGGAAAACAATGACCTATACAGACAGCCAAACCACTAAAGACAACAGCATCCTTAAAGACAAAATTGGCAATAGTCATCATGATTAAAGCCTTAAAAGAGTCTAAAACAATAACCAGAATACCAATAGGCAGACCTAAAACCCTACCGGCATTGGTTCCACCCAAATTACCGGAACCATAGTTTCTAATGTCTTTTTTGAAAAAGACTTTGCCAATAATCAAGCCCCAGGGTATTGAACCAATAAGATAAGAAATTATTATCCAAAGTAATATTTTAATGACTTTCATAATCGCTTTCATTCTACCATGATGGTATTAAATTTGCTATAATCTAATAGTTGAAAAGAGGTACTATGAGCAATAAATACGACGACAGCAGTATTGAGATTTTAGAGGGTTTGGAAGCCGTTAGAAAAAGACCGGGCATGTATATTGGCTCAGTTGATAGCCGCGGTTTACATCATTTAATCTGGGAAATCGTTGATAATGCCATTGATGAAGCCTTGAATGGCTTTGGTAATGAAATAATAATAGAACTTAATAAAGATGGATCATGCTCTGTCTTAGACAGTGGACGAGGTATGCCTGTTGGTAAGCATCGAAGCGGCAAAAATACTCTGGAAGTTATTTTTACTGTCCTTCATGCCGGTGG
>DCGB01000079.1:0-1175 GCA_002314515.1 Solobacterium sp. UBA1789 | reverse complement strand
GGTGGTCTTCATGGTGTTGGTGCATCCGTTGTCAACGCCTTGAGCGAATGGGTAGAAGTTGAAGTCTGCCGTGATAGGAAAAAATATCTTATCCGTTTTGAAAACGGTGGTAAAAAAGTTTTTCCTTTACAGGAAATTGGAACATCAAATCGCAGTGGTTCCAAGGTAACATTTAAACCTGATAAAAAGATCTTTTCAACTACACAGTTTAACATACAGACAGTTGCCGATAGAGCACAGGAAGAAGCCTTTCTTTTAAAGAATGTTAAGCTGGTTGTCATTGATCATATCAATAACGAAAAAAAGGAATTCTTATATAACGATGGATTGCGTTCCTTTATGTCTTATCTGCATGAGGATAAGGATGTCTTGCATGATACTGTCTGTATTAGCGGTGAGGCCAATGGCATTAATGTCGATATTGCCTTCCAATATACTGATGGTTATCAGGAAAATACTTTTTCCTATGTCAATCTCGTTCGTACTTCTGATGGCGGTAGTCATGAGGTTGGCTATAAGGCAGCTTTTACCAAAACTATTAATGACTATGCCCGCCAGCAGGGTATATTGAAAGAAAAAGACAAGAATTTTGAAGGTCAGGATGTTCGTGAGGGTCTGACTTCCATTATTTCCTTATCTATTCCCGAATCGCTTTTGCAGTTTGAAGGTCAGACAAAGGGTAAACTGGGTACTCCAGAAGCCAAGAATGCAGTTGATGCAGTTTTGAGTGAGAAACTGGGTTATTTTTTAGCTGAAAACAAGGAAGTTGCCAATAATCTTATTCATAAGATTCAAAGAGCAGCTGTTGCCCGTGAGGCAGCCCGCAAGGCTAAAGATGAAGCAAGAGCTGGAAAAAAATCCAATACCAAGGCCAAAGAACTGCTTTCAGGTAAACTGGCTCCTGCTCAAAGTAAGGACTATAAAAAACTTGAATTATTCCTGGTCGAAGGTGATTCGGCCGGTGGTTCAGCAAAAAAATGTCGTGACTCCCGTTATCAGGCCATCCTGCCACTAAGAGGTAAGGTCTTGAATACGGAAAAAGCCTCAATTACCGAGATTGAAAAAAACGAAGAATTAAATACTATTGTTCATTCAATTGGAGCTGGTGTTGGTGCCAACTTTGATGTTGATGATATTCATTATGACAAGGTCATTATTATGACTGATGCCGATAC
>DCGB01000098.1 GCA_002314515.1 Solobacterium sp. UBA1789 | reverse complement strand
ACAGGTTGCTGACTTTGAACCTCAATCAGTCATCACCCGTGATAACGTCACCATGATGGTTGACTCCATCGTCTTCTTCCAGGTCTTTGATCCAAAGATGCTGACATATGGTGTCGAAAGACCAATTGCTGCTATTGAAANNATAATGTTACAATGCAGATTGATACAGTAGTATTTTTCCAGGTTACTGACCCTAAGCTTTATGCTTATGGTGTTGAAAACCCACTAGCTGCTATTGAAAATTTATCAGCTACAACATTAAGAAACATCATTGGTGAAATGACACTCGATGAAACGCTGACATCGCGTGATAATATCAATAGTCAGATCACCAGAATTCTGGATGAAGCTACTGATAAATGGGGCATCAAAGTAACGCGTGTTGAAGTTAAAAACATCACACCACCACGATCAATTCAGGAAGCCATGGAAAAGCAGATGAAAGCTGAACGTGAAAAAAGAGCTGTCATCTTAACTGCTGAAGGTGAAAAACAGTCAGCCATTACCAGAGCTGAAGGTGAAAAAGAATCCGCAATCCTTAGAGCTGATGCCATCAAAGAAGAACGCATCAGAGCTGCTCAAGGTGAAGCTGAAGCTATCAGACAGGTTGCTCAGGCACAGGCTCAGGCTGTTGAAATGATCAACAACTCAAAACCTGGTGATGAATATCTGAAAATCAGATCACTCGAAGCTGCGGAAAAAATGGCCGATGGACAAGCTACTAAACTTATCATCCCATCGGACATTCAGGACCTGGCAAAAACAGTTGCCACAATCAAAGAAATTATATAAGCTGGATAAAAATCCAGCTTTTTTCTTAGTAACTATTAAATCAGTTATTTACAATAATTCACACAACAAAGCGCTGACAACAATCAACGCTGAACCCAACCAGGCTAATGGTGTTAAAGGCTGATGCAAAACAAAAAAAGATAACAAAACCGAAGCTACCGGCTCAATATAACCTAAAATAACAATCTCAGTTACCGGCAGCTTACCCATGGCATCAAAATAGAAACAATAGGCAATACCTGTCTGCAAAACACCCAACAGAATAGTCAGCAACAAAGACCTGAAATCAAAGACTATATCAATTCTTAAGCATTTAACAATCACAAAAGGCAAAATAACAATAGCTGAAACCAGCAGTTGATAAAAAGCCTTATCAAAAGCATTGATATCTTTGATCTTACGATTGCAGATAACAATCATCACAAACGCAGCAGCAGCCAGTAAACCATAGATAATTCCCTCGGTATTATCACCACTGAAATTACCACCCACAACACCAGAAACCAGAATAATGCCAAGTAAGGCACCACCAACACAAAACAGCTTCTGAATCTTTATTTTTTCCTTTAATACAAAAGGCGCAATCACCACCACAATAACCGGCGCCAGATAATTGCACAAACTGGCAATTGCCACTGTCGTTTTAATATAAGCCGCAAACAGAAAAATCCAGTTCAAACCTAAACTGACACCAGATAGCGTCAACCAGAAACCATTGGCCTCAATACTATCTTTATTTATTTTTTGTTTACGCGATTTTAAAAAGAGATAAATCACCAGTGCACCAATACTGCCACGGCAAAAAACAACCAGCTCACTGGGAAAAGATATATAATTCATGATCAGGCCATTGGTCCCATATAAAACCACGGCCAGAATATACTTTAGGCTATCCTTCATTTTGTAAATATTCTTCAATCAGTTTAATATCACGTAAATCTTTTTCACGTGACAGTTGTCTTTTCATTTTCAAAAGACCATTTATTGAAACAAGAGGAAAATCATCAACAAAAACAACCTCATCTTCCAGCCATCCCTCAAAGATTTCCACATCATCACCAATACGGATCATCCTTTTTTCATTTTTTATGTTATAAGGATATTTCTTTATCAGTTCATCAGCCATTTTTTTACTACAGCCTAAATCAATATCGTTAGTATCTTCCCGTAGGCCATAAAAAACCATGGCTCCCCCTGTTATGAGCCAGTATTCATTCTTATCAAAGTCCAGTTCTTCCAGACGCTTTATAATATCAGACTTATTCATCAAAGATAAGAGACAATATCATTCAAATCACGATAAGTGGAATGACGATCAGAAGGCTTTGCATCGGCTGCCGGATAGCCAAGTGGAAGTAAGGCTGTAAGCTCAATATCAGCAGGAATATCTAAAAGATTTCTTAATTTCCGACTGTCAAAAGACATGACCCAGGTAGAGCCAATACCAATTTCCTTGGCCTCTAACATCATATGCGTCGTAACTATAGCTGCATCAATATCACCACTATTTTTGCCATCATAGGCTCTAATCCAGTTTTCCTTATTATGATAGCCAATCAGTAAAACAGTTTTGGCATCAAAATGGCTTTTGGTACAGGATTTTAGCTTTTCCAGAGCCTCTTCACTTTTGAGGACATAAATACGCTGAGGCTGATTATTGACTGCTGTAGGTGCCAAATGACCAGCTGCAATTATCTGATCAAGTTTCTCCTGTTCGATATCTCTATCTTCAAACTTTCTTACCGAATAACGTTCTTTGGCCAGCGTCAGGAAATTCATTTATCTATTTCCTCCAGAATCGCAAATATTTCTTCGAGATCTGATATTCTACTGATGATTGAACCGCCAGGGATATCGGCATTATTGACAAACCAGATAGGATACATGCCACAGCGATAAGCACCCAGGATATCGCCTGCATAAGAATCACCAACAAAGACACAGTCCTTTAATTCAACACCCATGCGCTGACAAACCGTCTCATACATCCGTCTATCAGGTTTTGGTGCACCAACTTCTTCAGATACAGCAATACCGGCCATCATATCATAGATAGCGGCTTTTTTTAACTTGTTGTGCTGTCTTTGGGTACCACCATTAGTCAGAATACCTAATTTGTATTTTTTGGAAAGTCTAAGCAAAACATCCATGGCATTATAGCGAAGTTCTGTATATTTATAGGCTTCACTTTCCCAGAATTTTTCCAGATCATCCGCAATCTTCTCATCCAATCCATAACGCTTTATAAAAGAATGACAACGCCAGCGGAAATTAGCTGGACCGGTTGCATAAATATCCGACATATTAAACTGCTGAACTACTGCCTCATATTCAACACCATCAAGGTCTGGAAAATATGGTCTAAGAAAATCGTTTAAAACGCGATAATCAAAAAGTTTACCATTTGTTAAGGTACCATCGAAATCGAAAATAATTGCCTTATACATTATCATTCTCCTTTTTTTATTTATTTTAAGTATAACAAAAAAAGCGGCCTGGCGTCATAAGGGGGATGCAAAGCCGCAGATGTTCTATTAGAAACATCTTCCACATTATAGCATTCATTATATGTTTTTATACATAGTTAGAGTATAATAATTATATAATAAAGACCGAGGTTTATATGTATCATATTAAAAATGACGCTCGAAGCAAAAAATCTGCCAATAAAATTGTTGAAGCCTTTTCCAATTGCCTGAAAACAACTGAATATGAGCAGTTGACAGTTGTCCAGATTCAAAAATGTTCTGGTGTTGGTCGAACCACTTTTTATCGCCTTTTTGACAACATCTCCGATATACTTGTCTATCAGATTGATAAGGCATATGATGAATTTTTTGGCGACAATATTCGCCAATACAAAGACCCATTGGAACAGACTCTTGTCTTTGTAATGAAAAATACCGATATTCTCAATAATATCCTGCTTTGTAACCGTCTTGATCTGATCAGAAAAAAATTTGTAGTTAAAAAGGATAATATCATTGCCCTCCATAGTAATGATGAAAAACTTGACGTCATTCAAATCGACTATGATACCTGTATCTTCTCTGGCATCGTTATTGGTTCATTGATGGCCTGGTATCAGAACGGCGAAAAAGAAAGCGTTAAAGAAGTTTATAATCGCCTAAAAGCCTCATTGAATGGTATTAATTCCACAATTTAAACAAAATAAAAAGCTGGCAAAACAGGAACAAGGGAATTAGAACTCTAAACTTGATTTTCCTGGTCTTATGACGAAATATAAACATTGCCAACAAAGAGCCAAATGCACCAAAACAAAAAGAAAATATCAATAAAGTTAATTCTGATATTCTTCTTTGTTTCAGGATGGCTCTTTTTTTATCATAGCCAAAT
>DCGB01000129.1:19001-20793 GCA_002314515.1 Solobacterium sp. UBA1789 | reverse complement strand
GTGTACACTTGCCAGTTCTACCAACAGTAATAAATATATCTTCAACTTCCGTTCTAACTTCTTCTGCCGGAAACTTATATGCCATAGCCCAACGCGGAATACGTGAAGTGAATCCGAGTTTCTGCTGAATGGCATAGTCATCAACCTTGATAACCATACCATCAATCTCATAAGGAAGATCATGACGAATTAAAGTGGTCTCTTCAATAAATTTCCAGACCTCTTCAATATCTGAACAGACGCGATAGGTATTATTGACCTTAAAACCCAGATGCATTGCATATTCCAATGATTTGGAATGGCTATCGGCATTGACATCATCAGGGACATGATACCAGAAAGCATCCAGACCCCTGGAAGCAGCAATACGTGAATCAAGCTGCCTGATTGAACCTGCAGCTGCATTTCTTGGATTTGCGAATTCCTCTTCGCCATTTTCTCTTCTTTGTCNNGCCGCTCTTCTTTGAGCATTAGCTTTCTCAAAAGCTTTCTTTGGCATATAGACTTCGCCACGAATTTCATATGGATACTTATAAGGGATCTTTAACGGCAGCGAACGAATAGTTCTGACATTGGAACTGACATCCTCACCTTCAACGCCATCTCCACGGGTAACGGCTCTTTGAAAAAGACCATTTTCATAAGTTAAAGACATGGCTAAACCATCTATTTTGTATTCAACACAATATTTGACCTGGGGATATAATTCTGAAATCTTATTACCCCATTCTTTTAACTCTTCGTAGTTAAAAACATTACCCAATGATAACATTGGTTTTTCATGGGTTATTTTATTAAAGGCACTTAAAACCTCAAAACCAACTTTTTTAGTCGGTGAAGAAGGATCATCCATTTCCGGATGTTTAGCCTCCAAATCCTGCAGTTCTCTGAATAAATGATCATATTCACTATCTGGAATTGTTGGCTGATCTAAAACATGATATTCGTAATTATAACGATTTAATAATTCTCTTAATTCAATAATGCGATCTTTTTCCATGAATTAATTATATGACAATTCCTGCTCTATTAATTCACCATCAACAAGTTCATAGGTTTTTTCTTTCGAAAGGATATTGATATAAGAATGTTCGTTGAGCTGATAAGAGATTTTCAGCAATTCTTCATAAGTCAAACAAGGACATTCATAGTAATAGAAAGAATTAATAACACGACCATTTTCGTTGAAATTGCTGATATATAGATAGGCATAAGAGTTATCACTAACATCCTGATGATAATGATTATCTATGGCCTTCATGCGCAATTCTTCCATCTTATCCGTTAAAGCCATATCTTCATTTTCATTCAGTTCCAGATAGCAGTGAACTTCGATAAATTTATCTTCTTCATCATCGCTATATATGTGATATTCATCAACCACTTCATAAGGATAAGCATAGATTTCATAAGCTCGATTAGCTGATAAAGGATATTTGTATGACAAACCAAAGCCCTCGGTTTTTTCTGCTACCATACAAAGACAGAAAACCAGAATAACAGCCATCACAAAAGAAACAATTGATTTTAAAGTAATCTGCAAACGACGGCGGAAAACAAACTGAGCCACTGTAAACAAAACAAAAATCAGCAGACAGTATATGGCATTAGCTGCAATAAATGACCAGGATGCCACATCTTCATTTGCACAAACCAGGAAAAGAGTCAAAACCGTATACAAATAAATAATCAGAGGATAGGCAAAGAAAGAATCAGAACATGAACCCGCCTTTTCAGCATTGTGTTTATTAAACAAACGATACAAAAGAAAAGAAAACAAAATAAAATACAG
>DCGB01000129.1:18210-18986 GCA_002314515.1 Solobacterium sp. UBA1789 | reverse complement strand
TCCATAAATACTGGCCATGATAACTAGCTGAGAAACAATCAAAGAAAATGCTGCAGACCATATAAGCCGGTGACATATAAGTAAAACATCTGGAACTTATATCCGGCTGATAACCCACAACATAGGCGTTCAGGAAAAATTCGACAGCCAAATATAAAATCAGTGGCAAAAGACTATAGGCTCCCAGAATAACCGTTCCATCAAAAACACTATTGGCAAATAAAAATATTGCCGTATTAAAAATAATCAGAACCGCAAAAAAGCCAACACTAAGTAAAAGATATAAAGATACATCTCCAAAAGACAAGGCGAAAGAACGACTAAAAGCTGTAACAATCACCGACAAAGCATAAGGAACATAGATTAGAAATAAAATAAAAATTAAAGTTGTACACAATAAAGTCTTACGCTTCAAAGGCAAAGAAAAATAAGTATCATTGGCCTTGTTGTTATGAACAAAAGAGAAAAACAGCAAAGGACAGACATAACAGGCAACGATGGAAATCGCAAAAGAAAAGATTGGAGTATCAACATCATTGAAAATATTGAAAACACCCGATAAAACATTGGCAAGCAAAAAGAATATAAACAGGAATTTTTTACTGGAAAGCAGATATTTAAAATAAGGCACATTAAACATTAGCTCATTCTCCCCTCGTGTTCATAAATGAATAGTTCTTCAAAATTGATATTCAAAACATCCAGAATCAAAGGATGTGTTTCTTCTAAACGGCTGGAAATCTCTTCCCTGTCACCCTTGATAACCAGCGTTATAA
>DCGB01000129.1:16767-18194 GCA_002314515.1 Solobacterium sp. UBA1789 | reverse complement strand
CCCATTAACAGTCTTGTGTAAGATATCAAAATCATTGAATATGTCTTCATCAACAGGCTTATCGTAAGCCAGCTGATAACGATTAATATTAGCCTTAGAAACCAAAAGATCACCATATGTATCAATACGGCCCTCTTCCAGAATGCCAAAAGAATCACAGATATCATCAAGTTCCTTTAGATTATGCGAAGAAATAATGATAATTGAGCCATTGTCTTCAATCAGATCACTAAGTGCCTGCTTAACATAAACTCTAACGATTGGATCCAAGCCATCAAAAGCCTCATCCAGCAGTAAAAGCTTGGGCTTAATTGCCAACGCAAAAATCAGAAAAGCCAGTCTCTTCATGCCCTTGGAAAAAGAATTTAGACTCTGTTTTTCATTTAATTTAAATAAAGACAGATACTCTCTATAAGCTTCCTCATCAACATCATAAAAAGTACTATAGAATTCTTTTAGTGACAGAATGCTGGAAGCATTAGAAAAATAAGGATCATCCGCAATCATAAAGATATCCTTGCGAATCTGATCATCATAATAAGTATCATGATCGCCAAAAGTAATTGATCCGCTATCAGTTTTCATAACACCGGCAACACTTCTAAGCAATGTTGATTTGCCAGCACCATTGATACCAACCAGACCAAAAATTGTTGATTCATCCAATTCAAGATAAAGATTCTTTAAAACCTCTTTATCTCCATATGCTTTATTAACACCATTAATTACTAGTTTCATTTTCATCTCCGTAAATCATATCAACAATGTTTTCAATTTCCTTCCTGGAAATACCCTTGTCCCTGAAGGATTTGATAATATAAGAAACATCTTCCAGATTATGTTCTTTCACAGCCGCCTTAACAAACACACCCTTTTTATTCAATGTATAAATCAGACCATCTTCTTCCAGCTGTGAATAGGCTTTCTGAACGGTATTGGGATTAATACCCAGATCATTAGCCAGACTCCTTACACTTGGTAATTTATCATCAGCCTGTAAAATACCTTTTTCAATAAACAAAGTAATCTGACTCCTGATTTGTTCATAAATCGATTCTTTGCCCTGCAGTTTAATCAGAAACATAAATCTGTCCTTTCTGTATTATCTGTCTTAATTGTATTATGTGTCCTATGAATAGTCAATAAAAAAACGGACTTTTATTAGTCCGTTAATTAATGACCTTTAGCCATTCACCATCTTTATCAGCTATCCAAGCCCTATCACCGAGCTTATACCAGGTATAACCACCAGCTGCTACCTTATCATACGCATAAACAATGTCGCCCTCATAGACAACAAGACCCATATTGTTATCACCATCGATATAATAGGATAACTGATCAGCTGAAGTTGAATGATCAGATCTGACCTTAATCTTACCCTCAGCAGTAACCTTCAGTTTAATTAAAGAAGCATCTTCTTCAAT